>CAWKAM010000017.1:0-202301 GCA_963847605.1 uncultured delta proteobacterium | reverse complement strand
CCAACAATCAACATTCTTCTGGAAGCCATCATCAATCATGATTCATGCGCCGTGTCCCTTTGCACTTGGGATAGGTGGAGCAACCGTAAAGTTTGTTGACGGGTGTCGGGCCTGTTAGCCCAGGGTTGTGTGGTTTATCTTGAATCAGCTGGTTTTAAGTTATTGCCGCACCGCGCCTGCATGGCAGCGATGTCTTCAGGGGCAAGCCCTTTGCAATCGGACATAATCCTGTAATACATGATGGAGCCCGGGTTTTTGCTGTGCTCGAGACCCTGGGCATGGCCGAACTCGTGGGCCAGCGTACGCACAAGCATGTTGCGGCCGCTGAAAGAAAAAATGGTTATGCTTTCCCTGAACATGGTCCTCTCATAGCGGCCGGAAGCGATCATCTCCGGTCATTTCGTTGCTTGTGTTATTGTAGCTCATCACCTGCGAATTGTGGTTTGAGGCTATGGAACCGATGTCTGCAACAATACTGTTCAGGTCGTCCACCGTCTTCTGCAGGTCCGCTTGTTGAGCCTTAAGGCCTTCCAACTCGGCATCGAGGGACTGCTTCTGCCCGGAAAGACTTTGAAAGGTTCCCCTGGAGACGGTGTCATTCTTATTCACTGCATCAAGCTCAGCCCTATAGGTATTCAGGTGCCTCATGTATGCATCATTTTGCGCTGAATAGGAGGCATTCTTCCTCGCCACCTCAGGTTTCAGATCATTGTACAGGGACATGAGCTCATTATACGATGCCTTTGCATTGTCTATGCCCCTGCCGATGTTTTTCAGCTTGTCCGTTACTGCCTGACGGTTGTCATACACCAGGTCTATCTCGATGGAACCGCCCGGGGCTTCCTGGAAGATCTTGTGCCCGACGGCCTTCTCCCACATGGCGACCGCCTCATGAACGGCATCCGTAACCTCCTGCCTGCTCAATCCGAAGCGCTCATCGATGGAGTTGATGCGGTAGGTCATGATCGTGCTGAATGCCTCTGCTCTGCCCTGAAAGATGCATGCAAAGAGGATACAGATGATGATTTGTGGCAGATACCTGATGGGCCTTGAAGGGTGGCTCGTGTACGCATTTTTCATCATGGTGGTACAAATATTTTTCGGGTGATATTCCGAAAGCTTAACAGGCTATGGGACAATAGAACCATCAGATGTATCGAAATATTCCTATCGAACCCAAGCCTTTCCAGGATCCGGGAGACATCAACATCCTTTTGGATACGCGGCGGATTGGGGACCATGAAGTCCAGATCCATCGTCCTCTGCATGGAGATCTCTACCGGGCTTCGGCAACCTCCTGGCTGAGGTGAAGGCCGTTACTGGGAAGGAATGATCTCTCCTCCTATTGAAGTATTGTTTAATAAGAGAGTCTGAAAGGCACTCTTATTCAATTATTCTTGAATAACCTTGAGCATGGGGCTATACTGTTCAACAATCCTTGAATAAGAGGTTTGTAATGAAGATGAAGAGAAGCGGGGCATATATCCAGCAATCATCAGGATACAAGGCATTTATCCCCAGTCCACTCCCTCCTGATCCGCCCATCCAGTTCGGCAGGAACCTGCCCAAGCTGCTCTCCCAGTCAGACAGGGCCTTAGCCAGACTGGACAGCCTCGGTGATATTCTGCCCAATGTGGATCTCTTCATTGCCATGTTTGTGAGGAAAGAGGCAGTGCTCAGCTCACAGATAGAAGGCACACAGGCCTCCCTTGAAGACCTGTTCCAGTACGAGAGTGGACAGTCACCCGAGAAGGTCAATGATGTGGATGAGGTCGTGAACTACATCAAGGCCCTCAACTACGGTATGGAGCGTCTGGACACCCTGCCCATGAGCAATCGTCTCATCAGGGAGATCCATGAGGTACTGCTCAAGGGGGTGCGTGGTTCAAAGAAGACTCCAGGCGAATTCAAGAGAACCCAGAATTGGATTGGCCCTCCGGGATCTACCCTGGCAGATGCAAGCTTTGTTCCTCCTCCTTCCCATGAGGCAACCAAGGCCATGGGTGAGCTTGAGAAATATCTTCACCTCGACAGCGACTTCCCGGCCCTCATCAACTGCGCCCTCATCCACTATCAGTTTGAGACCATCCACCCGTTCCTCGACGGTAACGGCAGGATAGGCCGCCTGCTCATAACCTTCTACCTCTACTGGAAAGAAATCCTGCACAAGCCGTTGCTCTACCTGAGCTACTTCTTCAAGAAGAACCGGCAGGAATACTATGACCGCCTCACCATGGTGAGAAACTCCGGCAATTATGAACAGTGGCTGGATTTCTTCCTCAGGGGAGTCACTGAGGTGTCGGATCTGGCTATAGAGACTGCGAAGAAGATCCTTGAACTGCAGACAAACCACCGGAACCTGCTCTGGCAAAAGAAGATGTCGTCACCGCTGGCTGTGGGATTGCTGGAGAAGCTCTTCTACACCCCGTACATGTCCGTGAAGAATGTTGCCGAGGCATTTTCCATCTCCTATCAGGCGGCATCACTTCTCGTGAATCAGTTCGAGAAACACGGCATCCTGAAAGAGATCACGGGAAAAAAGCGGGACAAGATGTATGTATACAAGCAGTACATCGATATACTCTCGGAAGGGACAAGACCGTGAAGGACGTGGAGATTGCAGCCAGACTGAACGATCTTTTTCCTCCCACCGTGCTTATGCTCAGACAGCACCATCCGCCTTGACCCCATAGGCCTGCTTGAGGTAATGCACAATTCATGGATTTTTCCCTCATCGAGAAGGCCGTGAATCTGCTCTTAAGCGCGAAGCATGCGGTAGTCCTCACCGGTGCGGGGATATCGACCGAGTCGGGCGTTCCCGACTTCAGGTCTCCGGGCGGCATCTGGGAGCGTTATGACCCGAGCCTCTTCTTCTACGCCCGTTTTCTTGCCGAACCCGATGTGGTCTGGAAGTGCCTGATCGAGATGAATTCCTCGGGCGAGCTGTCTTTGTGGGAGGCCAGGCCCAACCAGGGACACCTGGCGCTTTCCGCCCTGGAGGAGATGGGGATCGTCAAGGTCGTCATTACCCAGAACATCGACAACCTGCACCAGAAGGCAGGCAGCAGACATGTCATTGAGTTCCACGGGAATATGCTCATTTTCAGGTGTCTGAAGTGCGGACGCAAATACGGATTCGAGCAGCTCCAGGAGATTATCGCCTCGAGCCCGTTCCTTCCGCCTCTTTGCGAATGTTCCGGCGTGCTCAAGCCGGATGCCGTATTCTTCGGCGAGGCCATCCCGCAAGATGCCCTGAAGGAGTCATTCCGGCACGCGCAGGAGTGCGATCTGATGCTCGTTATCGGGACCTCGGCCCAGATCGAGCCTGCGGCGTCTCTGCCCATCGTAGCCAAAGGGATGCACTCCATGTTCAGAGGAATGGGCAGCCTTATCGCAAAGACCCACTGCCATGTCATTGAGATCAACCGGGAGCCCACGCCGCTCACCGACGAGGTGTCGGATTTTATCATACAGGGCAGCGCCGGAGAAATCCTTTCGACCATTGCCGAAAAGGTCAAGGAAAAGAGGGCGGCAGTATGATCACCGGCAGGACAAGGGTCTTTACCATCCTCGCCCATCCATCAACCCATGTCATGGCCCCTCTCATCTACAACCATATCTTCACCGCCATGGGGCTCGACATGGCCTACATCAGCCATGACATTCTGCCCGAGGCCATTGCAGAGACCATAAAGTCGTTCTCAGGCTGGTGCAACCTGGGAGGGTTCAATGTAACCATCCCCCACAAAGAGGCCGTGGCCGCCCTTGTGGACAGCCGGTGCGAGGTTTCCACCCGGACACGTGTCGTGAATACGGTGGTGAGGCATGAAGACGGACAATTGTCCGGCCATAATACCGACGGACTTGGTGCAGTGAAGGCCCTGGGCCTGGTTCAAGGGGCTGCATGCCTGATGATAGGCGCAGGGGGTGCGGCCCGGGCCATTGTGGATGCCCTGCTGCACGAAGGCGTAAAGAGCGTGCTCATCCTGAACCGCTCGCGCGAAGGGGCGCTGCGGCTGTTAAGCCTTTTCCCCAGAAGTCCGGTGGGCATATACAACGGCGAACCCCTGGAAGATATCGAGGTTGTGGTACAGGCAACCCCGGTGGCGGACGAGATCCCCTTCGGGCTCGACCCGGCCGGATTCGCGCGCGGCACGCGCATCCTGGAGACCGTCATGCGGCCCACGGCCCTGTCCGAGGCGGCTGTGCATCACGGTCTTACGCTCATCGGCGGCCATGCCATGCTCTATCACCAGACTGGCAGGAACTTCGAGCTGTTTACCGGCATTGAGCTCCCGAAGGATCGGTTGGACGATGCATTCGCATCGCTCGGGTACCGCCTGCCATGAGAGTCTACCTGATCTGCACAAAACGCAAGTCAAGGCCCAAGGTCGCCCTGGAGGTGTGCAAGGCCTGCAGATACAACAGGTCGTGCAGACAATATGTGAACTACAGAAACCCTCTTCTCTTCCCCGAGCTTGAAAAACATCAAGGAAATGCAATTCCTTGACAGTATAGATCAATGGAACTATGTTAAATCCATATGTCGCTCAAAGAGATCCTCATCTACCCTGAATCCGCGCTGAAGGCCAGGGCCCAGGAGATCGACAAGATCGACCTTGATATCGTAACACTCGCGGATGATATGAAAGACGCCATGTATAATGCCCCGGGCGTGGGCCTTGCCGCCCCCCAGGTGGGGTGCTCCAAGCGGCTCATCCTCGTGGACCCCTCTGCAAACAAGGACTCGGGCAGTCTTCTGGTCATTGTCAACCCGGTCATTGTGGAGAGTGAGGGCTCGGTGGAAGACACTGAAATGTGCCTGAGCGTGCCCGAGGTCTCCGTGGATGTGAAGAGGGCTGAAAGGGTCCTTCTCAAGGGGGTCAACCTCAACGGCAAAGAGGTCAGCATAGAGGCGGAAGGGTTTCTGGCACGCATATTCCAGCATGAGATCGACCATCTCAACGGCAAGGTCATTCTGGATTACGCCTCGACACTCAAGCGGGCCATCTATCTGAAGAAGAGGAAAAAGGGCAAGATATGAGACTCGCCTTCATGGGCACGCCGGATTTTGCCGTGCCCGCCCTATCCGCCCTTGTCGAATCGAAACGACATGACATTGCGTTCGTCATTACCCAGCCGGACAAGCCCAAAGGCAGGGGGATGCACCTCCAGAGCCCGCCCGTCAAAGAGCTGGCCCAGAAAGCCGGCCTGAAGGTATATCAGCCCCCATCACTGAAAAACAACAACGAGGTCCGCAACCTCTTTGCAGCTTCCATGCTCGATGCAGTGATCGTGGTGGCCTACGGGAAGATGATCCCCCCCGATATGCTCACTGTGCCACGAATCGGCTTTCTCAATGTCCATGCCTCGCTGCTGCCGGATCTCCGAGGCGCCTCACCCATCAACCGGGCCGTCATGGCCGGATACACAACCACCGGCATCAGCATCATGAAGATCGATGAGGGAATGGATTCAGGCCCGGTATACATGCAGTCGTCGATTTCCATCAATGAGGAAGACGATGCGGTGGGTCTATCGGAAAGGCTGAGTGCCCTTGGAGCAGTCAAGGTCCTGGAGGCCCTTGTCCTCATTGAAGATGGAAAGATGCAGCCTGCGCCTCAGGACCATGCGCGGGCGACATATGCACCCATGCTCACCAAGGAAGATGGGGCCATCGACTGGGGCAAAGACCCGAGGACCATATACAATCTAATCCGGGGGCTTGTACCATGGCCGTGCGCCTACACCTACCTCCAGGGAAAGATGCTCAAGATCATGAAGGGGTCTTACGAGATAGATGATCATGGTACTCAGGTGGGGACGCTCCTGAAGGACAAATCCGGCGTGAGGATTGCGTGCAATGGTGGTTATATTATTCCCGAAGTACTCCACATCGAGGGAAAGAAGGCCATTGATGCAGCCGCATTCTCAAACGGGTTGAAGACGGACCGGGCAATAGTGGGGGCCAAACAGGAGACTCTATGATCATTGCACCATCCATTTTATCCGCCGACTTCTCAAACCTGGGGCGGGATATCGGTGTCGTCGTGGACGCCGGCGCACAATGGATACACGTGGATGTGATGGACGGTGTTTTTGTCCCGAATATCACCATAGGACCGGTCGTGGTGAAGGGTATCCGGAAGGCTACAAAGGCATTCCTTGACTGCCACCTCATGATCATGGAGCCGGAGCGGTATATTGATGATTTCGTCAACGCCGGCGCCGACGGAATCACCGTGCATGTGGAGGCCACCCGGCACCTCCAGCGGACATTGACCATGATCAGGGAAAAAGGCTTGAAATCAGGGGTCTCATTAAACCCGTCCACTCCTTTGGATACTATCAAATATTGCCTGGACAACATCGATTTGGTACTTATCATGAGCGTAAACCCGGGATTCGGCGGGCAGACCTTCATCGATGCGGTAATACCGAAGATCGCCGACACAAAAAAGATGATTTCCTCTCGGGCCATTCAATTGCAGGTGGACGGAGGCGTCAACAAGGATAATATAGCCAGGCTGGCACAGATGGGTGTAGATAATGTGGTGGCAGGGTCGAGTGTCTTTGGGACAGATGACCCTGGAAAAACCATAAAGGAGATGTTTGATATTGTATCCTCGGTTCCCTATTAGACTTGCTGTTTCCCTTGTGCTGCTTTGCTTGCTCATCGGGTGCGCCCACGCACCCGTTGTCGAGAAATCACCTTATGAAACCATACAGGATAAAAATCTCATTATGATGCTCGCGCGGTATGAGGAGAACAAAGGCAACTGGACCAGTGCAATGTACTTGTATTCACGCGTTAACGACCCTTATGCATGGCTTGCCAAGGCGAGAATCTACTTCATCATTGAAGACAATACCTCAGCCCTTGCTTTCCTCCAGAAGGTTATCGACGATGGGACATATATAGGTGATGCACTTGAGTTGAGGACCAGGATCTATGCCAAGGACGGTAACTGGAAACTGGCGATCCAGGATACCGAGGCCCTTGTCAAAAAATATCCGGACAACATCCAGATCAAGCTCTTTCTTGCAAATCTCAAGGTTATCACCGGTGACTTCAAACAGGCGCAGAACATCCTCAAGAGCCTTCTCGGGAAGAATGATGACAGCATAATCTACTACACCATATCAAAGGCATGCATGGGTGAACGGGATTTCGCCTGCGCAAAGGATGCGTTAAAAAAGGCCATCGATTCCCGGAGTGATTTTGAACCTGCATATCTCGATCTTGCCCGGATAGAAGATCTCTTGGGCGAGTCGAATCAGGCAGAAGAAACATACCGCAGGCTCTTGGACATCAACCCTTTCTCCAATGATGCACATCTGGCCCTGGTTGACCATTATATCGATCAAAAGCGGTACAAGGACGCCATAACCCATCTGAAGTCGGTCATTGAGGTGAATCCGGATACTCTGATGTTGCGGAAACTCATCATCCTCGAACTTCAGGACGGCATGTTTCAGGATGCCCTGTCTCTCATTAACGGCCTCAAGGAGATGACCGACGACGACAAGTACTACCTTGCCCTGGCCTATGCGGGTCTTGAACGGTATGACGATGCGCTGAACGCACTCAAGGATATACCCGTTACGGGAAGGTTGGGCTGCGATATCACCATGCTTGAATCTTCCATCCTCAAGAGCATGAACAAGAACGATCAGGCAGTTACGCTGTTGGAGACTTCATGGAAAGACTACGCCGATCTCGGTACCTGCAATGAGATAGGCTATCAGCTTGCCACAGAGCTGGATACCATCGGGAGAAGGGATGAGGGCTTACAAATCGCCTCAAAGCTGTTGGAGAAGGATCCACAAGACCCCATTGCCCTGAACTTTATGGGATACGTGTGGGCGGATCGGGATATGAACCTGGACAAGGCATACTCCATGGTCAAAGAGGCCCTTGATATGAAGCCCGATGATCCTTTCATCCTTGACTCCATGGCATGGGTGCTCTTCAAGATGGGCAAGCCTAAAGAAGCGCTTGTTTACATAGAGAAGGTATTGAAGATCTTGAAAGACGATGCAACCGTAAATGAGCACATGGGTGATATCCTCATGAGCCTCGGGCAGACCGATAAGGCCCTGGACTATTACCTCAAGTCATCTATCCTGAACAGGTCGGTGAACAACCCCTTAAAGGAGAAGATCAACAACCTCATCAAGCAGGACAGAAAAGAAAGTGATGAGCTCAAGGAGAGGGTCCTTCCATGAGCAACGAAGTAAAAGTCGGAATTTTTGTTGTCTTTATCTTTATCGTCTTTGTCGTCCTTTCCGTAAAAATAGGGGAACTGAACCTGTCTAAAAAAGGGACCTATCCGTTCACCATGGTCTTTCCCACGGTTGAAGGACTCAAGATCTCCTCCAGCATCGAGCTTGCAGGGGTGGACGTCGGCAAGGTGACCGGGATCATGCTGAACAAAGATTACACTGCCGTCGTAACAGCTGCCCTTAACGAGGACATCAAGCTCCCCATAGACAGCACCGCATCAATCGGGACCAAGGGTGTGCTTGGCGACAGGATCATCGTATTATCACCGGGCGTCTCAAAGAATTATATTGATCCCGGGGGGAACCTGGCCAGGACAAAGGTTCCGCCTTCGATGGACACGCTCCTCATGCAGGTCGGCGAGCTTGCAAGCAACCTCACACAATTGAGTGCCTCGCTCACTACAGCCTTCGGAGACCAGGAGACAATGAGGGACATCGTCGTAAATCTGCGTGATCTGAGTGCAAACACCTCATCTCTGGTAGCCGAGAACAAAGACAACATCTCTGACATCCTCACCAACATGAGGGAGATAACGAACAATTTCACCGTAGTTTCCCAGAACCTCACCAGTACAAGTAAAAACATCGATGAGATGGTCGGTACCATTAATTCCGGCCAGGGATCTCTGGGAAAGCTCGTCACGGATGAAACGCTTTATAATTCCATGGTGGATTTCATGGAATCCGCCCAGCTGGTGATGGACCGGGTAAACGGAGACGGCACCCTGGGCTTGCTCATGAGCGACAGTACTCTTTATTACAATCTCGCTGATACGACAAAGAACCTCAAGGTCATCACCGACGAACTCGCTTCGGGTAAAGGAACCCTGGGACATCTCCTGACCGATGAGGAACTCTATACGAACCTCAATGAGGCAATCCAGAGCGCAAACCGTGCCGCCCAGGGTCTTGAAGAGCAGACGCCGATCTCGGTTATGGGGACAATATTAGGCCTGGTATGGTAGTGTGATGACCCCCAAGTGGTGTTTTTGCGCCATAAGCCTCTTCATATTCATAACGATCCTGTTTCCTTTGCATGCATCCGCCGCTCAGATCGATGCCGACCCTCTGATCTCTTATGAATCTCACGGTGATGAGTACACATTCCACTCTTTGGGCCCGATCTTTGAATTCTCTGATCATATAAGCGCTATAAGACCTTTTTACTTTAAGGATAAAGATACCTCGGAAACGGACATCATCTATCCCCTTGGGCAATTCACACCCGGGAGCTCCCGATTCACCCCCTTGTATACCTCTGTCGACCAGGAGGATCAAAAACACACGGACCTCTTTCCTGTATTCTATGGGAGTTACAAAGATACATCCTATTGGGGAATATTCCCCCTCTATGGTACCATGGAGCACCGGTTCGGGTACACGAGGGCCCGCTTCATCCTCCTGCCTCTCTATGCCCAAACCACGAGGGATGATGAGAACATCACCTACTCGTTTCTCTGGCCTATTTTCTCTTACAGCAAGGGGAGACTCTACAGGGTCTTTCCCCTCTATGGATGGAAGAGGTCGACCGATACAACCTATCAGTTTTTTCTCTGGCCTCTTATCCATCATAAGACCGGTCCCGGCGACAAGAGGATGGATGCATTCCTGCCGCTCTTCAGATATGACCGGGGACCTCATTATCAGAATATATCGATTCTCTGGCCGTTCTTTAACTACAACCGGGACGACGCCTCACATCATGTGAGCGCCGATTTTCCCTGGCCCCTTATCAGGACGGCATCAGGCGCATATGAAGAAACAAAGGTGTTCCCTTTGTATTGGACCAAGACCGAAGGCAATGCATATGCCGGGAAGACCATACTATGGCCTTTATGGTCCAGCGCATCATGGCACTATGAAGACACCGGCATCGACCAGAAGAACATCACTATCCTCCTCACCAACCGCTTGACCACAAAGACGACGCAGGATGGACAGATATTGAGGAGATTGTATCTCTGGCCTTTTTATTATTCTTCCCAGGATGGGGCCAGGAGCGAATGGCATTTCCCTGCCATCTTTCCGCTCTTCTTTGATGAAGGCTTTTCCCGAACCTGGGGGCCGGTTCTCAGCATCGCTGAAGGCACCACCAATGAAGATTCTTCTGAGACAAGCATTCTCTGGAGGATAATTACCTGGAGTAAAACAGGGCAGACATCGAAATGGTCCTTCTCATTCCTTGCTTCATCAACAAAAACACCTGAGTATCGCCAATGGGGATTCCTTGGGAACCTTGTGAGCATCAAGCAGGATATCTCATCAGATAGTCCCGACAAAGGCAATGAAAGAGATTAACCGAGCTTTGTTATTTGATAAACCTCTTCTATAATACCTTTAAGTTATTGCAATATGGTCTCAACACCATAGTATGGTCAAAGAACCCCTGGCTCTATAAGGGAATACCTTGCCTCCCTGATACCTCCCCTTTATTATTAAGAGTGAAAAATCAGACTATTACTTATTCGTTGCTGTTTATTATCCATCATGAAGCTCTGTGGCATACTTTTCGCTAAATATAAAGATTGCAGGGAAACCAAGGGGGTAATACCACATGAGTTCATTTCAGTATAACCAAGAGGCTCTAAAGAATCTCAAGATCGAAGACACGAGCATCCTGGACAGGCTCATTGACTTCGAATCGGCCCGTGATGCACATCTCAAAAAAGAACATGCAAAGGTCGACAAGAGGATGTCCCTCAAAGAGGCCATTGCAACCTTTGTGGCCGACGGCGATGTCATGACCGATGCCGGGTTTGCCTATGTCAGGACCCCTCACCAGGCCTATTGGGAGATCATGCGCCAGGGAAAGAAAAACCTGCAGTGCATCGGTGCGCCGAACACGAACCACAGCTTCTTGATCTTCAACAACAACGTCGATTACTCGCACAACTCCTACGTGGGCGTTGAAATGCGAGGTATTGACCGGAACTACGACCGCATGCTCAGGGCAGGCAGGGTCACCATTCTTTCAGAGTGGAGCCATGGGGGCGTGGCCCTTGGGCTCAAGGCAGCCCAGCTCGGCACGCCCGGTATCTTCACCAAGCAGATGCTCGGCTCCGACATCATCAAATACAATCCCTACACCAAGGTCGTCCAGAATCCCATGAGAAACGACCCGGACCCGGTGGTCTTCATCCCGGCTCTCTATCCGGATGTCTCCATCATCCACTGCCAGGTAGCGGATAAATACGGCAATGCATACATATACGGCCCGACGGTCAACGATGTGGCAATCGCCTCTGCGGCACGCAAGCTCATCATCACGGCCGAAGAGATCGTGCCCGAGTCCGACATCCGCAGCAGGAAAGGGACCGTCATCCCGTTCTTCTATGCGGATGCCGTCGTGGAGATGCCCTTCGGAGCAGTTCCCGGGAATATGCCCGGCTATTACTACTGGTCCCGCCAGTGGTGGGAGAAACTGATCAGGCTGGGCTGCCAGAGCGATGAGAACCTCAAGGTGTTCTTCGATGAATGGGTCCACGGTGTTAAGGACCAGTTCGAGTTCGTGGAAAAGCTGGGTGGGGCCAGGTGGATCGCCGAGGCAAGGATTCAGACCAAGGCGGCAGAAGGCGACCACGAGGACATCGACTTCTCATACGAAGAATACACCCGGACACATGACTCCGGGCTTTATTACTAAAGACTGGAGGGCTACCATGAAAGACTTGAACGCACCTGCCAACCCGCTGGAGATGCTTGCATACATCATTGCAAAGCAGATCCACGACCATAAGATCGTCTATATCGGCACCGGAATCCCCATGGTGGCGGCAATCCTGGCAAAGAGGACCCATGCCCCGAACATCACCATGGTCTATGAGTCGGGCGGCCAGGACCCCATAGAAGGCGACATGCCCTGGTCCGTGGGCTGTCCGTTCACCTGGCGCAAGGCCCCGGCCGTCATGGAGATGTCCTATTCCTTTGCCCAGTGCTACAACGGCTATATCGACATCGCCTTCTTGGGCTTTGCCCAGGTGGACATGTACGGCAATGTGAACACCCATCAGATCGGGACCGACCTCCTCCACCCAAAGGTCCGCATGACCGGCTCCGGCGGCAACAACGACCTCGCATCGCTCTCCGAGAACCTGGTCCTGGTGGGTGTCCAGACTCCGGACAAGTTCGTCAAAAACGTCGATTTCATGACCTCGGTCGGTTATCTTCGCGGGGGGAATACGAGGAAGGAAGCCGGCCTGATCGGCAACGGTCCTTCAACGGTAATCTCCCAATGCGGTGAGTTTGATTTCGAACCGGTGACCAAGCGCATGCGCGTCAAGTCGCTGCTCCCCGGGTGGACCTTTGACTTCACCCAGCAGTTCACCGGCTTCGAGCTCGCTTAAGCCCGAGGGCGAGATCCCGCAGACCCCGGTGATCCCGGACGACATCCTGAGGCTCCTCAGGACCGAGGTGGACCCCAGGGGCGTGTTCACCACCATGCCCACTGCCTGATCATACATAAACAAAACGGGATGCCATATGAATGGCATCCCTCTTGATAAAGCTCTTAGCCACCTTTCTTTACAGATACCGGGTATCTTTCAGACATCAGATACCCGGTATCTTGCCAGTATGAATTCTATTCGAACGTAACGAACCGGTCCTTCTTGGCCCCGCAGACCGGGCATTCTTCAGGCAGAATCGCCATCGGAGACATACCCGCAGACATCGCACACATAATAGGTGGTCTGCCTCTCCTCCAGCACGTGGTCCATGGCCTCTTTATACAGCTTGGCATGGATCTCTTCCACGTCCTTGGACTGGCTGAAGTAGACCGATGCAGGGATGTCCCCCACCTCTTCGGCATCTTTAATGAATCTGTCGTAAGCCACGCCTGCAACCCTTGTTTCCGACTCGAAGCTGTCTGCAAGGTTTTCCTCGGTGCTCTTGATCTCCTTCAGGATCCTCAAAGCCCTCTTGCCATGGAGCTCTTCAGAAAAAGAGATCACGCGGAACAGCTTGGCAAGCTGGGGGTAACCCTCCTGATCCGCCTTCTCCGCAAAGACCTTGAGCCTGAGGCTGGCCTTTGATTCACCAGCGTAGGCCTGATGTATGGCATCTTTTATCTTGTCATCCATTGCATGCTCCTCCCATGGAATTCACGGTTCGACGGTCCATATGCTTATATTCCATAATCTCAGCCAGATCGATATCATTTCTGATACCGGTCCTGGTAAGGGCGAAATCATACCTCACCGGGTCTTCAGGGACAATAGAGCGGAACCGTCCCGTTACCTCAAGGGCTGTCTTGAGATCGGCCTGAGCGCGAGATGTCAAACCAAGTCGCATGCAGATCCTGTGCATGTGCACATCCAGCGGAACTATGAGTTTTGCAGGCCGATATCCCATCCCACCCGCCAGGGTCTACGGCATCATTGCGCACCATCCACCTGAGAAAGAGATGGAATCTCTTGCAGGCACTCCCTTTTTCCGGACAGGGGAGAAGGCTGTTTTCTTTTGTACTCAGGCAGGCCTTGATCTGGTGCACAAACGACTCCAGACAGGTGACGACATCAGGGTCATCAGGGTCATACCGCATCATAAAGCATTGATAAAGGGATCCATGCGTTTGAATGACATCCCGGATGGCCATGAGAAAATCCACGAGTTCAATACCCGTGGTAAAACGATGTTTGAACACGGGGAATAGAGCTTTAAGGGTCTCCCGTGAAACGTCTTCAAGAAATTGCCTCGGAGAGGGCCCCATCTTCTCAAGGATGCATGAGATGCTTTTCAGGATCTGGGCAACCCTGCCGTATGCGAGTGAAGAAGCGATGATGCCGACTATCTCCCGGTCTGCGATATCGGGGTAGCGATGGAGGAACTCCAACGGATCGGGATGGATGAACTCGGGTCTGTTATAGGTAGTATAGAGTTCTTCGAGAAACCTGGCTGTGTGAACTACTAAGCGTCTCATATCTTCATTCCGGCTGCATGATGTTTTCATAAGGACCAAATGAGGATCGATATGAGCCTGACTTGAACAATGCGGCCTTCAAACCGCCGATGACTGCATGCCCTCCCGGTAGGCTTGAAGGTTGCCGGGATGAATATCGGTCCATTACTCAGGCGAGAACTCACTCTTCGGTGCACCGCATACCGGACAGGTCCAGTCATCCGGCAGCTTGTCAAAAGGCGTCCCGGGAGGGATGTTACCATCAGAATCACCTTTCTCCGGATCATATACATAACCACAAACATTACAGACGTATTTCTGCATCATAACCTCCACGGATTTTTCTTCAGCTACGAAACGCCCTTTTTAAGCCTCTCGGCTACGTTCTTTCCGAGCTCAAAGCATTTCTGCAATGTATCTTTATCCGGCACATATTTGGCCTTGATCGGCTCGCTGATCAGATCAACCTTCATCTCGGCAAGTATGTCATGAATCTGTTTAGGCGACTCACCGCTCCATCCATAGGAGCCGAATGACGCACCGATAAGGTTCAACGGCCTTAAGCCCTTCAGATAAGTAAGCACATCGGCCATGGCGGGCAGCATATTGTTATTGAGCGTGGAAGAGCCTGCAATGAGGGCGCCGGCATCGAGGACCTCATAGGCCACGTCACTGCGGTGGAATGACCCCATGGACATCACCTTTACCCGTGAGCCTCCCGCAACCAGCCCCTCCTCTATCGCCCTGGCCATGTTCTCCGTGCTGTGCCACATAGTGTGATAGACGACAACGGCCTTATCGTTGGGTTTCTGCTCCGCCCAGGTCTTGTACAGGCCGAGTATCCAGGCAACGTCCTTCCTCCAGACCGGACCATGATCGGGTGCCACGATCCGGATGTCCAGGCCTGAGGCGGCAACCTTGTCAAGCAGCTTTAAAATGAGTGGTGAATAGGGGAGCAGGATATTGCCATAATAAGTGGCGGCTTCATATTCTATCGTATCCTTCTTGATTTCGTCTGCAAAGCGCTCACCCGTTGCCAGATGCATGCCGAAGGCGTCCTGGGAGAAAAGAACTTTTTCTTCATGCAGATAGCTGAACATGCTGTCGGGCCAGTGGAGCATGCGGGTCTCCATAAAGGTAATATTCATATTACCGAGGCTGATCTTCTGGCCGTCTTTGACCGGGATGATTTCATCATCAAGTACAAAGTGTTCATGAAGGGTCTTGACACCCATCTGAGAGGCAAAGACCTTCTCGGGATTCACCTCTTTTATTATCTCATCGAGGCAGCCGGAATGGTCCATCTCGGAATGGTTGGAGATTATGTAGTCGATCTCTTTCGGATCAATGAGCCCGGCAATGCGGGCAAGCATCTCATCCTTGAAGGGGGCCTTCACCGTATCGATGAGTGTTATTTTATCGGCAAGTACCAGATATGCATTGTAGGTGCTGCCCCTCTTGGTCGTGTATCCATGGAAATCGCGAATCGTCCAATCGATGGCACCAACCCAGTAAACATGTTCACTGATTTTAATGGGCTTGAAAATACCGGACACTTTTGCACTCCTTTTACTCGTATTCATTAAAAATACTTAAATCAGCTCAAACCATCATACACTGCATGCCTTAAAGGCAACTGTATCCTACTTGCTGATACAGGCATGCGGCAAGCTTTTTTTGTTAAACCGATTGCCTGTATGATCCCAGGTCGTACAGTTCTAGAAAAAAGTTGCTCCCTTGGATTATAGCATCACGCCTGGGTCTGGACCGGAGGAATAAAAACCCTCTGAGCAAGCTCGCGGTCGAGCATCAGGATACCGTAGCCGTTATCTCCGATGAGCTTGAGCTGTTGAACGAGGGTATCTGCGTTCGCCTCTTCCTCCACCTGTTCATTGACGAACCACTGGAGCATGGTGTTCGTTGCATGTTCCTTCTCCCTGATGGCCAGATCAACCAGTGAATGGATAAGCGAAGTCACCTTCTGCTCGTGCTTGTAGACTTCCTCGAACACGGCTAAAGGCGAGGCCCACTTTATCGGGGGCTTGTCAATGGCATCAAGGAGAACCCTGCCGCCGCGGTCCACCACGAACTTGTAGAACTTGTCGGCATGGGTCATCTCCTCAAGGGCCTGGACGCGCATCCAGTTGGCGAAACCCTCGGAGATTTACGGATTGGAAGTAGGAATTCATGGACAGATAAAGATATGCGGAATAGAGTTCCGCATTGATCTGTTTGTTCAGTGCCGCCTCCATCTTTTTATTGATCATACGCCTCTCCTCCTAAGCCTTCCAAAGACCATGCAGGTTGCAATACTCCCTGGCAGTAATCTGCTTGGCATTCATGCAGAATTCAGCCTCCGGGGCATCGCCTGGTTTCAGGAACTTCCTGTAGGCCACACCATCGGCGATGAGCTCAATCCATTCGATGTAATGCTTCTCCTCCATGGGATGGGTAACGCTTCCCACCTTCACTTTGAAGCCGCTGGCAGTCTTCTCGATAACCGGGACATGCTTTTCCTTTGCAGCATCCACCGTATTTTCCTTATACAGCTTCATGGGCTCACCGCAGCAGACAAGCTCTCCCTTGCCGTCATGGAGCACTTCGACGATATTACCGCACACCTCACATTTGTATACCTCAAACCTGTTCGTCACGATTCATCCCTCCTATTGATAATGATTATCAATATAGGTAGTTATTACTACTCTCCCTGTCAAGGGCAATCTGAGATACCTCTTTATTATAATCATGAGATGAGTAAAAACACCCTTTTGGTATGAGACTCCGAATTGGGTACAAACCCCCTCTCGCTTAAGTGGATGTGTCGCAGACCCATATTCATCAACTCCCCTCTCCCCCTGGCAGGGGGGGGAGGGGCAGGGTGAGGGGGCATTCCCATATTCATCCAGGCTCTGATTCCAACATCATCTTCATTGAAAATCGTTATGTGCACCTCAGCGCTATTCGCTTAAAGACCTTTCACCTTACCGGACTAATACAAATGGGCTTAAATACAAGATTAATAGGCCCAACGGCCTTATAATTTCCATATTGACAGGGGTGTGTTTGGCTGTTATTAAAGACATCCGTCATGCTGCCGAAGTGGTGGAATTGGCAGACACGCCATCTTGAGGGGGTGGTGGGTAACTCCCGTCCGGGTTCAAATCCCGGCTTCGGCACCACTGAACTAATATTTTATACTTAAAGAGTAGAAAGAGAGTTGGCATCCATGTCAAGACGGTGTGATATTTGTGGAAAAGGCCCGCAGACAGGGCATAATGTTTCCCATGCGCAGAACAAGACGAAAAAAGTCTGGCTCCCGAATCTCCAGAAGGTGCGGATAGAGACTGCCCAGGGAGTCAAGAGCGTAAAGGTATGCACCCAGTGCATTAAATCCAACAAGATCCGGAAACACGCTGCCTGATTCGAGCATCATCTCTATTTACCACCTTATTATCTTTTCAATTATGAGGTGCGTCCTCTCCTGAGCGGACGACCGATACTGTCATCAACATCACTGATTAATTCCATATTCACCTTTTTGAGAATACATGCTAATGGGGAACTCCAGAAAATGACAAATGATATGCTCTGTGGAATTACATCATGACCAACAGATATCCCCTCATAGCACTTCTGCTCGTTATCCTCACAGGATGCGCCACTGCTACCCCTCCTGCACCCATGATCGATGATACATATTTCTTTCTCGGCCGGTTCGATAAGGTCTGGGATGTAACCCTGAAAGTGCTGGAGAAGAGATCCTTGGCCATAAAGGATATACATAAGGAAAAAGGTGAGATAATTACCCGCTTCGTGAATTATTCCGTAGGGCCACATGCCCACCGAGACCTGGAAAATATAGCTGAAAGGCCTGATATTCTTCTGGGCCTCTATACCCAGGTGGGTTATTCCCTGACCATAAGACTCACTCCCATTAATGATATGAGCACACAGGTGAAGGTGACGGCCAATATCGAGGCATACGATACGAATGTCACCCAGAAGTGGCAGAAATGCCTTTCAAAGGGCATTCTCGAAAGGGAAATTTTGGAACAAATCAGGGCTTCCCTGTAGGGAAACAACCGGTATGATCCTTCTGGGTATCTTCACAACCCATTGTATAAAGCGGACTATACCCTTTCAATCCTATCCACCCCTTTGAGTTTTCTGATCTCGGTGGAGAGTCTTTCAAGCTCATGTATGTCTTTGACCATAACCCTGAACACACACTTGGAATGCCCATCCGGCAGAGAGGAGGCATTCAGCTTGGTGATGTTGATATTCTTAGCCCCGAGGATTGCCGTGATAGAACCGAGCATACCCGGCTTGTCTTCGCATATGACCGAGAATTCGATCTCGTGTGCTTCACTGATGCCCGATTCCCATTCCACGGGAATCAGCCGCTGGGAGTCAACTTCATCGACATACGGGCAGTTTGTGCGGTGAACCGTGATCCCCTTGCCGCGTGTGATGAACCCGATAATTTCATCTCCGGGGATGGGTCTGCAGCAGCGGGCATATCGTATAAGCAGGTTCTCAACACCCTTTACCACAACGCTGGAGCCCACCTGCTTCTTCTGCGGGGCAACCTCCTTATATTCCTTCTTCTGCTCCTCGGGCATGATCTTGTGGATTATCTGATTTACCGATGTCCTCCCGAAACCGATTGCAGCAAAGAGATCATCCGCCGTCTTAAAGGAGAACTCCCTTGCAAGGTGTTCAAGATCAACGTCCTTTGCCACATGCTGGCTCTTGAGCTTCTTTTCCAGCATCTCCCTGCCGAGTGCGATACTCTGTTCGCGTTCCTGGGTTCTCAGCCAATTCTGTATCTTGTTTCTGGCCCTCGATGTCTTGGCTATCCTCAGCCAGTCTTTACTGGGATGCTGCTTGGGAGACCTTAAAATCTCGATTACGTCTCCACTTCTCAGCTCGTAGTTCAGCTTCACGATCTGGCTGTTGACCTTTGCACCCGTGCACTGATTCCCGAGCTGGGTATGAACGCTGTAGGCAAAATCAAGGGGGGTCGCCCCCATGGGAAACTGAAGCACCTCTCCTTGAGGGGTGAAGACAAAGACATCTTCCGGGTAGAGATCGAGCTTGACACTTTGGAGGAATTCCCGCGGATCCTTGAGTTCCTTTTGTGATTCAAGCAGACGCCTGAGCCAGGAAAGTTCCTGTCCTTCCTGGTCCTTGAGCTTCGGTTGATCCTTGAGTTTGGAGTAATCTTTATAAAGCCAATGTGCAGCTATGCCTTCATTGGCAATGAAATCCATCTCAAACGTCCTGATCTGAATCTCGATCCGTTCCCCCTCAGGGCCGAACACCGTTGTGTGTAGAGACTGGTACTTATTCGGCTTGGGCATTGCGATGAAGTCCTTAATCCTCTGCTGGATGGGCTTCCACATGGAGTGGATGATGCCCAGCGTCTCATAACACTCACCCACGGTTGTTACGAGCGCCCGTACACCAAGCACGTCATAAATGTTCTCCAGAGAGATTCCCTGGCGCTTGAGCTTCTGATAGACGCTGTAAATATGTTTGATCCTGCCCTTGAGTTCCGCCTTGATCCCCGCCTCTGTAAGCTTGGCCTGGATCTGGGCGATGACGCCCTGGAGATATTCCTCTTTTTCCTTGGCAATGGAGTCCAACCTTGCCTTGAGGATACGGTAGTCCTCCGGTTCCAAATATTTTAAACTGAGCTCTTCCAGCTCCACCTGGAGCCAGCGGATACCAAGCCTGTTGGCCAGCGGGGCATAGATGTCCAGGGTCTCCTGTGCGATCCTGATCTGTGATTCCCGTTTATGGTACTCAAGGGTGCGCATGTTGTGGAGACGGTCCACCAGCTTTATGAGAAGGACCCTTAAGTCCTTGCTCATGGCAAGGATCATCTTGCGAAAGTTTTCCGCCTGCTGTTCTTCCACCGAACTGAAGTTCATCTTGCTTATCTTGGTGAGCCCGTCCACCACCTGGGCGACTTCATCGCCGAAATCCGCCTTGATTTGATCGGTCTTGATGAGACTGTCCTCGATGGTGTCATGGAGAAGGGAAGCAACCACTGCCGTTGCATCAAGGTGCATCTGGCCCACCATAAAGGCCACTTCCAGGGGATGGTTGAGGTATGGCTCTCCGCTCAGCCTTGTCTGGCCCTGATGTACCCGGGCGGAAAAGACATAGGCCTTCTCGATCAGTCGCTTATCCGCCTCCGGTACAAATTCAGAGACTTCATCAAGTATGTCATTTATCCGTACGGTCAATGACGAGACCCTTCGCCTCAAGCAACTCTGTGCAATAGGTCACGATCCCATCAAGGGGGACCTTCTCGACCTTACCGCTCGCCCTGTCCTTGAGTTCAACAACACCCCCTGCGAGGTCCTTTGCTCCTACGGTTATCCTTAATGGGACACCGATGAGATCGGCGTCCTTGAATTTCACGCCGGGTCTCACATCCCGATCATCAAGCAATACATCGTAGCCTTCGGCATTAAGGCCGTCGTAGATACGCATTGCCGCTTGCATGGCAGGCCCCTCGTTCACGTTGATAGCAAGTACCTCTACGTGGTAGGGAGCTATAGTTACAGGGAACAGTATCCCGTTCTCATCATGATTCTGCTCCAGGGCAGCCGCTACCGTCCTGCCCACACCGATACCATAACAGCCCATGATCAGGGGCTTTTGCCTTCCATCCTCATCGAGGAAGAGTGCGTTCATGGCCTTTGAATACTTCGTACCGAGTTTGAAGACGTGCCCCACTTCGATGCCGCGGATGATCTCAAGCTTTCCGGTTCGGCACCGGGGGCAGCTGTCTGTGGCCATGGCCGAGCGGATGTCGGCCACAATATCGAGCTTGACATCCCGTAAGAACCATACATCCTTGATATGGTAGTCCTGTTTGTTTCCGCCTGTCACGTAGGGGCCGCCTCCGAGGAGCGAGGCGTCCGCCACCTTTTTCAGCATTAAACCTACAGGCCCGGCAAACCCCCGGGGTGCTTTGGTATGTTCTTCTATGGTAACTTCATCTGCGAGTTCCACGGACTCACACCCCAGGGCCCGCCTCAGCTTTGCCTCGCTTATCTCATGATCGCCCCTGACCAGGGCCGCCACCGGGCCGTTCTCCGTCATGTAAATAAGGGTCTTGATTAACTCCGATGGCTCAATATGCAAGAATTCGCACACCTCTTCCACTGTCCTGATATCCGGGGTGTGAACATCGAGGGGCTTTCCTCCAGGGGCCTTAGGGAACGATATATCCTTGGGCATTGCGATCTCGGCCCTCTCCTGGTTTGCCGCATAATCACATGAGTCACAGCTTAAGATGGCATCCTCACCGGTATCGGCCAGGACCATGAATTCATGGGAAAAATTCCCGCCGATGGGGCCCGAATCCGCTTCCACTGCTTTAAACCTCAGGCCGCACCTCTTGAAGATCTTTTCATAGGCCTCGAACATGGCCGCATAGCTCTTTTCCGCACCGTGGTCGTCCTGATCAAAGGAGTACGCATCCTTCATGATGAACTCCCGTGCCCTCATCACCCCAAAGCGCGGCCTGATCTCATCGCGGAACTTGGTCTGTATCTGGTAGAGATTGAGCGGCACATCCTTATAGGAATGGATATAATCCCTCACGATTTCCGTGATGACTTCCTCATGGGTGGGCCCGATGACGAATTCCGCTCCCTTGCGGTCCATCAACCTGAGGAGTTCTTTCCCATACAGAGACCACCTGCCGCTCTCCTTCCAGATCTCGGAGGGCTGGACGGCAGGGAGGAGGACCTCCTGGGCGCCGGCGGCGTTCATCTCTTCACGGATGATCTTCTCGACCTTCTGGATGGCCTTCAGCCCATAGGGCAGGTACGAATAGATGCCTGAGGCCAGCTTCTTTATCATGCATGCCCTGAGCATGAGCTTGTGGCTCACCACCTCCGCATCACGGGGATCTTCTTTAAGGGTGTGGAGAAACAGAGAGGACATCTTCATGAAACAGTCTCCTTACGTATTTCGTTCACGATCGTTTGCACAATGTCGGCCGTCTTGATACGCCGCAAAGGCTTGCCATGAGAAAACAGCACAGCCCCCTTTTTATCGCAGGCAACACCGAGATCCGCTATCCTGGCCTCTCCCGGTCCGTTGACTACGCAGCCCATGACAGCCACCACCATATGTCTTTTGATATTCTTGAGGGCATCTTCAACCTCGGATGCGATTGAGGCAACATCAGCACATGAACGGGCGCACGTGGGACATGCGATGACGCGCACCCCCTCGTTCCTGAGTCCGAGGCACTCAAGGAGGATCCTACCGGCAAAGATCTCCTGGACCGGGTCGGCCGAGAGCGAGATCCGTATCGTATCTCCAATACCCTCTTCGAGTAACGTCCCGATACCGACGGAGGAGCGGATGAGGCCCGAAAGCAGGGGGCCGGCCTCGGTCACCCCGAGGTGCAGAGGCCATGAACAGAGCCTGGAGAACCGCCTATATGCATCGATGGTCTCGAGGACGTCGGAAGATTTCAGCGATACCTTCAGGGATTCCACCCCCATGTCCTCAAGCATCTCCACATACTTCCCGGCGCTTTCAACCAAAGCCCCCACCTTATCGTCCCCATGTTTTGCAAGGAGAGATTTTCTCACCGAGCCGAGGTTGACCCCCACCCGGATCGGAACCCCGTACTGTATGGCGACATGTGCCACCGCCTTGAGCTTCTCTTTTCCACCGATATTGCCGGGATTGATCCGGATGCCGTCGGCACCCTCCTCCATGGCGCCGACGGCAAGCCGGTAATCAAAGTGGATGTCGGCTATCAACGGAATACGGATGCCTCTCTTGATCTCTCCAAAGGCCTTGACGGAATCTTCATCCGGCACGCTGACGCGGATGATATCACAACCGGCCTTTTCGAGCTCTTCTATCTGTGAGATAGTCCCTTTCACATCGGTGGTTAAGGTATTGGTCATGGACTGGATGCTGACCGGCGAACCGCCACCGACCGGATATTTCCCGATAAAAATTCTGCGTGTCTGTGCACGATGAAGCATCATTCAAAATGAGTACCATATTTAGGGGTTGCGACTCAAGATTGGAAGGCATTTGAACGATAAGATCAAAAGATGGGTAAATTGTCTCCTGAGCAGATCGAGAGCATCCTCAATAATGTGGGCGAGCTGCCCACTTTGCCCTCCATTGCCACTGCCATTATGGAAAAGACCATGGAGGCGAACGTCAATGCCCGGCAGATTGCCGAGCTGGTGGAGAAGGACCAGGCGCTTGCACTGAAGGTGCTCAAGGTTGCAAATTCGCCATTCTACCGGAGGATCAAAGAGATCTCCACCATACGCGGGGCCGTTGTTTTGCTGGGTTTCAATGTCTTGAAAAGCATTGTGCTCAGCATCAGCGTGATCAATCTGTTTAACGAAAAACAACGCCGTGTACTCGATTTTTACAAATTCTGGCAGCACAGCATCGCCTGTGCGGTGTGCGCCAAATCCATTGCCGTCAGAATTTTACCGGCCTCTTCCGAGGATGCATTTGTAGCAGGCCTGCTGCATGACCTCGGTAAGGTGATCGCCGACCAGCTCATCTGCAAACACGGTGAATACAATGAAGTATTCGAGGCCATGAATCGGGCGGGGGCGGATATCATAGAAATAGAGCAGGATCTCCTGGGAATCGATCACGCCTCCATCGGCAAATACCTCATGGAGCGGTGGAACCTGCCCGGTCACTTGAGCAAGGCGGTCGGATATCATCACTGCCTTATCGACATCACCGATGATGTGCAAACCAAGCGGCTTTGCTCCATTATTCATGTGGCCGACATGGTTGCCAACCATTTAGGGCTCGGCATGAACCCGACACAGACAGGGTTCATTGACCCGTCTCTGCTCAACCAACTGAATCTCACAAGCCAGGACATCCAGGACATCTCCATTTCCTTGAAGGACAACATCTCAAACATCAGCGATGAGCTGGGTATTCCTACGGCGGAGCCCAAGACTTATTTCGAGGTATTGCAGACGGCAAATGCCCAACTCGGCAAACTCAGCCTTGACCTGGAACAGAAGAAGATGGCCCTGGAACGAAGGACCCTGGAGCTGTCGAACCTCAACCAGATGAGCACAGACCTCCAGGCATCCATAAAGCTCTCGGAGATCTTGAACATCATTGCATCTCACACGCTGACCATTCTTGATGCAAAGAAGACCCGCTGCCTGATCCGCCTCAACAACCTGCGCATCATGGTCACAGAATCCTTTGTCCTGGGAGAATCTCCTCAGACAAAGACGGGGGTTGCAAGCGCCACCAAGGAACTGCTGGACAGGACCAATGGAATATTCCCCAGAACCGGGGGCATTATCTTCGCCGCCTTAAAGGTGGATGGCAAGACCATCGGGGCCATCGAGGTTCTTCTGAAGGATAACCTGGTGCAAGACGAGATCAATCAGAAGGCGCTCCTGTTACGTACCATTGCCGAAGTAAGCTCACAGGCAATCCAGCGGGCTATGCTCATTACCAAGAATATGAAGGCCCAGAGGTTGGCTGCAGTCACGAAAACAGCCATTGCCGCAAACCATGAGATCAACTCGCCACTAACCACCATCTTACTGAAACTTGATATGCTTACGGGCGAGAGGCAATTGAGCCCGGCTGCCAAAAACACCGTCGCAGAGATAAAAGGCGAGGCCATGGCCATCAGGAATGTGGTGAAGAAGATGTTGGAGATATCCGACGTGGTCGAAACAACCTATGCCCAGAATGAGAAGATGCTCGACCTCAAAGAGGCCGTCAATGCAGCCGCACCGGGTCCTTCTGCCAAGGGCCGGACGCAACCTCAGAACGACACGGCCGGGTTCGAGGATTACATTGAGGAACGACCCAAAGGTGAGGCCGGGGCACAAGCATCCAGGCCGGGGACACTCGGTCAGACACCGGGATTCGAAGACTACCTGGAAGACAAGCCCAACGAGACCTCTGATGTAAAAACCGCATCAAGGGGTTCAGGCACGAACTCCGATACCCCCGGCTTCGAGGATTACCTGGATAAATAGGGTTATTATTCACCTTGAGAACACACCATATTCCTTAAGTATTTTCTTTCAAGCTTCACCAGTAGATTCTCAGGTAACTTTCCCTTATAGTATACCTGTATGCACAGGTATCTTAATGAAGAGGGGGCAGCTCTATGGAAGCACTTATCAATGCTCAGGGCCGGATCGACTGGGGGATATACGATGAACCGGTTAAGAATGTGAACTATCTCGACTATGGACTCCAGACCCCCATGGGCCTTGAAATTCCAAAGTCCCTGAAACGCATCCTGGCAAACCAGTTCCATTTTCTCGGCATCATCGGGCCGGAGATCATCGGTGGGCTGGCCGTGGTCGACCTGAAATTTCTGGCCAATGGTTTTTTTTATCTCTATGACCGGCAGGCTAAACGTATATATGAGGCAAAAGCCCTTGCCGTTTCAGGGGTAAGTATCAGACCAACACCTGAGCAGCCGCTCAGCAGCTTTTCTTCCGGCGGGTTAAAGATCAATATCGATAGTTCACATGTTTCTGCAAAGGGCAAAAAGATATCGCTTCAGCTTGACCTTGATGCCCAAGGCACGAAACCCCTTCGTATCTGCACGCGGGCAGGATACCGGGGATGGGTCTACACCCAGAAGACAAGCCCTGTTGGTGTCCGTGGATCTGCGAGAATCGGTGATAGACAGATCGAGATATCTTCCCCATCCACTCAAGCCCTTACGGATTGGACATGCGGGTATATGAGGAGAAAGACCTGCTGGAACTGGGCCGCCTCGGCCTTTACACTGCCCGACGGAAGATCACTGGGACTCAACCTCGCATGCGGTGTGAACGAGACGGGCTTCACGGAAAATGCATTCTGGATTGATGGGGCCATGACCAAGGTGGACACCGTCAATTATATCTTCGATAAGCACGACCTCATGAAACCCTGGCTCATCGCATCGTTTGACAAGAAGGTTGATCTCACCTTCCATCCCGAGGCATCACGCTCGGAGAAGATTAATGCAGGGTTTGTGGCATCACGCTTCACCCAGCTCATCGGCATGTTCGAGGGGGTTTTAAAGACCGATAACGGCGAGGTTGTCCGGATCAAAGACTGCCCGGGCTTTGCCGAGGACCACTATGCCAAGTGGTGAATCCTCTGGCTGATCTGGTTCAGCCAGTCACGGTACATGACCGAAAGCACCATAAAATCCTTCTCATTATCAACATCGAGTGCCGCACCGCCGATTGTGGTCTCCACGATCTTGAACCTGGCGCTTAAGATGGCCGATATGAGCATTTCCAGCCTCGCCCTGGTGACCGGGTAGCTTACGATACGGGAAAGGGGTTCGAACCCGACTGCGGTCAGGCCTGCCGATATCTGCAGGAGCAGGAAGAGTACGAGGGTCGTCCCGATCTTACCCGGACCAAGCTTGACTATCTCCAGGATCGATCTGAGGATATTGAAGAATTCCTTCTGGTAACGGTATTCATAGACCTTAAGCACGAGATCAATGCTGTTCAGAAGGACAAAGGGCCTGGCCATGTGGAGGTTATTCTGCCTGAAATTCCCTTCCCGGGTATGGAAGGTGGCCATCTTGATGCCGGGCCTGCCCTTTCTTGGTCCGAAGAGCGTGAGGATATCTTCGGATGTGATCCCGGCAATATAGTCGTACTTCTCCATATCGCAGCGCGATATGAACTGCTCAAGCTCTTCGACACAGATCAGGGGGATATCTCCGGAGAGGAAGAGGATATGCTTAAAGAAATACTTCTCGATTAAGGACCCGGTTATCTCGGAACTCTGCCGGTATTCTCCCAAAGTTTGGAGAAACCCTTCCCAACCGTTCTCGGCAAGGCTTCTCTTCTGCGGCACGATATGCACGCCGGTGTCGCCTATTACCTCTTCGAACTTCTCTTTGGGGCCCACCACCACGACATTCTCGATAAGTCTGCAGGCCTTCAGGGTCTCGACGATATGCCGGATTATCGGCTTACCGCCGATATCGAGCAGTGCCTTGTTCTTTTTGAACACCCTCCGCGCCGCCCTGCCGTCGCCTGCAACAACTACTGCATCGATACCCATGGAATTGTATGAACTTGAAAACAACCAAGATGTCAAGTCAGACTAACATTTTATCATAAGACATCTTGAAATCGGACATACCTTGACTTACCAATTAACCTGGAGAAGCGGAACAGCTCCTTCTCATATTTATCTAATTTTGAAATCTATTTTTTATTTCAATTCAAAAATGTTATTTATATGCTAATATCTTGAACTAAGATTCACGATAATTTATTAGTTGAGATAAATTAATCAATATTATTGATACATGGGTACTATATATGAATGATTTAAATCTTATGAATCTGTTTGTTTCTCTCTGCATTTTTTGTTTTCTTTTAACTATTTCATCAATATTCACTGAGGCTGAAAAACTCTTTCGAAAACAAAACAACACTATCCTGAAGATTTACATTCCTTGGTCACTTCAAGTGTTTAAGCTTATGACGAAATTTATCTTTTTTATGATTTCTATAGAATGTGTCTTTTATTCATCATTGAATATCTACTCTGTAGTATTTGGTCTCATTATTATGTTATTAGGAGTAACCCTTAGAATCCTCGCAATACGAACCCTGGGAGCTATGTGGACATTCCATGTGGCAATTCTAGAGGAACATAAATACATTGATACTGGAGTTTACCGATATATTAAACATCCAGCATACCTTGGTAATATATATATAATTGGTTTAGCTCTTACATTTTGCTCGCTTTATTCCTCATTATTTGCATTACTATGGATAACATTCTTTATGCTTATTAGAATTCCAATAGAAGATTTTCTTCTATCAAAAATCAGATCAGGTGATTTATGTTAAGAGGGAATTATTATCATGGTACATCATCTGAGAGATTGAAGCAGATAAAAAGTGAAGGATTCAAGTTGCGAGGAGATAAGGGTCCAGGAGATTGGAGTAAATGGCTGTGTGCGAAAGGCATATATCTCGTCTTTAATAGACCAATTGTTGCATATTATTATGCCAAGTGGGCAGCCCTTCTAGATTTTGAACGTTCAAGGATAGAATCAACTCCTGTTGTGATTAAAGTTCCTTTGAATATTTCAGATTGCCACAAAATTTTGAATCTTACTACTGATGCTGGAATGTTGGAGTTTTATAAAAAGTATTCAGAGACTAAAATGATATACGATTGTAAATCTTCATTTTTAAATATGAACGATAAGGTTTTTAAAGATTTAAGAGCAAAGGCATGTGCATTTACATCATCTGAAGAGATAGATGATTATATTCAATCTATGATTAATAGAATACGCTCTTATTCACAATTTAAATGGGATTGTGCAGTTATAACTGATCTAGTAAACAAGAGAAATTATTCAGCTGTTCTTGCTGTTTTTCAAGAAGGCGAATCAATGGCCTTCGATTTTTATAAACATATCTATGAAGATGAGCATGTTCCTTCATATCAGGGCATAAGGTATAGAGATGCGATTATGGTTTGTGTTACCGATTTAAGCATGATTGACAACGATCCTAATACTTATGAAATAATAAAGCTCGATGAAAATAATTTTCCAGGCGAGTTTATCAAAAAAGGAGCATCTGTAAAAAAAGATTCTTTATGAATAATATAAAAAAGAAGGATACGCATTATTATTCACCAGAAGCTCATTTGCTTTATCTTTATAGTGAAGGGGTTCCCCAGCATAATAGTCCTACTGAAGAGGACATGATTAATCTCGTTTCAGGCCTTAAAAATAAAAAGATGTCCATATATTTTCCTCAGTATTGGAGACATGATGATGTTATAACTTTTAAATCTAAATTTAGTAATGACATTAATGCAGATGACCTCATTCATTATTTGTCAAAAGTTAACAATCTCCTGCTTGCAAGGAATGATGAAGATATTCACTGGATCGAAAAGATTAATATATTTCATTTTTATGGTCTAATGAGAATTTTTGGGGTCAGAGATAAGATTCAATCGTTAACATTTATAAATAAATTTATAGATCAGAGCAAATATAGGATTAAATCACTAATAAATATATCTGCTATTAATGCTAAATCAGTCTTGGAAGAACGCGACAGTAAGGACATTATTGAAGTTTTTTCTGAGTTTGAAAATAATCCATACCTAATACGCGATTTTGGTATTTATCAAATCTATTATTATAAAAATATATATAACTGCATAAACGAAATTAGAAATAATCTTAATCACAGAGGGAAGGTTCCTATTCCACATTCTGTCTTAGCTCTTTTAGTAGTTTGTGATCTGTTGTACAAAGATGAATTAATTGTAAAAGAAGAAATATTTGATGAGTTGTATAGTAAATTAACAAATAATGTTAAGACAAAAATAGATAAATTATATCATGAGGTTAAAGATACCCTAAAATTTAACGAGATATGAATATTCATCGATCAAAGATAACTAACTATGGCGGAGTATATCCCATCCCAATATATACAATGCCTAATAAATGCGGAGGATCTTGTATTTACTGTCCGAAATCAATAAATCTCCCCAATAGTTATATTGATAATGAAGATACTAATTTTGCGTTAAAAGTTAATTTCTCTCCTGATAAACAGTTCGATAGATACATTAATCAGATCAATAATTATCATGGATATGGTATACCATTAGAGATAATTCTACTTGGGGGATCATTTAGTGCTCATAGAAATTCCTACAGAAGATTCTTCGTAGAAAAACTCTATAATCATCTCTCATACATAAATTTAGAAAATAAGAAACATGGGATAATGTCAGAATATTTGTGCTCTATATTATCAATAGAATCAAGACCAGACCAAATTACTAGCACGGAGTGCAGTTTTCTTAGAAGTATCGGAGTTTCTAAAATTGAGATTGGGGTACAACATGTTTATGATAGGATATTGGAAGAGAATAATAGGGGTCATTCTGTACAGGATATAATTAACGCTACGTACTTACTCAAATCTAATGGTTTTAAAGTGGGCTATCATGTAATGATTGGCTTGCCCGGTTCAACTTTCGAAGATGATTGTGAAATGCTTGGTGAGATTCTTTGGAAGCCTGAATTCTCACCAGATTATATAAAGATTTATCCTTGTGAGTTACTTAAGGACAGAAATTATCAACCAGAATTATGGAATCTCTTTATTCACAATAAATGGAAAGTTCCTTCTGAAAATTATATAATGAAAGTCTTGAATAATACTATTACCAGCATACCTACTTATGTTAGGATATCAAGAATAACAAGGCAATTCCAAAACGAAGATGTATTACAAAAACATGTGTTTGGTATTCATGATAGATTAAAGGGTAAATGTAATTGTATTCGTTGTCGAGAAATCGGAAAGTCAAATCCAGATAAAAGCAACGTACGTTTCCAAGATTGTTTTATTAAAATAAATTCTAATGGTAGTGACACAAACATTGAAGTAAGGCTAGATAATGATACACTGATGGCTTTAGCTCGGATCTATGAAAAAAATGGATTTACCTATTTATTGAGAGAATTACATGTTTATGGAAAAGCAAGGCATTTAGGTTCAGCCCCCCAAATTCAAGGGAATGGCGTTGGTTCAGAATTAATTAGATATATTGAGACATGTTTTTTAACTGATGAATCCAAAACTATGCTAATAAATGCAGCTCCAGGAGCGAGATATTTTTTTAAAAAACATGGATACGAGATAAATTCCGAGGGATATCTAATTAAAAAAGGGAGTAACTATAATAAGATGTTTTCGGTAGCTTAGATAAAAAGTATCCATACGCCCTAGATTACATTAAAAAAGATCTTCAGGAGTCAAGGCCTTGTAAATTGTGCCATAACCAGATTTTACTTTATTAGTAATGTTGAATCTGAATCAAAAAATCATTACGGAAAAGAAAGGGGCGAAGCGCGTTCATAAATGATCTTTTGATGAAGGCTACCTGGCACCGAATTGGTGAACATTAAAACATCCTTTTCTGGATCATAGGTGAATTCTATGTTCCCATCAAAAAGCATCGACAGTGCAGGAGATATATTAAAATTATTTTAGAATGTTATTTTTCTACTTATCAATTCACTAAGTAAATTGACAACATCTAACAACGATGATTTGTCTGAGATATTACTTCTCTCAATTATCTGTTTTAGCAGTTCTTGCTTTGAATTTAGGTAATATTCATATTGGTTAAAAGCTGTCGCAGATTTAAATCTTTGCCACAAATTCATAAGAAAGGAAGGAGATTCCATTATTAAACTAGTTATATTAGCTCCAGTTGATATCGCAGGGATAAAACCTAATATCCCAAGTAAAACTGAAAGAGTATTTTTCCCCAAGCTTTTTGTTAAGTATCCTTTCTTTTTGTTTAGTAAGATCCTAAGTTCTCTTTCAATGACTTCAGTAAATGATTTTGAGAGATTTTCTCTTATGGTTAGTAATTCTTCAATGTCAAGTAGGACTTTCGTTGGATCTCTTTTTTTAACTGATGAAATACATTTTCCTACAATCATATCATATTGTATTTGGAAATCACTATTAAGTACAGGTTTACGTAATGAGGCAATATCCTCAAACGATAGAATATCAATAATTTCAAGAGGTATAGATATTTTATGTACTGTTTCAAATGCCAATTCCATAAATATTTTCCAGAATATATCTAACTCAGAGAGGATAATTTTATGATTAGCTATATCAGCTAAACTATAATCGATATAATTTTCTTGAGGCAAGGAACTTTCACAATTTACTGACCTTGCTCCTAAGATGTGATAAGTAAGTTCTCGAAAATTGATTAACGAAATTTTCTGAGCTTCATTTAAATCTTTCGCCAAGAAATCAATTTTATCTCTATTTAGCAAAGAAGATTCCTTGATTATTTCAATCATCCAGTCAATTTTACTTCGAGGTACACTTCCCAAGTTTGCTCTGAGTACTGAATTCTCGTTTCCTAATTCATGGATGAAATTTTCTTTAAACCATGGGGAATTATCCGTAACATCCCAATTTACAGATATTTTAATAATATCCTTATAAAATGATATCATTTCATTTTTTGTAGATGATTTTATCTTTTTCCCTTCAAAAAGGTCAGCAATATTTTCTTTATCTCTTCGGATAGCAGGTTTAATTAATCCATCTTTAAGAAGTTTTGAGTTCTCTCGAAAAAATTGATAGGTAAATTCCGATGTAATATGGGATGCTGCACAGACAATATGGCTCTTTGTTAAAAGAAGAAATTTTAAGCGTCTCTCAATATCCTTCTTTAGTTTTTCTAAATTAGTGGTTCGAGTGACTATACGATAATCAAAATTCGTAAAAAAGGTTCTAGGGCCTTTAAGTTCTGAAGATTCAATTTTTGTCATATTATTCCCTTAATTTTGCTAACATTTACTATACCGACTCAGGGCAGTATATCAGAATATGTAATGACTTATAAACAATCCCATTCTCTTTACCATGGATAAAATGAATATTTAACTTATAAGATAATGCACTTAAATAGACTGAAATAATGGTATAAATCACCATGCAATCGACTTCCCGGACATCCATCCTCGAGGGCCTGGCTGCAGCCATACCCATCTGGATCGGATATATTGCCGTTGGTATCCCCTTCGGGGTCCTGGCAGGTAAGGCAGGGCTCTCCCCATTGCAGATTGCACTCATGTCCGTAATCGTCTTTGCAGGGAGTTCCCAGTTCATCGCAGTTTCCATGATGGCCTCAGGGGCATCCATGCTCCCCATCATCATAACGACCTTTTTCGTTAATCTCAGACACCTGCTCATGAGCACCACCCTGGCACTTCATCTCAGAGGGGCATCAAGAGGGTTATTAAGTCTGTTCGCCTATGGTGTTACTGATGAGAGCTTTGCAGTGAACCTCACCAAGTTCATGAACGGCGATTGGGATATAAAGAGGTCGCTCGTGGTGAATCACACCACCAATGTCGTATGGATCGCAAGCACCATAGCCGGGGGCTATCTCGGGGAGATCATTCCGGAAGGGGCTTTTGGCATCGACTATGCGCTCACTGCCATGTTCATTTCATTGCTGGTACTTCAGTTGAAAAATAGTCTTATCCTCATCACCACGATTCTGTCCGGTTTACTGTCTGTGATCTTTTCTCTACTCTTTCCCGGTGCATGGAATATCGTCATCTCATCCATGCTCGCTGCCTCTTTGGGTGTTGCAACTCTGGCCGTCCTTCAAAGAAAGAGAACAGGGGCTTGGCATGACATTTGACAAGTATCTCCTCTGCGTGCTCGGTATGGGGCTTGTCACTTTCATACCACGGTGGATACCTCTTGCCTGGCTGTCCACTAGGGATATCCCCGAGATCATGAAGGAGTGGCTGAGATTCATACCGGCATGTATCTTGAGCGCACTGGTGGCTCCTACGATCTTCCTCGATGCATCAACAGGGAGATTCCAGATGCTGCAGCCCAGGTTCCTTGCTGCGATACCCACCTTGTTCTTTGCCCTGAAGACAAGATCGCTCGGAGGCACGGTCATAGTAGGGATGATCGTATACTGGATCATGAACAAGCTTATCTGATACCGATTTAAGGACCATTGTCATCTATAAGGGAGTTCAGCCGTGTTGAGACACAAGGGAAAATCCTTCATCGACACTTGACATCTAAGAAGTCTTCAGATATATCCGAGCCCTATTTATCGTGCTAAGGAGTAGTGCGCATGGGTACATTTCAAGCAAGAAAAGAAGAGGTAGCCAGGCAGTGGGTCCTGGTGGACGCCACAGACATGGTGCTCGGCAGGCTTGCCGTGCAGATTGCCTCCATCCTCAGGGGTAAGACCAAGCCGGAATTCACCCCCCATACCGATGTGGGTGATTTCGTCGTCATAATCAATGCCGGCAAGATCAGGCTCACAGGCAACAAACTTGAACAGAAGACCTACTATCACCACAGCGGATACATGGGCGGCATCAAGAGTGCAACCATGAAGGAGATCCTCAATAAGAAGCCCGAAGATGTCATCAGGCATGCGGTGAAGGGGATGCTCCCCAAGAACTCTCTTGGCAGGGCCATGTTCAAGAAGCTCAAGGTCTATACCGGGGATGTCCATCCGCACGAGGCACAGAAGCCTCAGCTATTAAGCAAGTAAGAGGGATTTGGTATGGCAGAGAAAATATACGCCACTGGACGTAGGAAGAACGCGACTGCGCGGGTATGGCTGTCCCCGGGTACCGGAGAGATGACGGTAAACGGCAAACCCATGGATGATTATTTTCCACGGGAAACACTGAAGATGTCAGCTAAACAGCCCTTTGACATCACCGACACAAAAGGGCAGTTCGATATCTATGCCACTGTCAGCGGCGGTGGGATTTCCGGTCAGGCCGGCGCTTTGCGTCATGGCATTTCACGGGCGCTTGCATCCTTTGATGTCGATAGATTCAGATCCAAACTGAAGGCCGCCGGGTTCCTTACCCGGGATCCCCGGATGGTGGAGCGCAAGAAATACGGACTCCACAAGGCCCGCAAGAGACCTCAGTTCTCCAAGAGGTAGTACTTCTTTGACGATCTCCATAGGTATCCTGGGAGCCACAGGGTATACCGGTGCGGAGCTTATAAGGCTGCTTCATTCGCACCCGGCGGCCAGGATCACCTACTGTTCATCTAGGCAGTATAACGGGAAGTCCATCTCCGAAGTACTCGAATTTCTGAAGGGTTCGGTAGACATAGGCCTTGAGGAGTTTGACGCCCCAGCCATAAAAAAAAGGTGTGATGTCGTATTCAGCTGCCTCCCCCACGGCGTGAGCATGGGCTTCATCTCTCAAATCATCGACTCGGTGAAGGTGGTGGACCTGAGTGCGGACTGCCGCATCCGCGATGTCTCGACTTACAGCGAGTGGTATCAGGAGCATACAAACCCGGAGCTGCTCGAAGAGGCAGTCTATGGGCTCAGCGAGGTCTATCGTGATGAGATCAGGGATGCAAGGCTCGTGGCAAATCCCGGGTGTTACCCCACAAGTGTGCTGCTCCCCCTCATACCGCTCGTCAAGGCCGGGATCATATCATCCAAGGACATTATCGTGGACAGCAAGAGCGGTGTCTCCGGCGCAGGGAGAGGCTTAAGCCTGAAGACCCACATCTGCGAGACAGGCGAATCCTTCTGCGCCTATAAAGTCGGCCGTTCCCACAGGCATATCCCCGAGATGGAACAGGAGCTGAGCAGGGCTGCAGGTGAAAAAGTCACCATCGAGTTTTCAGCGCACCTCATACCCATAAGCCGCGGTATGCTGTCCACCATCTACATGAATACATCTGCCAATGAGGAAGACCTCATAAACTGCCTCAAAGGCTTTTATCAGGGCTCAAAATTCGTACGGGTCATCAACGGTCTGCCTGCCACTAAGGACGTCCGCGGCACCAACAGGTGCCACATGAGTGTAGTGAAGAACAAGTCCTCCGGCAGGGCCACCATCATAAGCGTTATCGACAACCTCACCAAGGGTGCATCTGGCCAGGCCGTGCAGAACATGAACCTCATGTTCGGACTGGATGAGGCAGCCGGTCTTGACTATGTCCCGGTATTTCCCTAAATCTGAGAACAGGGTTTAGGCGCCAAATTCAAGGTGCCCGGGTATTGATCATAACAGTAAAGTGTGGCATCCGTGCGAGGGTAAGTTAAGGAGGCAAGCCATGGCAGGACCTGTCCGCAGACCGGTCATCGCAGGTAGCTGGTATCCGGGCAATCCGGACACTTTGAAAAAGGACATCACGGGGTATCTGAAAGAGGCATCCATCCCTGAGATCTCCCAAAAACCACTTGCCATTATCACCCCCCATGCAGGTTATATGTATTCCGGGCCTGTAGCGGCCTACGCATATAAGGCCCTCACCGGATACGATTACTCCACCGTGGTAGTCATCAGCCCCTCCCACAGGGCGTACTTCCCCTTCATATCAGTCTGGCCCAAGGGTTCCTATGAAACACCGCTCGGCATGATAGATGTGGATGAAGACCTTTGCGAGAGACTCTTAAAGTCCGGGGATATCCAGGATGATACCCATCCCCACACCGCAGAGCACGCCCTTGAAATACAACTCCCCTTCCTCCAGAGTGTACTCAAACCGTTCAAACTTTGCCCGCTCATCATGGGCAGGCAGGATCTCTCCCTATGCGAGAGTCTCGCGGAATCACTTCACAAAAATATTAAAGACCCTGATAATACGCTCGTCGTCGCGAGCTCGGACCTCTCCCATTTTCATTCTTCCCATACGGCTGAGAATATGGACCGGCAAGTCGTAGGACGTATCGATGCCTTCGATATCTCCGGCTTGAGCCTGGATCTCGAAAGGGCCTACAGCGAGGCCTGCGGGGGCGGACCCATCCTTACCGCACTGCTTTACGCCAAGCTGCTGTCGAAGACCAATGCCAAGGTGCTGCGGTACACCCACTCAGGCCATATCACGGGCGACAACTCCTCGGTGGTGGGATACCTCTCGGCGGTCGTGTATTAAAAGATGCTGAAAAAGACTATCCTCTATTCTTCGGCCATTATCATTGCCCTGATCATGTTTGATGTTGCTATTTATTTTGTGTACCCGAACGTATCTACGCTTAAGAAAGAAGCCCCCCGGAAGACCGCGTTCATGGAATACCGAGAGAAAGAGTGGGCAATTGAAGGGATACCAAAAACAATCACTCAGAAATGGGTGCCGTTGAAGAGAATATCCCCCTATCTCATTAAGGCGGTCATCATTGCGGAAGACGACAAATTCTGGCAGCATGAGGGCTTCGACCTCGAGGCAATGCAGAAGGCTTTTGAAAAGGATATCAAAAAAAGACAGTTCAAAACCGGGGGCTCAACCATAAGCCAGCAGCTTGCCAAAAACCTCTATCTCTCCCCTTCCAAAAACCCTATTCGAAAGATCAAGGAGGCCATCATCACCTGGCGGATGGAGCGGACACTGTCGAAGAGAAGGATCGTTGAGCTCTATCTCAACATGACCGAGTGGGGGGACGGGATCTTCGGTATCGAGGCCGCAGCACAGCATTACTTTGGAAAACATGCTTCAAACCTGAGCCCGGAAGAAGCAGCAAGGCTTGCCACAGTACTCCCCAATCCAAGGAGATTCAGCCCTGTCGGAAACTCAAAGTATGTTCAGAATCGCTCAGCAAGGATATACCGGATCATGGTGGCCAGGGGCATCGTGATACCCGAATATGAAGAGGTCATGAGAGCTCCTGAAGAGAAGATAGAGGATACAGCGGCAGGAACGCTGACCGGGGTTACAGGCACGACGGGCATAACGCCTCCTTCCAAGGATTCAGTACAGGAAAACCCTTCTGACGAATTACGTCAGGGGACAGAGAAAGCAAATCCTCCCGATGCGGCATCACCGGATGCCGCCGGAAACAGTTCTTCTGCCCCTCATCCAGGGGAGAGTGCAGGGAATGAGGGAAACAACTAAAACGCATGTGTCTTCTTGCTGAAACCCGGATCTTGCATTGGTAAGCGAAGCAGCCATTGCAGCGGTATACGTACCTGCTCTGGTTTAAGATGGAGGCAAACCATGGCAATTCGAATCGTTCGGCTCGGAAGCCCCCGCACTCTCGGCGAGGGTTTGCGCATCGGCACGGTCAGGCGCCCGCCGAGAGGGGTGCCGAAGAGCGAGTTTGCATCACGAAATTTCTATGATGTGTGGCTGCCCAACCTGGCGCCCAGCGAGGAGCTTGTCAAGGAAGCACTCTCGTCTAAAGATACGGCGAGTTGGCGGTCTTTTGTCAGAAAATACCGCACGGAGATGAAACGCCCGGAGAACAGCCGGGTTATCGATCTGCTCGCAGCATTATCGCACCATGCGGATTTTTCTCTCGGTTGTTATTGCGCCGATGAGCAGCACTGCCACCGCTCGGTGCTTCGCGAGCTCCTGGCCGAACGCGGTGCTTCAATAGATACTTAAAGCGCAGGACCTCAAGATAGCAGCACCAAGGTGAGTGCTATTGCGCCAGGAAGCGCCTGAACCCAAAGAATAAATTTATTGAGCTATCATGATCAATCCCTCTCAAAGGGGATATTGTATTTCTCCAGTTTCCTTTCAAATGTCGGCCGGGAGATGCCAAGCAGATCACATATCTCACCCTTATTCAGTTTCGTATCCCGGATAATCTTCCTGATATGCATTTCTTCTACTTCATCAAGGGTGAGGAACCTTCCCGAGGCATCCCGTGAAAGGTCACTCTCCTGTTCTCTTGTATCCTGGAGCCCGGAAACCACATTCAAGTCAGGGAAATCGGACTTTATAAGAACCTGTCCCTTGGAGACGACCGCTGCACGGACAAGGAGATTTTCAAGCTCCCTGATGTTTCCCGGCCAGCTGTATTGCCTGAAGATCTCAAGCATCTCATCTGAGACCCCTGCGATATGCTTGTGGAGATCGATATTGATCTTGGCCAATAAATAATCAATTAATGGCTTTAAGTCTTCCTTCCGTTCTCTTAAGGGGGGAATATAGATGGTGACGATGTTCAGCCGGTAGTACAAATCATCCCTGAACTGCCCTTCTTTTATCATTGCCCTTAAGTCCTTATTGGTTGCTGCAATGATTCTGGCATTTACCTTGATCCTGTCCTTCCCGCCCACGCGCTCGAATTCCCTCTCCTGAAGGACCCGGAGCAGCTTCGCCTGGAGATTCAATGACATCTCGCTGATTTCATCCAGGAATACCGTGCCATACCGCGCAAGCTCGAACTTGCCCGGCTTCCGGGTGATCGCCCCGGTAAATGAACCCTTCTCATGGCCGAACAGCTCGGATTCAAGCAGGGTCTCAACAATCGCCGAGCAGTTTATTGCAATATAAGGTTCATCGGCAGCGGTATTATTATGAATCACCTTTGCGATCAGTTCCTTGCCTGTTCCGCTTTCTCCCTCTATCAGTACCGGGGTCCTGCTCTGCGAGACTACGCCGATGGTCTTGAATATCTCCCTCATCCCGGGGCCTTCACCTATGATATCGCCGACCTTGTAATCCCGTGACGACTCTACAAGGAGCCCCTTTATCTTTTTCTCCATCTCTAACGCATGGATCGCCTTTTTAATGGCGATATCGAGCTCATTGACATCGACGGGTTTGTGGATATAGTCGAATGCCCCCTCTTTCATGGCCTTTATCGTGGATTCCATGTCATGATGGGCCGTGATCATGATGACCTTCACATTCTCATCTTCTTCCCGCAGCTCTTCAAGGATGGTAAAACCGTTTACATCAGGAAGCCTGATATCCAGGATAACCACATCGGGTGATATCTGTGTATATTGATTAAGGCCGTCCGTACCGGTGGGTGCGGCATAAACCTCATACCCCTCTTCGGTCAGATACAGATCGAGTGTCTCACGGATCGAGCTGTCATCATCGATGACGAGTATCTTGGACATCAATAGCCCTCTTTATGATTATTCCATTGAACGATTATCATCATAGGTATCGTTGAAAGCATATTTACCCATTATCCTTAGGAAGTATGATCATAAATCGTGTACCTTCCCCCTTTTTACTTTTGATCTCTATTTCTCCATCGTGCTGATCAATGATTTTCTTTACCTGCGTGAGGCCGAGGCCGGTTCCATAGTTTTTCTTGGTAAAGAAAGGATTAAACAAGTAAGGCAGATCTTCTTCATCTATTCCGCAGCCGTTGTCTCCGATCTCGATTACAAGAGATCCATTTTCATTCCTCAGAGAGATCATGAGCCTTCCGTTGCGGCTCCATGGCATCGATGGCATTCTGGAAAATATTGATAAGTGCTTGGGTTATCATCTGTGGATCTACAGGGACGCTCGTAATGCCATCCGCATATCTCTTCTGTACATCGATATCCTTGTCATTGACGGATTTCTCAACCATGGCAAGTGACCCCTCTATGATTGACTTTATATCCGAATGTTCCTTATGGGGGTCTGTCGGCTTTGCATAGATGAGCACATCACTCACAAGTTTCTCAAGGTGCTCAACCTCTCTTTGTGCAATCTTGAACCTCTTGAGATCATTCCCTTCCGGCTGCATGCGTTTTTCCAGGATCTGCAGGCTCATTTTTATCGATGATAAAGGGTTTCTCACTTCATGGGCGATACCGGCGGATAATTGGCCGATGGCAGCGAGCTTTTGGCTTTCATAATATTTTTCCTCAAGGTCTTTTAGTTCAGTTATATCACGCTGAACCAGTACAAACCTGCCAGTGCCCTTCACCGGGCTCGGTGTTATCAATAGATTCCTCTTTGTCCCTTTTCTGGTAACTACATCGAGTTCGTACGGTTTGAATATACCCTTTTTTGCGTCCTCCCATTTGGAGATGACATATTCTCTATGCTCAGGGGCCACAAATTCTGTAAAGTGTTTTCCTTTAGGGTTGTCGGTACCCCTGCGCCCCCTATTTATCTCTCTGCTGGCATAATTGATGATCCCATCTTTGCTCAGATCAAATATTTTATCGGGGAGGCTGTCTATGATGCTCTGGAGATAGTTGTAAAGTTCTTCCACCTCCTTTCTAAGCCTGATATTCTCATCCACCTCATTCTGGAGGGTTTCGGCATACTCCTGCAGGTACCTTGTGAGCTCCGCTTCTTTTGACACATCGAGAAATGTCTCGATAGCAGCAACAATCTCACCTTTTTCATCAAAGATCGGTGCAGCAAGGAAATGCAGGTTACGATCCTTGCCTCTGAGGTTTTCAAAATGTTTTACCGCCTCATATGCCCCTTCGATGGTTTCAGACTTGGTCACATTCCCTTTTCCGTAATACTTATCGAAGTTCTCTGCATTACTATCAATGATAAAATCGGCAAGGAACGGACGTTTGTTTTCGTAAAATGGCTTATAGTAATTATCTGTATTGATCATATCTTCCGAGCTGTAGCCGGTAAGGTCAGTACATGCACGATTCCATAAGATAACCTTATGATTTTTATCCAGCACAAACATGGGGACAGGAGAACCTTCAATGATCCCTTCAATGGTCATTTTCTCTCTCAGGAGCTTCCCCTGCCACTCCTCCCGCTCTTTCAGCCTTTTGAGCTCTTCATTGAGCCGAAGTCGTTTTACATCAGAGCGCGCGATCGAGATGGCTGTAATAACGACGACTGCAATGAGGCCGATCGCCCCCCAAATAATGTTTAACGATGCGCTGCGAATAGGTTTCAAGACCTCGTCATAGGGGGTCACGAGTACGACCCACCACTGCGTGATGCCTATGCGTATGGGGGCATAGGCAATAATACATTTTTTATCCTCGCCTTTCTGGTTAAGAATCATCTCATTGTAATGTTGAGACGTGTAGGAAAACATTCTAAACAGCGTATTTCCCCCGGGTGTCAGTTGCGCAATATTTTTCCCGATACTTCTCTGATCAGGATGAAAGACAATGATTCCGGATTCATCAAGCAGCCAGTACGTATTCATATCATGAGTCTGATCACGCGACATGAATCGCTTGATAAGCAACTGTGGAGATAAAATGGCCAGTACTGCTCCATCATACGTGCGATCAGATGATAAAACCGGCAGGCCTATCCCTATGGTCTTACCGGGAGATGTCTGGTTTTTGCTGTCATTTACATTAAATCCCCTGATCTCCCCGGTAAATCTTTGATTCATCTTCTTCAGTACATGGTAGAGAGAAGCATCCGCAATCTTCTTCCCATATAATTTTGATGAAAGATTTTCCGGGTACCCATAGATAACAACATCATCTTTATCTATCTCCACAACGGTGAGAACGATATCCTTAAGCTCATCAGAGAGGGCTTTAATTTCCTCTCGTTTCTTTGCTTCATCCGCAGCAAACGCCGGTAACAGCTTTGGGAGCATGCTCAAATCCTTCTCGCACCTGGCTATGGATTCCTCAATGCGGGACGCGCTCTGGTATGCGAGAGATGCCTGTTGAGTGCTGAACAGTTCGATTATGGCTCTTTCGTGCACATAGTAAACGGTTAATGCAAGAAGGATTATAAATACAATTACCGTTAATGCGGACAGCCAGATAGAATATCTCAGGTATATATGGGAAAGCTTCTTTGTCATCTGAAAGGATTGTGCCTTATCATAAATTTATATGCAGTGGACAAGATATTTTTAGAAATCAGAGAAAATCATCATCAAGCATTTTTATCCCTTTCTTCGTGTTCTGCATATGCGATCAGGGCGTATATGGCAAAGGCAAAGAGCAGGGATATGAAAAGCGTAACCAACCCGCTTTGGATACCGATCACCACCTCACAGAATAACCAAGATACAAGATATGCAGCAATGGCACCGATTTCCCTCATCTTAATACCTTTGCAATATTTTCATGTATCTGCTTAATCTTTCTCCTAAATTATTTTTATAGTTAATTAGTATAATATAATGCATCAACAAAGTCACGAACTGTCTATCCTGTCACATCCCCATTAAAGGGTATATTATGCCGCTGGCACCCGTTATGTCTCTGGAGAGATTCGACACCTCATCTTCGAAGATGGAGTATCATAGCCCCGTCTCGCTTCATCCGGTAGCCTCTAGCCAGATCGATAATAAATCCTTATTATACAGGAGCATTTAGTATTTTTTGTTCAACCTCATAGAAATTTATTGAACGTTACGTTCAATTAAACTAATCTGGCACAGTTGACTTTGGTCATAATAAAAATATAAATGAGCTATGAAATTCATCATGTTAAAACAAGTCTTTCAACACAGGGAGACGGTGGCATGTCTATTGCTTTTATTATGAGAGAAATGGGGTCTCAATCAAAAAATGCTCACAGAAGAAATCCCGAGAAGAAAGGAGAAAAATATGTTTCGCAATGCAGACAAAATATTGTTTTCTTTTGCAGCAGTAATGGTTCTCTGGTTTTTATCGACACCAATTGTTGCTTTTGCAGCTGATGTCATTCCATCACAGGCTCCGTATGCTAAGGCGATTTTTTCAGTAGGTGCTATGATCGGAGCAGGAATTGCAATCGGTGTGGGATGTATTGGAGCCGGTTTAGGTATTGGTCATGCTGCAGCCGGTGCATCTGAGGCAGTGGGTAGAAACCCTGCGGCCCAGGGGAAGATCATGATGACCATGATGATCGGCATGGCTATGGCAGAATCCATTGCAATTTACGCATTGGTCATTTCGCTCATTCTCCTCTTTGTAAACCCGTTTAAAGCTTTCCTGATTGGATAAGACATCAGTGGGAGTATGTTCTACACAGACTTTCAAACAATAAGGGGGAAAAAATGCCTGAATCGATCAAAGGAAGTCGCATCTTAACGGTTGCAAGGTTATTTTTCCTGCTCGTGGTCATCCCCTTATTACTGATCGCTTCCCTCATTGCCTTCAGCATTTTCCATCTTGGCGGCTTATCCAAAACAGGTACGATGAATGCTCTTGACAAGAAATCACAACAAGAGCTCAGTGTGCGCGCAACTGATCTGGCAGAAAATATTGCCACTTTCTTGCATGAACGTCAGAGGGATGTGTTAACCTGCACAATCCTTCCTGCTATCCCGGAGACATACAAACAGTTCTTGGATACCAAGACATATGACTTCTGGGTTAAAAAAGATTCGGGCATCGTAAAGGAACAGCTGCCATTATATGTGGAGATGTCACTCACTGATAACAATGGAAATGAGCTCATTAAAATTCAAGACGGGAAGATTGTTCCCAAAAAAGACTTGGTTAACGTGAGTAATCCCGCCAATACAACCTACAAGTCCGAGGATTACTTCCTCAAGGCAAAAGAGCTCAGCAAGGGTGAGTTATATATCTCTCATGTCACCGGGTGGTATGTAAACAAGGCTGAATTTGAGAAAGGGAAGAGATTTGAGGGGATTATCCGAATGGCAACTCCGCTGTTCGACAAGCAGGGATTCATCGGGGTCATCACTCTAGCACTTGATTCAAGGGCCCTTGCCAAATATACGGATAACATCGTACCGACCGAGGCCACGTATGTCATCAAGGCGGACGCCTCCACGGGAAACTACGCATTTATGGTTGATGACAGAGGGTTTGTTATCGCACATCCCAATGATTATCACATAGAAGGCCTCTATAAGGACGGTACTCCTGTCCCGCCCATTAACTCGGCTACCTACGAGGAAATGAAGAGAAAGGGTGAAGAGGTGTTGGACCTCAATCGGCTCGGCGGCATTGACCGGGCCATGCCGGAGGTTGCCAAAGAAGCCGTATCGGGTAAGTCAGGGATAAAAACCTATAATTTCGAAGGCCATACAAAGATTGTGGCATATGCTCCCATACCTTTCTATTCAAAGGATTATCCGAAACCCGCCGGATTCGGATGGGTTGGACTGGGTGTGGATGTTGAGAAGTTCAACGAGCAGGCCAAAATCGCTTCCGGGAAGGTAGAAAAGGAAGCCCAGGGATGGTTGACGACCATTATCCTTATCCTCTTCGGGGCAATGGTTATACTCTTCGGTATCGCAGCCATACTCGCAAAGGGAATCAACAGATCCATAGCGTCCGAGGCCCCGCCAGGGACGCCAGATGATGATGAAGACTAATTGAATGATTGAAGAGTAAGCCTCAAGAAGGCCCCGTCTCTTACGCCGGGGCCTTCTTAATTTTATACGACTCAGTCAATTATCCATTAATCCCGGCATAAAGAAGATGTGCGGTTTCATGGAGATCGGGTCTTTCCCCACTTCCACCCTGGCCCGATATACATGTTCGATGTTTTCACGGGTAATCACCTCTTCCGGAGTTCCCTGGCTATGGATACGGCCATGATCCAACAATGCGAGGGATGTGCAATAGAGGCAGGCCAGGTTCAACTCGTGCAGGGTTACGAGCACGGTGAGCCCTTTTGTGCGTGAAAGGTCTTTTACCAGGTCCAGCAGCCTTATCTGGTGGCCGATGTCCAGGTGTGTAGTGGGCTCGTCCATGAGGAGTATCTCCGGTTTCTGGGCGAGCCCGCATGCCAGGAACACACGCTGCATCTCTCCTCCTGAGAGCCTCTGGATACGTTTGTGTCTGACATCAGCAAGATCGAGCATCTCCAGGGTCTCCTGAACGACCTGCCGGTCTTCATGCGTGAACGGCATCATCCTGCCCCGATGCGGATACCTCCCCATGAGCACGTATTCTTCTACGGAAAACGGGAAGGACACCGAATGGACCTGGGGGATGAAGGCTGCCTTTCGGGCGAGTCTTTTCTTCGGCATTGAGCGTATGTCTTCATCGCCAAGAAACATGGACCCGCTCCAGGGCTTCAACAACCCGGATATGCACTTGAACAGCGTGGTCTTGCCGCTCCCGTTGGGGCCTATGATACCGAAGATGCTCCCTCGGCTGACGTTCAATGAAACCCCGTCTACCACTCGCTGGTCCTGGTATCCTACCGTAAGGCCTTGCACCAGTAGATGTATCATCTAGATGACCTCCGGCGGAGATGCCTTGAGGAGGTAGACCAGGAAGAAGACCCCGCCTGCGATCCCGGTAATCACACCCACAGGGAGCTCATAGGGCCTTATGATGATCTGGGAGAGCGTATCACACAGCAGCAGGAATGTGCTCCCTGCAAGCATGGATGCAAAAAGGAGCACCTGATGCTCTGCGCCGAAGGCCCTGCGCATGGCATGGGGTATGATAAGCCCTACAAACCCGATGATGCCGGAGATGGCCACACATACCCCGGTAAGCAGTGAGGCGAGCCCGAGCAGAACGGCCTTGAGCACACCCGGAGAGAACCCCAGGAGGTGCGCCTTTTCATCCCCCAGGGAGATGAGGTTCATATCCCGTGCGAACAGGCTTAAGAGCAGAATAAGGGGGAACACGGTCAAGAGAAGTACGGGAGTCGATAAGGTATCGACGGAGCCGAGGCTGCCCATGATCCAGAGGACTGATGCATGGACCTCGCGGGAGGTGGCTATGGTAAAAATGAACATCACCACTGAGGACAGGAGAAAGCTTAACACCACACCGCATAAGATGATGGTTGTTGTGGAGAAATCCCTGAAGGTGGACATGATGATCACCGCTCCTATGCTCATGAGGCATCCGGTAAAGCACAGGCCCACCATGGGCAGGCCCGAAAGCCCCAGCATGATGGCTATGGTAGCACCGAGCGCCCCACCTGCAGAGACACCCAGGGTATAGGGCTCAGCCAGCGGGTTTCTAAGCACAGCCTGGAAGGCCACTCCGCATACTGCAAGGCTTGCACCCACGACTACTGCCCTGATGATCCGTGGAATGCGCAGCTCCCAGATGAGGGTGTGGATCGTGCCTTCCTGCCACGGATGGATCAGCACATCGATGATTACACCGGCAGGAAGCTCTGAACCTCCCATGAAGACACCGAAGGCCAGCGCGCAGGTAAGCAGGAAAAAAAGAATGAGAAAGGAGGAGGTTCTACTCATAACATGCCGGGGTAGAGCAGGGCTAATACCGCTTTATATCCCTTCAGGTACATAACCGGTGTGGGCTGACAGACCAGGTTTGCAGAGATCTCGTAGACCCTTTTATTATTAACCGCCTTGATAGTGTCGAATTTGTCCCATGGGGAATGACCTGAGCCGGAATCCATCTGGTTCACCACCACAATGACATCCGGGTTACGCCTGATGACCTCTTCGGCATTCACCCTTGGATAGTGCATGGGCGCATTTCCAAAGATATTGATACAGCCTGCCCTGCGGATGAGCTCACCTGAGAAGGTGGCATCATTCGCGCTCACAAAAGGATTCTCACCGAGCTGCCAGAACACCTTCAGTTGTTTCTGCACCCTAATCTTTGCCTGTATCCTTCCCATCTCGGCCTGAACCTTGTTGAGGATCTCCCCGGCCTGTTGAGACCTCCCCAGCATGGCGCCCAGATCCTTGAAGGTTGCGCACATGCACGGGAAGCTTTCGCATCCATTGAACACATGGATCCTACACCCCAGCTTCTTGAGAGCCTCCACGTCCGACTTGCTGTTGCAGTCCGTGCTCGCCAGCACGAGCTGTGATCGAAGCGAGTAGGTTTTCTCGATGTTGATACGCGCAGGAGACCCCACCATCTCTTTCGTTGAACCGGCCATGTCCGGGGTATAGCTTGTCACGCCTATGAGCAAACCCTCGGCGCCCAGGTCATAGATCTCCCTTGTGATGTTGGGCGCCAGTGAAACTACCCTCTGGGGAAGCTGGTCCTGGCTGTAGGAGTCCGACGGGATGATGAGATACAGAGAGGAGATCACCATGATCATGAGCAGGGAAAGCCCGGCATGCATCAGCTTTTTCATACGTGCATCATAATCTATACCCAGATCCTGATGGCAGGCAAGGAGTTCAATGAGCTTCTGCTCATTCCGACCTATAAGTTCAGCCATCGCGACTGCCTGTTGGTCCCCTCGCCCCTTGGGGGAGAGGGACAGGGTGAGGGGTCTATTGAAAGCAGATGCTATGGATTCATTCACCGAGTGTTTAGAGTCAAATTCAATAATCATTTTTATTGTGACTTTCTTTTTCTGCAAAAAGAAAGTCACCAAAGAAAAGGCACCCCGCTGAACCCGCCCTTCGGGTGCGTTCGCTCACTTGAAAAATCCGGGCCGCGGCAGAACTCGCTTCGCTCAGACAGCTGCCGCTTTTCCCCGGATTTTCCTTTGTTCGCTCACCGGGTTCAAGGGGGAAAACTTCAAAACAGCTTGATGAAACAGACATGTTGGAGTAGGCTGTAATATCAGAAGACCAAGAGGGCAGAAATACATCTCCTCAGGCCCCTTTTTCTGCATTTTGGATGTATTATGCCCTTATGCAGAATTCTATAATATTAACATTTCTGCATAGTAATTGTTCGGCTTACACTGGTAATAAGAGGAGGATTCATGAAGGTTGAAAAGTTAGAGAAGGAACTACTAAACCAATGTGTCGCTAAATACAGGCTTGTATCAACACACAATCCAAACTTACAAGGTGCGCTTTGTTCAGATTGCAATACCCGATTAATAAGTATGCGGTTAGATAGATCACCCAATAAAGGATCAGGCGCTATTTGTTCTAATGATAAATTTAGGTTTTATGGCTGCCCAAACTGCAACACTGTAAGTTATGATGAATCGGAACTTCTTCAATTCTTAGGCAAGGAAAGCAATCTCATAGATTATCTCCATGAGCATATCTTTTAAGAACGGCAGAACCGCGCCGGTAACCTCTATCGTTCGGCAAGAGAGTGACTCTAAATGAAAGGGAGACAAAACTTATCGATACTCATCTACCTAGCGTGCGTACTTCTTGCTATGGTCTTTTGGTTTGTGTTGTTCAGTTCAAGAATGGACGGTCTTGTCAATACCCTCTATTTTGTTTTCCTGCCGCTCACTGGTACTCCTTACATTCTCTGGGCTGTGCACAAAGAAGGACAGGAACCGGAAGGATATTTCAAAGACACATACGCTGGCCATGATGGATTAATGTGGGGCGTTCGTGTTTTCATGATGGTCGTCGTTTCCCTTTTGAGTTCGGTTGCAGCCATCATCGTACTCTGTGTTCTTGGGTTTATTTTCCGTTTATTCAAGTAGAGGACGCCGAACCAGGGCATTCAGTCGGACGCGGCGTGTCCGCCGCGCCGCTGATGCCCGCCGTTGTTTTTTATTCCCCCTTTGAACCCGGTGAGTGAGCGCAGGAAAATCCGGGAGTAAAGCGGCTCATGTTCGAGCGACAGCGAGTTAGCCGCTGCCTGAATTTTCCAAGCGAGTGAACGTACCCGAAGGGTGGGTTCAGTGGGGTGCCTTTTCTTTGGTGACTTTCTTTTTGCAGAAAAAGAAAGTCACAATAAATGTGGATCAATAAAAAGAGATGACAAGTCTTATTTAACTTATCCATCCTGCAAACCAAGACTTTGACACTCATACACTGAATGCTTCTCTTATGGACCCCTCATCCTGTCCTTCTCCCGCAAGGGGAGAAGGGACTAGAGGTGCATGAAAAGGGAAGGTATTTCAGCCCGCTACCTCTTCGGTGGGGGTCTTCTTTTCCCTGGTGAAGTAGACCACCAGGATGCTGAGTTCATAGAGGATATATAAAGGGACGATGAGCAAAAACATGCTCAACATATCGGGGGGGGTAAGAAAGGCAGCAGCACAGGCAATGATAAGGAAGGCGTATTTACGGGATTTTTTCAGTTTGGTGTGATTCACAAGGCCCATCCTGGCAAGGAAAAACATGATCACCGGCAGCTCGAAGGTGATGCCGAAGGCTATGATGAGGCTGATGCACAAGCTTAAGTATTCCTTCATGGAGGGCAAGGCCTCGATGCGGTCGGTGGTGAAGCTCAAGAAGAACTTGAATGCAAAAGGGAAGGCCACAAAGAAGGCAAAGGACGCCCCCATGATAAAGAAGATGCATGCCGCGATCACAAAGGGTACCACATAGGTGCGCTCCCTCTTGTAGAGGCCCGGTACTATGAATTTCCAGAGCTGGTAGAAGATCACCGGTGCTGCCAGGAAAAGCCCTGCGAAGAATGAGATCTTCATGTATGTGACAAAGGCCTCCTGCAGCGAGGTGTAGATAAGCTTGCCCCCCTTCGGCATGGCCTTGACCAGGGGATAGGTCAGGAAGCTGAAGAGCTGCTGGGAGAACATGTATGAGATGATGAATCCTGCAATAACAGCGATAAAGCACTTGATGAGCCTCGACCTGAGCTCTTCCAGGTGATCGATTACCGGCATCTTCTCATCGTCCACGCGGGAGTCCTTTTTTAAGATATCAAGAATTTTTTTCAGGAGGGGCTGTCGAGTCCGAGGCCGCAGTGTTATTCTCGGGCTTTGCTGCAGGTTCCTCGGTCTTTACGTCCTTTTGCTCGGGATTACCCGCCGGCTTTGCTTCGGATGGGGTCTGGATCTCACGCTTGAGGTCGTCAGCGGCCCTCTGGAATTCGCCGAAGATCTTGCCGAGAGTCTTTGCAATCTCGGGAAGGTTCTTCGGCCCGATAACGAGCATGGCAATGACCAGGAGGAGGAGGATGTGCGGTAGGCTGAGTTCAAACATAGTATAGCTCTATAGTGCATTTCATGAAGCCCTGTCAAATGTGAGGCTCCACGTCTCAAAGGGATATGGCGCCCAAGCACAATAGGATTTGACTAATGGATAAGCCTTACATAATCTAGGACCTGCCATGGAACGCAGGACCATAAAAAAAGAGCTGATGATCGAAGGCAAAGGCCTCCACAAAGGGGGTACAGCCTTGTTGCACCTGACACCCAATTCCGAAGGGATCGTTTTCATCAGCAATGGAAAGCGAATTCCCGCAACGCCGCTCAATGTCATAGATACGCGGCTGAACACGACCATAGGCATTGGGACTGTAGCCATATCCACTATCGAGCACCTCATGTCCGCCCTCTATGGCGTTTGTATTACCGACTGCCTCATCGAGGTGAGAGGTTCGGAGATGCCTTCCATGGACGGTTCGGCCCTGCCCTTTGTCGAGCTCCTTCAGGAGGCAGGCACCGAGGGCTTGGGCCTTGAGTGCCCCCCAATCGAGCTTACCTCACCTATCCGCATCGAGGACGGAAGCGCCTGGATCGAGGCGGCACCAGGGCCGTTCAGTCTCACCTATGAGATAGACTTTCCCGACCCGGCCATAGGGCGGCAGCGGTTCATCTTTAACGGCCATGATTATGTACACCAGATTGCACCCGCCCGCACCTTCGGCAGACTCAAGGACGTGGAGATGATGCATGCCGCAGGGCTTGCCTTAGGCGGTGGGTTACATAATGCAGTCGTAGTGGACCACGACCGCATCATCAATCCCGAGGGTCTGCGTTTCCCGGATGAATTCATCCGCCACAAGGTCCTGGATATCCTGGGCGACCTGTGGACCCTTCAAGCGCCCCTTCAATCCCGAATCAGCGCCTTTAAGGCAAACCACACCCTGCACATCCGACTTGCAAAACAGATTTTCTTAAGCACGCAGCAAAAGTGTCAGGAGTAGCCGTCATGTCCAAGAAGACAAAGGAGATGATCATTGTAGCAGCCATCATCCTGGTGATGGTCCTCATGAGCATCGCGAAGACGAACCTGAGCAGCCTGAGTCTGGTGCCTTCCAGCAATGCCGTCGTGTTCACGGTGATCAGCCTGAATGTGGTGCTTCTCATCCTGGTCGTCTTCCTGGTGACGCGCAACGTGGTGAAGCTCATACTCGAACGCAGAAGGGGGGTGTTGGGCACCAGGCTCAGGACCAAGCTCGTGGTCGCCTTTGTGACACTCACCATCATACCCACCGCCGTGCTCTTCTTCGCAAGCGTGGTCTTTCTGAACCGGAGCATGGAGGGTTGGCTCTCCAATGAGGTGGAGGACGCAATCGAGGAGTCTATGAATGTGGCAAATATCTACTACCAGGAAGCCTCGGTGGATGCCATCCATTATGCAAGCTCCATCTCGAAGGAGATCACCGAAGGCAGGCTTTTAAAGGAGGAAAACCTCAATATCTTAAAGGCCATGCTGCAGGAGAAAATGGACTTGTTCAGGCTGTCATCCGTAGTGGTCTTCTCGGCCCAGGGAGAAGAACTGGCGAAGATCCTCTCGCCGAACCTCCGGGCCGAGGCCATGCCGACCACTGAATCCGGTACCGTCAGATCCGCCATGCAGGGCAAGGGCATGTCCATGGTGGTGCGAAAAGGCAAGGCAGACATTATTGAAGGATTCGTACCGATCCGATCATCTTTTAACCCGGCCGATATCGTAGGGGTACTCGTGGTGGACTACTATGTACCTGAGAGCCTCTCGGGGAGGCTCAGTCTTATCAAGGGCTCATTCAAGGACTATTCCCAGATCCTCAGGCTCAAGGGTCCCATCAAGACGAACTACATCATCCTCTTAACCTCGGTGACCCTGCTCGTGATCTTCTCTGCCGTGTGGTTCGCGCTGAATATCGCCAAAGGTCTCTTAAACCCCATCGAGAAGCTCGTGGAAGGTACTCAGAAGATCTCCAAGGGGGACCTGGGATTTAAGATCGATGTCCAGGCTACTGATGAGCTGGGGATCCTGGTCGATGACTTTAACGTCATGGTGGATGACCTCAAAGAATCGCGCAGAAACCTTGAGAGCGCGTACAATGAGATCTCCATGAGAACCCGTTATATCGAGACGGTCCTCAATACCATCTCCACCGGGGTGATCACGATCAATCGGGATGACCGCATCGTGATGATCAACCCTTCCGCAGAGACCATGCTCGGGCTTCCCTCCCAAAAGGCCATGGGTAAGGATGTAGGGGATGTCTTGTCGGGTGAATACCTGCCCATCTTTACCGAGCTGGTCTCCGGATTAAAGAACTCCAGACCGTCATCCATCCAGAAGCAGCTGAGCGTGTCCATAGGCGGGAAGTGGCTGACGCTGCTGGGCCAGGCCTCTGTGCTCTATGGTGAGAATAACGAACGGATAGGCATGGTCCTCGTATTCGACGATCTTACCCAGCTCCAGAGAATGCAGCGCATGGCTGCATGGCGGGAGGTGGCGCGCAGGATCGCCCATGAAGTGAAGAATCCGCTCACCCCCATCCAGCTCTCTGCCCAGAGGCTCAGGCGCAGATACATGGACAAGCTCGGTGATGATGCGGCGGTCTTCGATGAATGCACTCGCGTCATCATCAATGAAGTGGACATGATGAAGCGCCTGGTGAACGAATTTTCAGCCTTTGCCAAGATGCCCACTTCCATGCCCGTACCTGAGGACCTCAACAAGGTGGTAACGGATGCAGTGGCTCTCTATCGTCAGGCCCACCAGGCCTTGGAGTACACCCTTGAACTTGATGAGGGCATGCCCAAGATCGACATCGACAGCTCCCAGATGAACAGGGCCGTCACCAATCTTCTGGAGAACTCCACGACGGCCATCCTGGAGAGCAACAGCCCCGACAAGAAAATAACGATCAAGACCAGTTATGATGCGGAGGTCCACATCGCAAAACTGGACATCATAGATACCGGCCCCGGCATACCCAAGATCGTCAAAGAGCGTATGTTCGAGCCGTACTTCTCCACCAGGAAAGGGGGTACGGGACTGGGACTTGTGATCGTGAACCGTATCATCTCGGACCATAACGGATTCATACGCGTCAAGGACAACGAGCCGAAAGGCACCATCTTCAGCATAGAGCTGCCCGTTAAGGAGTAAAAATGAAAAACACCATACTCATTGTGGATGATGAAGAGAACATCAGGCTATCGCTCAAGGGCGGGCTGGAAGACGAAGGATACAACACGCTGCTTGCATCATCCGGTGAAGAGGGTTTTAAAATCATCGAGAAGCAGGACGTGGACCTCATTCTTCTGGACATCTGGATGCCCGGCAAGGACGGGCTTCAGATCCTGGAGGAGATGAAGGCGGCCGGATTCACCATTCCGGTCATCATCATGACCGGCCATGGATCCATCGAAACCGCCATCCGCGCTACAAGACTCGGCGCGCTTGATTTTATCGAGAAACCGCTGGACCTCAACAAGATCATCATCACCATCAACAACACCATCCACCTGCGGGCACTGGAGGAAGAGAATGCCCTTCTGAAGAAGAAGACCGAGAAGGACGATGAAATCATCGGGAACTCCCCCGCCATCCTCAGGCTCAAGGAGCAGATCGACCGCGTGTCCCCCACGGATGCTTGGGTCCTTATCCTCGGAGAAAACGGCACAGGCAAGGAGCTGGTGTCCCGCCGCATTCACAAGAACAGCAGGAGGGCAAGCTACCCCTTTGTGGAGGTGAACTGCGCCGCCATTCCTCAAGAGCTCATCGAGAGCGAGCTCTTCGGCCATGAGAAAGGGTCTTTCACCGGCGCAAGCGAGCGCAAGCGAGGAAAGTTCGACCTGGCGCACAGCGGCACGCTCTTCTTGGACGAGATCGGAGACATGAGCCTAGCTACCCAGGCAAAGATCCTGCGCATCCTCCAGGAGCAGCGCTTCGAGCGGGTGGGCGGCGCCCAGACCATCCAGGTGGATGTGCGGGTGCTGACTGCCACCAACAAGAACCTGGAGCAGGAGATTGCAGAGGGCCGCTTCCGTCAGGACCTCTATTACCGGCTCAATGTCATACCTATTTATGTACCGCGCCTCATCGACCGGAGGGATGACATCCCTGAGCTGGTGGATCATTTCCTCAAGCTCTTCTCCCCCTTGAAGGGCGGCAAGAAGACTATGTCCGAGGGGGCCATCAAGAAGCTCATGCAGCACGACTGGCCGGGCAACGTGCGCGAGCTCAAGAACATTATCGAGCGCCTGATCATCATGACCCCGGGCAATACCATTACTGCCGATGACATCATGCCGCTCGGCACCAGGACCACCTCCGAGATGGACAAGCTCTTTGATATGCAGGAACTCAAAGATGCCAGAGCCGGGTTCGAGAAGATCTTTATCGAGCGCAAGCTCCAGCAGTGCGGGAACAATATATCCAAGACCGCCGATTCGATCGGCGTTGAGCGGAGCAATCTGCATAGGAAGATCAAGAGCCTGGGAATCGATGTGGAATGAGATCGGATCAGTACGCAAGGACCCGGGCGGCAAGCTGAATGTCGCCCTGGTCTATCCAAACACGTACTGGGTAGGCATGTCGAACCTCGGGCTGCAGCAGATGTACCGGTTGCTCAACAACCATCCGGGCATGCTCTGCGAGCGGTTCTTCACGGACAGCCCCCGTTCAGTGGAATCGGACCGGCCGCTCCAGGATTTCCACATCATAGCCTTTTCCATCTCCTATGAGCTCGACTATATTGAGGCCATAAAGATCCTGAAGGCGAACAATGTACCCGTATCGGCTCTCGACCGCAGGGGTAAACCCATTGTAATGGCAGGCGGGGCGGCCATAACGTCTAATCCCGAGCCCGTGGCCGATGCATTGGATGTCTGTTTCCTCGGTGATGGCGAGCCGCTGCCGGCCGTCCTTCATGAATCATATGCCGCAAGTTCGGGATATGAAGATTTCCTTGACCGGCTGAGCCTCGTGCCGGGTGTGTACGTCCCATCGAGGATGCATCCCGCCTACGAAGAGGGAGCCATAGCAGGTTTCGAGGGCCCCATACCGCGGCTTTCCCATGCAGACCCCCTGGATGACCCGGCCTGCACAAGCATCATCACAAAAGATACGGCCTTTGGTGACATGTACCTGGTTGAGATCGCCCGGGGGTGCCCCTTTACCTGCAAGTTCTGCAGCGCCCGCGAGATATACTCCCCCTACCGGGCAGTGCCGCTGAAGATACTTGAGCCTGTGTTCGACGAGGCGGCCAGGCATCGCGGCAAGGTGGGCCTGGTGAGCACCTCTCTCAACAACCACCCCGATGCCCCGGCCATCTTCAGGGAAATGCGCGATCGAGGTCTGAAAGTGGCCCCGCCTTCGCTGAGGCCCGGCATGATCGGGAATGACCTTTTACAGGCCCTGGCCGAATCACAGGTCAAGGGTGTGACGCTGGCCCCTGAGACGGGCTCTGAGGAGCTGAGGTATGCCCTGGGCAAATGCATTACCAATGCTACCATCCTCGAAGATATCCGTTCCCTTGTAACCAGCGGTATAAGGGACATCAAACTCTACTTCATGGTGGGGTTGCCGGGTGAGACCATCGACAACCTCAATGAGACCGTGGACCTCATCAAGCGCATCCGACAGATCTTCATCCAGGTATCCAAGGGCAACAAAAAAATCGGCAGTCTCAGTGTCAGCATCAATGCCTTTGTCCCCAAGCCGCATACCCCCTATGAGAGACAACCGATGACCGAGCCTTATGAGGCCAAGGCATGTATCAAACGGATCGAGAAGGCCTTGAAGGGTGAGAGCAATATCACGGTGAGCTTTGAAGGGCCGAAGTGGGCGTTTCTCCAGGGCTTAATCGCCCGGGGTGACAGGAAGCTACTGGGGCTCATCGTGGAACTGGCCGGTCATGATGCCTCAGCATGGCAGCGCCTGTTGAAGCAGTGGCCTTTGAACCCGGATTACTATGCGCTGAGGCAAAGGGATGACCGAGGAGGTCCTGCCATGGTCATTCTACTCCACTGTGTGTGTAAAGGATGGTGAACATGCCTGATAAGAAAAAGGACGGACAGAAGGCCCTTTACACCGGGCACAGGGGCCGGCTGAAAAGCCGCTTCCGGAAGTCGGGCAGAAAGGGCTTGGAGGACTATGAGCTCCTGGAGCTTCTTCTGGGCTATGCCATCCCCCGTCAGGACACCAAGCCCCTTGCCAAGGCTCTGCTTAAGCGGTTCGGGACCTTCCAGGCAGTTCTCGATGCACCGTATGAGCATCTTGAAGAGATCCACGGCATGGGCGGACATGCCTCCACACTCATGGGACTCACCCGTGCCTGCGTGAGCCGGTATATGGAACCTGCCGCCGATACAGGCCGCGTGATCACCGGGCCCGAGGACGTAGTGGGGTTCATAAGGGCCGAGATCGGCGGCGGCACAAGAGAGCAGTTCATGCTGGTGTGTCTGAACGCAGCAGGCCGTCTTGTTCATACCCAGGTCATGGCCGAGGGCACCGTGGATGCAGCCCATATCTACCCCAGGGAGGTCCTCAAGGTTGCAATGGATCATAATGCAACAGCCCTCATCCTCGTGCACAACCACCCCTCGGGTACGCTTCACGCATCCGAACAGGACATGCGCCTCACCCGGCAACTCACGGAGATCTGCTCGCAGGTGGGCATCAGCCTGCACGACCACCTTATCGTAACCAGAGCCGGGGCCTACAGTATCAAGCTCCAGGCCCCTATTGCAGCCGCAAGACTTTAAGTTATGAACCACTTTAATCTTGTTTAAGCCCTGCTTACGTAAATCATATGCAAATGAATTGTAATTATAATGTGAAATCAAATAATTAGATTGTTAATATTGTTGATCCGGACGATATCCCTCCTCATAGCTTTCCCCAAGGAGAACAACCATGGAAACAATGAATCCGATACATCCGCTCGGATCACGAGCCAACATATTATTAACAAGCGTATTCGGCCCCTATGCCAGGGATGATGAATATGGGAGCCGGAAGATCAATCCTATGGAGCTCTACCACAACCAGGTCACACGGGAGCAGGGGCCTTTTTCACTCCGCATGTTTCATCGCTCCTTCGGTTTGATGCTCATCAAAGAAAATATCGATGCCCCGTGCACGCTCCTGGACTTCCCGAGCCTTGAGCGATTTACTGATGAACTCACCGATCATTCATACGACATCATAGGCATCAGCGCCATCATCCCGAACATCGGCAAGGTAAAAAAGATGTGCGAGCTGATCCGGACGCATCTGCCTAAGGCGACCATTGTCGTGGGGGGGCATATTGCCAACATGCCGGACCTGAAGCCCACCATTGATGCAGATTATATCTGCAAGGGAGAGGGTGTGAGGTGGTTTAGAAAATTCCTGGGACTGAACGAGAAGGCCCCTATAAAACACCCACTGGTATATTCCGGATTCGGCACCCGAATTCTCGGCATAAGCACACCTGATAAACCGGTAAACACCGCAGCAATGTTGATACCCTCGGTTGGATGCCCCATGGGGTGTAACTTCTGCTCTACATCCGCCTTGTACGGGGGGAAAGGCAAGTTCATCAACTTCTATGAAACGGGGGATGACCTGTTCACGGTCATGTGTGATATTGAGGCAAAGCTTAAGGTGAGCGCCTTTTTCGTGATGGATGAGAACTTCCTCCTGCAGCGTGACAGGGCACTGCGGCTTTTGGAACTGATGAAGCTCAATAAGAAGTCCTGGGCCTTGTTCGTATTCTCTTCAGCCAGGGTTTTGAAGTCATATACCATGGAACAACTGATCCGCCTGGGCATATCGTGGGTCTGGATGGGCCTGGAGGGCGAAAACAGCTCCTATGGAAAACTCAGCGGTGTGGAAACAAGAGATTTAGTGCAGGAGCTCCAATCCCACGGCATACGCGTCTTGGGATCAACTATTCTCGGACTGGAGAATCATACCCATGAGAACATTGATCGGGTTATAGATTATGCTGTTCGACACGATACGGTTTTTCACCAGTTCATGCTCTACACGCCCATCCCGGGCACACCTTTATATGAACAGCACAAAAAGGATGGGACCCTTCTGGGTGAGGATGAACGCCCGTCTGCGGATAATCATGGACAGCACCGTTTCAACTTTTCTCATGAGCACATCAAGGACGGCCGGGAAACCGAATATCTTCGCAATGCCTTCAATCAAGACTTTGAGGTAAACGGCCCCAGCCTTGCCAGGATGATACGCACCATGCTTGCAGGCTGGAAGCGATACAAGAACCATCCTGACCCATGCATACGCGCTCGCCTGAAGTGGGAGATAAAATATTTGAAGACCATCTATGGTGCAGCAGTATGGGCAATGAAGAGATGGTACAAAGATGATCAACGAATGCACGACAAGATTGGATCCATCTTGAGTGACATCTACAAAGAATTCGGATGGAAGACCAGGATCATCGCCCCCCTGTTGGGGCTCTATGCATATTTTGCCATAAAAAGAGAGCACAAGAAACTTGCTTCAGGGCTGGACATATGAGCCCCTCATGTCTTATGAGAGAAATGCAAAGGCCCTGGAACTTGAGGCATTGGCAAAATCCAGGAATAAGACATACCCAACCCCCCAAGGCACATTCATACCCCATCCTGCACGGAATATAATGTAAACAATAAGGCTAACCCCTCTCATCATGCCCTGTGTCTCGTGAATGAATGGTTCATGAACTTATGATCATGAGCCCTTGGAGAATGTGCTTGTACGGGTCTGTCTGATGGAGCTATTGTGATACCAAGACGCATTCGGATAAACCAAAAACACCCGGGCAGGGGTCCCCTCACCCATACCCTCTCCCCCTGGGCTTAGGGGGAGAGGGCCGAGGTGAGGGGTTCAGTATTATGAATGCGTACATTGTACGCTTCACTATTGAACGGATGAGAGAGGGGTATCATGGAGTACCTGCTTCTTGCAGTTACATTCATTTCAGGCGGCATAGCCGGGTGGCTCTTTGCCAGGGCACGCTATTCGGGCGAGCTCAAGGCCCTCGAGCAGTCGCTTGCGGAGAGCCGGGCCCTTAATGAAAGGCTCAGGGGCGAAATCGCCCAGGCGAGTGACCTCCTGGAGGCCGAGCGCCTGGAGCGTGCCCGTCTGGAGACGAGGCTTCAAGAGGCCCAGGCATCCCTCACTGAGCAGAAGGTTCTGCTGGATAATGCAGCCAGGCAGCTCACCGAGACCTTCAAGGCCCTGTCACTGGATGCACTCAATCAGAACAACCAGGCCTTCATACAACTGGCAGGCAAGACTATGGAAGCGGTATTGGCTGAGATGAAGGGCGACTTCGAGAAGAGGCAGGGCGCCGTTGAAGCGGTTGTGAAGCCGCTGGAGGAATCGCTCAAGCGATATGAGACCCAGATCCAGGCCATGGAGGGCTCACGCCAATCGGCCTACGGCGACATCAGCCGCCACATCGAGGAGCTGGTGAAGATGCAGGACAGGCTCACCGACCAGACCAGGACCCTGGCCTCCGCCCTGAAGGAGCCCCAGGCCAGGGGCAGGTGGGGAGAGATCACGTTGAAGCGGGTAGTGGAGCTCTCGGGCATGTCCGCCCACTGTGACTTCATAGAGCAGCCCGTTGCCGAAAGTGAAACGGGCAGGAAGCGGCCTGACCTGATCGTGAAACTCCCTGAAGGCAGGCAGGTGGTCATCGATGCCAAGGTTCCTTTAAGGGCTTATCTTGAGGCCTACGAGGCCACGGACCCGAATATACAGTCCACATGCCTGGGCAAACATGCAAGATCCGTGCGGGACCACATGAATGCCCTTGCCTCAAAGGAATACTGGAAGCAGTTCACCCCCACACCCGATTTCGTGGTCCTGTTCCTGCCCGGCGAGGCCTTTTTCAGCGCGGCGCTCGACCAGGACAAGACCCTCATCGAAGACGGCATCGAAAAGAAGATTCTCATTGCAACGCCGGTGACCCTCATTGCACTGCTGCGCTCCGTTGCCATGAGCTGGCAGCAGCAGAGCGCATCCGAGAACGCGCATAAGATCTGGGAGACCGGCGTCGAGCTGTTCGACCGGCTCAAGACCTTTGTAAAGCACTTCGACAAGATCCGCGACGGGCTCCAAAAAGCCACTGAATCTTACAATTCAGCGCTGGGCTCCTTTGAGTCGCGCATCCTTCCGTCCGCCAACCGCCTCAAAGACCTCACCGCACCCGAGCACGGTGAGGTCCTCGAGTGTCCGGAACCCGTGGAGGTGGCGCTGAGGAGCATTGCAGCGCCGGGTGATGAGCAGCCTGAGGGTGGGAACGGTCAATAGATTCCCTAAGAATAAGATCAAAGAGAGGTTTCTTGACCATTTATCTGGCTTCCTGTATAATATAATTTAGAGTTGTGAGTTTGTATTGATTTAGTTGAATGAGAGGCGAAGGAGAAAACCTCGCTTCCAAATTTTTCTTGGACATGCATTGACGGAGGGGATTATAGACATGAATATTGCCCTGACTTCCACTTTTCCACATTTGCTCTCTTTTATCCTGTTAGGTAATTAGGATTACATATGTTAACTCTTGACATTTTCTTAACTGTTGCAGCGATTATTATCTATGTTCTTATCTACTTTGCTGGTGTTCAGCGTGGCAAACAACTTATGAAAAAAGATATACAACGTCATGAAATAGAAAGAGAAGAGGATTTCCGTCGAAAAACTGAAGAGGAAAGGATAAAGAGAATACATGGTGTGGTCAGCCAATACAGAGATTTAGTTAATTCAGTAACAACATCCGACATGAATGGTATGTTAAGAGCGGGTGTACTTGGTCTTAATTCAAGTGAGGAGGTAGCAGAAGCATGTTCAATTATAGAAGCCCAGGGACTCATACCGGGCATTCAAAAAATATATATGGATGAACTTCAAGGAGCAGATCTCCTCTTGTTCTTTCGCCTTCTTCAGAAACGCCCTTTATATGAGTTATGTGATGATGGATGTGTGCGACGAATCATTAGGGAAGTCAAAGAAAAAAGAATCGCCTAACTAGCGCATGCAGGCGGGCGCGGGCTGTTGTCCGCGCCGCTGATGCCAGCTGTTGGATGAGGAATAAACATGAATGAACAGCGCAGCAAATGGCAAACCAAGGAGCTTGCACAGACCTATTAAGAAGGTGTTCGAGGGGCTATTCCTGGTGCAAACCTTCAGTTGGAGGCAATCAGTAAGATTGTAAGTGTGTGTAGCCCTCTGCCCTCCAAGATTTTAGACCTGAGAAAATTTGGGGACACCTGAAAATTTGGGGACACCATACTAGTTTTCAGAAATGATATGTAGTTGAAATTTGAATGATAGACGGAAAGGATGGGTGACAAGGATAATCAGCGGTATTTCTTGGGTGGCATGGGCGAAGCCCGGAGGGCTTGCCCGTGGGATAGAAATACTCAGTAATTGAGATGGATCAAAAGATGGTGGGTTACGCTAGCGCTCCACCCACTCTACCTGTCCTTGTTGACCATTTACACCCACAATAAGCTTTGTCTTTGCTAGCCCCTCTGAACCCGGTGAGCGAGCGAAGAAAAATCAGGGGGAACAGCGTCCCATGTCTGAGCGGAGTGAAACGGAGCGAGTTGGACGCGGCCCTGATTTTTCAAGCGAGTGAACGGACCCGAAGGGCAGGTTCATGGTTTTTCTTTGGTCCTTTCTTTGGGCATGCAAAGAAAGGACAATGATATGCAGTTGAAATTTTGGATGATAGCTGGAACGGATTTTTCTGAAGACACCTAAGTAACGGTGCACTGAACCCCTCACAAGTTCGTGGTCAGAAATCCACCCTGCCCAGGATAATCTCCTTATTAAATGTTGCGGAAATTATATCATCCAGTTATTATTATGTTATGGGCTGCATGAAGAAACTCATATTCCAGATTCTCGTCACGGCTTTGAAGAGAGGACAAAAGCCGGCAGCAGCCTTGCCTGTGCATGACATGCGGTCCACACCGGGCTGATCAATCCCGCATATGTGTAATTGCGTTTCCTTGTGGTTTCCTTGAGGTCAGAGACGATTTATTACAAAAGGAGGAAATCGTCCCATGGCTACGTTACCGCACGTCACGCCGTCCAAGGCCCCGGAGGCTTCTGCCCCGCCAGAGGGTTTCATCAGTCCCACTTCCCGCATTAAGGCCATCAGGGCGGAGCTGCTTGCCACGCCGTACTCGATCTGTCTGGAAAGGCCGAGGCTCCTGGAGGAATTTTGGCGCTCAGCCGAGGGACGCCGAAGTGCCAGGGAGGATCATCCCCTGGTGCAGCGCGCCTTGGCACTCAAGTACATATTCTCCCATCGCAAGCCTTGTATTTACGAGGGTGAACTCATCATCGGCAACATGACCTCAAAGCGTATCGCGGCCAACTACTACATCGAGGGCGGGTCCATCAACATCCTTGAGGATTTCTTCCGTTTGGGAAAACGGACCATACCCCTGAAACTCTCCGGTGTGGAGACCGCAGAGCTTCTTCTCCTGGGTTTGAGGAACTCCTTCAAAAGCGTGGCCGCCAGGGCGCTGCTCAAGCCAGGCCGTCTTTCCTACTTTCTGGATTTCTTCAGGGCCAAGCGCCACTTCGTGACAGAGGAGGCGGGCGTAGGCCATCAGGTTGGAAACTATCGGATGGTCGTCCATGCGGGCCTGAGACGCCCCTATGAAGAGGCCAGACTGCGACTGGAGGAAGGGAGGCTTGCTGACGGCTCCCCCCTGGATGCCGATCAGAGGGCCTTCTTCCGCTCCGTGGTGATCACCCTCGACGGCATCAGGAAGATGGCGGAAAATCTTGCAGACGAGGCAGAGAACATGGCGAAGAGGCCCGGTATATCCGAGCAGAGAAGGGCCGAGCTCCTGGAATCGGCGAAGGCCTGCCGATGGGTCCCCTTTGAACCCGCCCGGACCTACCTGGAGGGACTGCAGGCCACCTGGCTTGTCCATGTGGCATTGAACCTGGAAGACTTCGAGCAGGGTCTCTCCTTCGGCCGGATGGACCAGATCCTCCTGCCGCTGTATCGCGCTGACATCGAACAGGGCGCTCTTACCCCCGAGCGTGCCATTGAGATAACGGCCGGCTTCTGCCTGAAGACCTGCGAGACCATGCCGCTCTACTCCGAAAGGGTCGACCGGTTCTTCAGCGGCAACGGGGTCGCCCAGGCCTTCACCCTGGGGGGCACCGACGAAAAGGGAAATGACGTGACCAACGAGCTTTCCGGACTTATCCTGAACGCCTATGCCCAGGTCCTGACCCGCGAGCCGGCTGTGCACGTCCGCATCCATCCCGCAACGCCTGAGTGGTTTTTCGAAAAAAGCGTGGAGCTCCTCCAGATGGGCACCAGCCGCCCCTCCATGTTTGGGGATACGGCCGTGGTTAAAGCACTTGAAGAAGCGGGCATGACCAAGGCGCATGCCCGGGACTATGCCGTCATCGGCTGCGTGGAGATGGCAAGCCAGGGGCGCACATACAACTCATCGGATGCCGCGCTCTTCAATCTGCCGATCTGTCTCGAGCTGGCCCTGAACGAGGGCGCTCGCTTCCACGGCAAGGCCAGGATCGAGGGAAAACGCCGCTTCGGCGCCGCCACACCACCGGCATCTGCGATGAAGTCATTTGAAGAAGTGCTGGAGGCCTTCCGGGCGCAGGTCCGCCACGGTGTTGACGACCTGGTGAAGGTGATCGGCTGGCTGGAGGAGGTCTACCGGACGGCCCGGCCGACACCGGTGAATTCGATCCTTACCGAGGGCTGCCTGAGGAAGGGCAAGGACGTGACCTGGGGGGGCGGACTCTACGATTACACCTCCATCCAGGCTGCGGGCCTCGCCGATGCGGGCGATTCCCTCTACGCCCTGAAGAAGGTCGTCTTTGATCAGAAACGCTTCGGTCTGGAAGAGTTTGTCCGGATCCTGCGCGACAACTTCCGCGGACATGAGGCCCTGAGGGTAGAGCTGGCTTCGAAACTCCCCCGCTACGGCAACGGCGATCTTGAGGCGGACCGGATGACCCAGCTCGCTGCCGACGCCTTTGCCGATGCGCTCCTGGCCCATAAGAACACGCGCGGCGGGCAGTATGTTCCGGGGTTCTATTCCATGACCTGCCACATCGGTTTCGGCAAGGTTACAGGAGCTCTGCCCAACGGCAGGCCTGCCGGAAAGCGCCTCTCCAACGGTCTGGCCCCGATAGACGGGTCCGAGCGTCTGGGCCCAACGGCCGTTCTGCGATCGGCAGCCTCCCTGGACAGCAGGAAATGGATGAACTGCCATGCCCTGAACCTGAAATTCGACAAGAAGATCGTTCAGGGGGAGACCGGGCGAAAGGCCCTGATGCACCTCTTTAAAAACTATTTCGATCAGGGGGGGATGCAGGTTCAGGTCAACATACTCGATACCGAGACGCTGAAGGCGGCGAAGATGGACCCCGCCTCCTTCCCGGGGATCGTGGTGCGTGTGGCCGGATACTGCGCCTATTTCAACGACCTCCAGAGCGATGTGCAGGACGAGATCATAGAAAGGACGGCCCATGGGATCACCTGATCCCCTCATATTCTCCCTGCAGCATTTCTGCCTTCATGACGGCCCTGGGATACGGAGCCTGGTCTTTTTCAATGGCTGCCCCTTGCGCTGCCCATGGTGCCAGAACGTCGAATCCTGGACGGCCCAGGCCGAGATAGCCTTCAAACCGCATCTGTGCATCAACTGCGGCAGGTGTGTAGAAAATTGCCCTGAGCACGCCTTGGCCGAAGCGGGTAAAAGGGATGCCGGGCGGTGCAGAGGCTGCTTTACCTGCATTGAAAGCTGTCCTTCCGGTGCCATGTCGCGCTTCGGCGTCACCCGGTCTGTAGAAGAGATTGTGGAGGAGCTGCGTCCCGAGTTCTCCCTTTTCAGGACCTCCGGGGGCGGCGTGACCTTTACCGGCGGGGAACCGACGCTCTATCCGGAATTTGCAGCCCGGTTGGCGAAGTTGCTGCACGCCGAAGGCATCGATGTCGCCCTGGAGACCTGCGGATACTTTAACCTCAAGAGGCTGCGGCCACTTCTTCAAGAACTCGACATGGTGCTCTTCGACATCAAGGTCTATGACGGGGCAGACCACCTACGGATATGCGGCGCGGACAACACGGTTATCAAGCAGAACCTGAAGTCCCTTCTGGAGGCCTGGAGCAGACGGGATGGCCCTCCCATCTGGCCGCGCCTCCCCCTGGTGCCCGGGATGACAGACGGGCACGATAATATCAAGGGCTGGGCCGGCTTTCTTCGTGGGTTGGGGGTATCCTTTCTGACCATTGTACCCTACCACCCCATGGGAGCAAGTAAGCGCCTGTGGCTGGGGCTCCCTGCAGGTCCTGAGTTGCGTGTGCCACAGGATGCGGAGCTTGAGACCATCGAAGGGTTGTTCTTAGCCGAGGGTATCAGGGTGTATAAACCCGGTGAAGAAAACTTCCAGGGGCATTACCCCGGTGCGGAAAAGCCGGTTTCCTTCTCGTCGGTGCTATGAAGGACGGGCTCCCGCAGTGGTTCCGAAACATATTACTCGTCTGTGAAAAATTGCAGGCAAACAAAGGTGTGATTTGAAGATTATGACAAAGGTTGGAGAAGATCTTTAATTGGGTATAAACGACTGTTACCCGTCTGCCTGAAGCAGGCTCTGCACCTTGAACAGGATGATGTGCGCAGGTGATGGCTTTACGAGGTAGAGATTCGCCCCTTTTTCATAGGCGAGCTTTTTAATCTCCGGTGTGCCATCGGTGGTGAGCATGATGATGGGGAGATCTATATAGAGGGGATCATTTCTCACTGTGCAGATGAATTCAATGCCATCCATGTTGGGCATGTTCAGGTCACAGATGATGAGCCTGATCTCCGGATTCTGAGCCAGTTTTTCCAGGGCGTCGAAGCCGTCCGAGGCCTCAATGCACCGGAAGTTCTTGGTCTTTAAAGTATATGCGAGGAACTTCCTTACCGTGCTTGAGTCATCAACAATCAGGATTGTAGCCATAAATAAGACCCCTCCCTATTCCTTCTTATACCCCAGGGCACCAGGGAAATGGACCAACTTGAAGGCCCGTGAAATGTTGTGCAAAGATTCAGAGTGGCCGATGAAGAGATAACCACCGTGATTGAGGCTGTCGTAGACCTGTGACACGAATCGCTTCCTGGCTTCATCATCGAAGTAGATGAGCACGTTTCTGCAGAAGATAACGTCAAAGCCCTTCATGATCTGGACCCGCTTGGCGTCATTGAGGTTGAGGTACTGGAGATCCACCAGGTTACGGACATCCTCGATGATGCGATATGAGTTCCCGTCCGGTGTGAAGAATGACTGTTTGACCTCAGGCGCCACCGCCCTCAGCGAATAGTCGCTGTACATGGCGGCTTTGGCGGAACGGAGCGCCTTTTCACTGATGTCGCTTGCAACGATTTTGATGTCCCAGTTTGAGTGCTTGTCGTTTAAGACCTGACTGATCACGATGCCTATGGTGTATGGTTCCTCGCCGGTGGAGCACCCGGCCGACCAGAAACGGATCATGCGGTCTTGCTGTTTATCTTTACGGGTGATGATCTCGGGCAGCACCTTCTCCTGGAACGCCTGGATCTGTGGCTGGCTCCTGAAAAAACTGGTCTCATTCGTGGTGACCGAGTCAAACAGTGCCCTCAGCTCCCTGGCTGCCTGGGGATCATACTTGAGCAGGTAGTAATATTTATCATAATCTAAGAGATTGTTGGTTTTCAATCTCATAGCAAGCCTATTTTCAAGCTGGCCCTTTTTATTGTCGGCAAAGTAGATGCCTGATTGTTCGTAGATGAAGTCCCTCAACAGGATGAAGGTCTCATCGGTCATCTTCGGGCATGTGCCGCTTAGACTCTCATCCATTGGCTTTCTCCGCCCCTACGGGCTCCATGACCGTGTCGATGTAGTGCTTCACCTGATCACCGATAGTCTCCATCTCGAACGTTATCCGCTCTATATCAAGGGCTTCAACTGCATGACCCCTCTCTTTCAAGACCTGCCAGGCCTCTTCATCCGAGAGGATGAATGACATCCTGTCGCCCCCGCAGGACATCTCCTTGGCCTTTGCCAGGAGATTCGCAATGGAGATGAGCGCAGCGATGTCCCGGTGTGCCGCCTGGGACGGCTGATGGTGCCACAGGATCACATCTCCGAGATAATCGGGGAGGTTCCATTTCTTGGCCACATAATAACCGACCTCCATATGGTTGGTCCCGCAGACCTCCATCTCCGTCTCGTACATGGACATGTCCTTGTCCAAGGACATGTCATAGGCTGCCATGAATTCTTCATGGAAGTACTGGTCGAGGATGATCTTGCCGATATCGTGCAGCAGACCGGCTACGAACTCGCGGCCCATGGACCTCATAGAGAGCTTCTTGTCGATGTACCTCGCAATCAGGCCGGTGGCCACGCTGTGGTCCCAGAAGTTTTCCCTGATGGAGACCTCTTGGGCCTTGCGCGATTTAAGTGCGGAAAATACCGACAGTGAGGTTGTGATGTTGATGATCTCTACCAATCCAAGAAAGATGATGGCGTGGTGAAGGGTCTCTATCTTCCGGTCTCCCCTTCGATAGAAAGCCGAATTTGACATCCTCAACACCTTGGTGGCCAGGGGGGGGTCCCTGTGGATACACTCGGCAATGCTCTGGATGGATACATCAGTATGATGTGCCAGGCTCAAGATCTCTAATGCCACCGACGGAAGCGTGGGGAGGTCTTCGATGTTTTTTATACGATCGAAAATGTGGGCTTGCATCTTTAGAAGCTCACCTCCTGAAGCCTGTCGATGGCATCCACGATGGCCCGCGCCACATCCGGGTTCGGGTCATCAAGATACGGTTCAAGCTCTGCGGCCAGAGCCTCCTCTTCCCACCCGGCAATGGTCTTTACTGCGGAGATCCTCAGGAAGTCTGATCCGCATGTTAAAAGATTAAGGAGTTTTGCCTTGGCCTGCTCATCTTTGAACCGACCTAAGGCCTCAATGGCATGAGATGCCGCCCACATGTCCTGCCCGATGATGGCATCCTCGAGACACGGCCTCAGCTCTTTCACCTTCTTCAAACCTGCAATATCCAGAGCGGTGTACCGTATCTGTTCATGAGCATCAGAGAGCAGCGCCTTGAGCGTGCCGGTATTAATGGGGAGATCTTTATTCCGAATGACATTGACGGCAGCTGCTCTTACCTCCCAGTTATCATCTCTGAGCAGTACATCTGCGGCTTCATTAAGACGGGGACTTATCATGCACTCAAGACCGTTTAATCCTACTATGCGCTTACTGGGATCAACATCTTTGGTCATGAGCATGAACACATCTTCAGCACGTACCGTTCCGATCAGGACGATTGATTGGATAGCAACCTCGCGCACGTCCGGATATTTATGATTTAAGAACGGCTCCATCACGCTGATGTCATCCGGATCCCCGTTTCTCCCTAGCGCATGGAGGGATGATGATATGACATGGCCGTCCGGATCATTGAGGAGAGCATGGAAAGTCTCATGTAAAGATGCGCCTCCAATAGCGGCCAAGGCATCAGTCATGGCCCTCTTCACATGACCCTGGGAGGAGAAGATCCTCTCACATATCGCTCGCGCGCCTTCTGCCTTGCCTATCTTGGCAAGGACGTTTGCAGCAAGGATCTTGAGCTTGTCTTCAGAATCCAAGAGCTCCACCATGGCCTGGATGTCGCTGATACGGCGCAGGGCCTCTGTTACAGATAAGATACGTTCAGGATGTACGTCCGGGTCTGTGTTGCGGACAAGCTCGATCATAGCCATCACGCTCGCATGATCTCCGATGCGGGAGAGTACCGCGAGCATATCAAAAAGCAGCTCGTCATCGACATCGAGCAGATGCATATCGATGATGGTCTTGATGATGTGTGCATCCTTGGGAGGCAGTAACCCGATCTCGTCGGGGGAGATGAGCTTCAGTAAGGCCTTTACGATCTCTGTCTCGATATATGCATTTGCATACTCGAGCATGAGGATCAGTGCGCTCACGCACTGCTTGGGCCTGATCTTACCCATGGTTTCCAACAGCGCCGATACCGTGAGTTCATCATGAGACCAGCGATCGAGCTGTTCAATGAGGAAACCCGGGATATTCTCATGGGGTATCTGGGAGAGTGCCTCAATGGCGGAGAATCGGATCCACTCTTCGTCTTCGATCAATGGCTTGAGATGATCGAAGGCCTTTGGGTGCCCCAACAGACCGAGAGAGACTACTGCTGCATTACGTACATTAGAGTTTGGATCTCCCAGAGCTCCGATAAGCACATCCACGCTTTCGGGATTGCCTATGGTGCCTAAGATGTCGAGCACAAAGAGCCTGATATCATCGTTCTTATCCACTGCAAGTGTATGAAGGACATCGATCCCGTCATCACCGATTTTCCTTAAGATGTCGATGGCGGCATTACGCAAGCCCGGGTCAATCTCGGCAACGAATGGTACGACCTTTTCGACGGTATAGCGTCCGCCCAGGAACATAAGTGCGCTTTGTGAGGCGTCCCTGACTCCCCCATTTGTATCTTTCAGCAATTCGACAAGACGCTCGATGGCCTCCGGATCATTGCCGACCTCAGCGAGCATGGAGGCCGCCATGCGGCGGTCCGAGGAGTCATGGGACTTCATCAGTGCGTCTATCTCTGAATAATTCATGCCGCCCTCTGTACCTTAAAAAAATTGAATGATACCCGATATCGGCTCACTTCAAGAATTCATTTTGCACTGTACTGGACAAAAGCCACTTCCTGTATCGGATAATCAATAAGATCATCCGAGAGCATCAAGGTGATCTCGGTCTGTGAGTAGACGCTCGCTGCTGCAACCAGTCTCTTGTAGATGATGCCCCTGATATCAAACAATTTGCTTTCAATGGTGGTATTCATGGAAGGGTCGACCTTGAGGCTGACCTGTGCTAAAAGAACACCGGACTTCTTCGGTGTATTCGTTTCATAGAATACCATAAACGGGTCCAGTACCATTCCATCAGGGCCGAAGGGGGACTCCAGTTGCGGCTGAATCATATGGGCAGTCTTTTGGGGCGCCTTATGGTGCCCATGGTAAAGAAAAAGCCCAATGGCCGCGATGAGCACCAGAAGTCCTGCTGCTCCTGCGAGGGCGATGAGGGGCAGTCGTTTTTCCTGAGCGGAATGTTCCTTAGGTCCCTTATCGGGCGTAGTCCCTTCTTCTTTGGCAGGTCCCGGCGATTCCTCAATCTCCAGGGCTATTCCGTCCTTATCGAGCTCGGCCTTGCCGGCATCCTGGAGGATGATGCCTTCCTTATCGAGGTCTGCCTTTCTTCCCGGTTGGTCCGCCATGCTTACACCTATTTGTTGAATATCTGATTGATCTTCTGGCTGAGTATCTCAGCGGTGAAGGGTTTGACGATATAGTTGCTCACACCGGATTTCACCGCCTCTATGATGTTCTCCTGTTGAGCCTCGGCCGTAACCATCAGAAAAGGTATGTGTTTGAGGGCGTCGTCGGTACGGACAGCCTTTAAGAGCTCCAGGCCGGTCATCTTCGGCATGTTCCAATCTGAGACTACTAAATCAACCTTATCCCTCTGGAGTACCTCAAGGGCGGTTGACCCGTCATCGGCTTCGATAATGTTGATAAAATTAAGCTGCCGAAGGATGTTCTTCACGATCCTGCGCATGGTGGAAAAGTCATCAACTACGAGGATCTTCATATTCTTGTCGAGTGTCATGGATACCTCCAGTCCGAGTACCTTTACGTTCTCATCGTATCTTCCATGATAAATCTTTACATGCTGATCTCTTTAAGGATCTTTTGTATCTTTGAGCGCAGCCTAAGAATCGCCTTTGTATGAATCTGGGAGACCCGCGACTCGGTAAATTTCAAGACATGTCCGATCTCCTTCATGGTCAGCTCATCGTAGTAATACAGCGATATCACCATGCGCTCCTTTTCCGGCAGCGACTGGATAGCCTTTGCCACCATGGTACCGACCTCGGCATAGCGAATCTTGTGTGAAGGCCAGTCTTTCTCATCCTGGATGATATATTCCAGAAGGTTGCGCTTGGATAGGTCGGTATCGTCTTCGCCAAGGTCGTCCAGACTGAGCAGGGAGACCGATGCAGTCTCGGACAGGAGCCGGTAGAACGATTCCATATCGATGTCCATCTCTTTTGCCACTTCTTCGTCACTGGCGGGTCTTCCAAGGACGTATTCCAGTCTTGCATAGGCATCTTCAATCTTGCGGGCCTTCTGCCGTATAGACCTGGGGACCCAGTCCATGGATCTCAGTTCATCAAGGATAGCCCCTCTGATTCTGAATTCCGCATAGGTCTTGAACTTGATCTGCTTGCCTGCGTCAAATTTCTCGATAGCATCGATCAGACCTATGACGCCTGCATTGATGAGATCATTAAGATCGATATGGGGGGGCAGCCGTATTGCAATACGGCTTGCGATGTACTTAATGAGCGGTGCAAATTCGCCTATGATCTTACCCCGTATCTTGGGGTTGAGCTTCTGCTCCTCAGTAAGTTCCGTGTAAACGATATCCTGCATGGCTTGTTCCTTTCGCTTGATTCAAGAGCATCTTTCTAAAAAAGAACTGAAGGTTTCCGCTTGTACCGGTCCGCGTGGTATCCTCGAGCTTGCCCACAATCCGGGAAAGCCTCTTGGTTACCTCACTTTGCGGATGAACGTCCACGAACGCCTTCTGTGCCTTGATGCATTCAGGAATGGTTTTGTCATGCGGGATGGAGCCAAGAATCTCCAAGGCCACATCCCCAAGGAACCTCTCACATACCAATGACAATTTTTCCGCCACGTGATCCCCCTCGGATTTTGATGTCACGTTGTTCACGATTAAATCGAATCTCTTGATACCGTATTGCCTGCACAACACCTTGATAAGTGCATAAGCGTCCGTAATGGACGTAGGTTCCGGGGTTGCCACCACGATGATGCGCTGTGAGGCTGCATTGAAGTACATGACGTTCTTGGATATTCCTGCGCCGGTATCCACGAACATGAAGTCAAGGTCGCCTTCAAAATGATCCAGCGCGTCCATAATGCTTATCTGTTGTTCAGGCTTGAGATCCGAGAGTTCCTGGATGCCGGACGATGCAGGGATGATCTTGATTCCACCCGGACCCTCCAGAACTATGTCGGCGAGAGAGCACTGTCCGTCAAGGACATGCTCGATGGTGAGTTTCGGCGCAAGGCCCAGCATCACATCCACGTTGGCGAGCCCAAGGTCGGCATCCAGCACGAGTACCTTTTTACCCCGTGATGCTAAAAGGATTGCCATGTTCACCACAATACTCGTCTTTCCCACCCCGCCTTTGCCCGATGTAACAGACAGGACCGTAGGTGAGATGGTTGTTCCTTCTTTGAAAATTTTCCGCAAGGTATGGGCTTGATCCTTCATTATGCATCTCCAAGGGTGCGTGCTATGATCTTGTCCGGGGTGGCCGGCTCAATATCCTCGGGGACCCGCTGCCCGGTTGTAATGTGAGATATGGGTGTGCGATGCATCAGGTTGTGTGTAACTACACTCCCTGCCACGTGGGCCTCGTCGAATTTTGTGAAGATCATGCGGTCCACCTTCAGAGGGGAAAATGTCTTGGTGACGGTGTCCATTTCCTGGTCTCGGGTGGCGACCGGCATGAGGAGGAACCTGCATGCCTTGATGCCATCAAAGTATCCGATTAACTGGCGCGCATATTCTGTACAGAAGGGCGAGCGGCCGACGGTGTCCACAAGGATGAGTTCGGTTGAGCCGAGCTGATTCAGGGCAGACTTGAGCTCTGACGGGGTTGTCACGGAAAAGAACGGAATGTTCAATATCTTGGCATAAATCCGACTCTGGTCGATGGCGCCGATCCGGTAGCTGTCCAGTGTGATGAGGGCAACCCGTCTGGATTCAGACAATACGGACCTGGCTGCGATCTTGGCAATCGTAGTGGTCTTGCCCACACCAGTGGTGCCCAGGAATATCCAGACCCGTTCATCAGTGGGGCCTTCCACCCGGATCAGTTTGGAAAGTAGCTCTTTGACCGCGTCCTCGTTTGTATCGTCCCCAAGCTTCATGATAATGAGGTCTGCGAGGTTCTCTCGGATGCCTTTTGTGATGAGTTTTTCACGCAGGTGGCTCATGGGTGAGATATTGCTCCGGGACATGAGCTGCTTGAGCATCATTTTCAGCTCCACGATCTCGTCGCCGATCTGCTTCGGTGCCTGCAGGGTTGCAGATGCAGGATTCCGGGTATCCGATGTCTTGCTAAGAGCCTTGTTCGCCTGTTTATTTTTAATGATACCGTCCCCGTCATAATCTACTGCAGCCACAACCTCGATTAATGGTTTGCTCATGAGGCCGTAACCGCTCTCCTTGATCTCCCGCGTGGAGATGATGACCGCGTTCGAGCCAAGCTCCGACTTGATCTGCGAGAGCGCATCCTTCATGGAGACCGCCATATAGGTTTTAACTTGCATCGATCCTCACCAATCCTAAATTCTTGATGGTAACCTCAGGAGGTATCTCATTGTGGGAGAGCACAACCAGGTCAGGCATGTACCGTTCAGAAAGCCGCTTCACATAAGCCCTGCTGATCGGCGAGGTGAGCAGGATCGGCACCAGACCCTGTTTTCCCACATTGTTTACCTCCTTATTCAACGTCATAAGTATTTTCTGCGATTTCTCCGGATCTAATGCAAGATATGAACCATGTTCCGTATGCTGGATGGAACCGGAGATCATCCCGTCTATATTGGGGTCCAGAGCCAGTACGCTGATGGTTTTGCCCATGATATAGGGGGTGCTGATGGTTCGCATGAGGGCTTGTCTGACATACTCCGTCAAAATATCGGGATCTTTGGTCATGTGCCCGAAGTCCGCCAATGTCTCCAAGATGGTCAGCATGTTCTTAACAGCGACTTTCTCTTTAAGAAGGTTCCTGAGCACCCTGAGCACGACACCGGCAGGCAATGTGCCTGGGATAAGGTCCTCAATCACCTTCGGGTGTGTCCTCGATACCGTGTCCAGGATGGACTGGAGCTCCTGCCTTCCCAGCAGATCATGGGCATTGCCCTTGATGGTTTCCGTCAAGTGAGTGGCCACCACCGTGGCTGCATCCACTACGGTGAGGCCTGCCAATTGTGCACGCTCGCTGTCTGCCTTCTTGATCCAGAGGCCGGGCAGGCCGAAGGCAGGCTCTTTAACAGGGATGCCCGGAATGTCGATTTCGACCTTCTCCGGATTCAGAACCATAAGCCTGTCGGCGATCGCCTCGGCCCGTGCGATCTCGATGCCCTTAAGCATGAGGCGGTACTCATTGGGCTTGAGCTCGAGGTTATCCCGCACATGTATAGGCGGTACCACAACACCCAACTCGCCTGCCACGGTCCTGCGCATACCCTTAATCCGTGCAAGCAGCTCGCCGCCCTGGGAGGTATCCACCAGGGGTATCAGGCCATAGCCCACCTCGAACTCGATGATGTCCATGGGCAGCAGGGCCTCTGTCGAAACCTCCTCACCCTGCGGTGGTGGAAGTTCCTCTTTTTTCTCTTCAGCCTTGAACCTCAGGCTCACCCATCCGACTCCTCCCACGATAGAAGCCATGGTGAGGAAGGCGAAGTGGGGCATGCCGGGAACCAGTCCGAAGATAAAGACGATTCCTGCAGATGTCAGCAACGCCATGGGCTGGAAGGAGAGCTGCTCTGAGAGCTGCTTGCCCACGGATTTATCGGCTGCAGACTGGGTCACTACGATGCCTGCGGCCGATGAGATGATGAGGGCGGGGATCTGGGCAACCAGGCCATCACCGATGGTGAGAATGGTATAGGTCTTGAGTGCCTCGGAGAAGGGCATGCCATTCTGCAGCACGCCGATGATGATGCCGCCGAGGATATTTATGATGGTTATGATAATGCCTGCAATCGCGTCTCCACGGATGAATTTGGTGGCACCGTCCATGGCCCCATAGAATTCCGCTTCACGGGCGATGCGCTCCCTTCTGCGCCGTGCCTCATCCTCAGTTATCATACCTGCGTTCAGATCGGCATCTATGGCCATCTGCTTTCCGGGCATGGCATCCAGGGTGAACCGTGCGGTGACTTCACCGATGCGGGTTGCGCCCTTGGTTATGACTACAAAGTTAATGATGACAAAGATTGAAAAGACTACAAATCCGACAACGTAGCTGCCGCCCACCACGAACTGACCAAAGGTATGGATGACGCGTCCTGCCGCCAGATCACCCTCGAAGCCGTGCAGGAGGATGATACGTGTGGATGCTATGTTGAGCGCCAGCCTGTAGAGGGTAACGATCAGCAACAGAGAGGGAAATACGGAAAAATTCAAGGGACTCGTCGTATACATGCTGACCATGAGGATGATTATGCCGATGGCAATGCTGAAGGTAAGAAGGATGTCCAGCAGGAAAGTGGGCAGCGGTACTAAAACGATGAACAAAACAGCCAACACCCCCAGCGCCATAAAGATGTCGCTGGAGATCTTTTCCGGGAGTTTTAAGGGAAGACTCTGGGTTGCCATTTATCTGACCCCTGCCTTCAGACGGTACACATAGGCCAGTATCTCGGCCACCGCCTTATAGAGTTTTTCCGGGATGCTTTCCCCGATATCCACCGATTTATAGAGCGCCTGAGCAAGAGGCTTGTTCTCTACAATGGGCACGGATGCCTTTCGTGCCACTTCCTTAATCTTTTCCGCCACCGTTCCCGCTCCTTTGGCTATAACCGTCGGTGCAATCATCATGCCTCGTTCATATTGCAAAGCTATTGCCAGGTGAGTAGGGTTGGTGATCACCACATCCGCCTTGGGCACCTGGCGCATCATCCGTTTTCTGGCCATATGGAGCTGGATGGAGCGGATTCTGCTCTTTATGATTGGGTTTCCCTCTGATTGCTTGAATTCTTCTTTCATCTCATGCTTGGTCATCATAAGGTCTTGAGAGTGCTGCCATTTCTGGAACCCATAATCAGCAATAGCAATGATAATAAAGATCCACAGGACATCCCACAGGAGATGTACGGCAGAGTGGAAAAACGTCAAAGCAATGACGGATACATCAGCACTCATGAGGGGGGGGTATACCGGAATCTCTCGCTTGATGGCACGGTAGGATACCCAGATAATGATGACCATGATTACCAGGGTCTTAATGAGCTGTTCAAGGCTCCTCATGGACATGAATCTATTCTTGAATCCGGTCAGCGGATTTATCTTGGAGAGCTTAGGCACAATCGCTTCCGTGCTTATCATAAAGCCAACCTGCAGGATATTTGACACTAAACCGATGGCGAGAAAGAGGAGAAGAAGCGGCATAACCAACATGCCGAGTTCAAAAACGCTGTGTCTGAAGATGGATATGATGCTCATACTCGAACCATCCCACATGGAGAGGTTTGCCAGGTAAGCCCTGACGATCGACAAGAGCTTAGATGCAAGTAAAGGAATATAAAGGTAAAATGCAATGACTGTTGCCAGAAAAAGCAGAGAAGTGGATACCTCCATACTCTTGCATACCTGGCCCTTCTCACGGGAATCCTTCAGCCTTTTACTGGTAGGTTGTTCGGTTCGCTCTTGACCGTTCTCGTCTTCTCTGGCCATGGCATACAGGAATGCGAAAAACATACCAGGTCTGGATTTGTGTCGGATATCGATTCTGTTAATTGAGGAGATGAGGAATGTGACTAGTGAATAGTAACGAGAAAAGCGGACTCTGACTGAAGGAAGGGATCCGCATAACCTAATTGCTAACGTCTCGTTGCATGAGGCACAATGATGCCTATGGCATTCTTTCTCTCTTCTTGGTGAGGTGGTACTTCTCCACCTTCAGGTAAAAGGTTTTATAGTTCAAGCCCGACTCCCGGGCCGCCTCGGCGATAACACCGCCGTGTTTTTCCAGGAGGTGGGCAAGGTACTTCCGCTCAAACTGCTCCAGCAGTGCCTGCTTGATGGAGTGATAGTCATTCCCCTCACCTGCATCCACCCATATGGTGGGCTCTTCCGTTACCGAGACAGCGGGTGCTTCCTGTGTGCCCATGGCAACATTATGCAGTTCAGGAAATTCGGTAATGAGCTCGGCCCTTGTGGAGACCATTGCATGCTGGATAATGTTCTCCAACTCCCTGACATTACCCGGCCAGCTATACACGTTAAGCTGCTCCATGGCCTTGACCGAGATCCCCTTCACGGAGGAATTAAGTTTCTTTGCATTTTTTGTAATGAAATGGCCTGCAAGAAGCAAGATGTCTTCCTTACGTTCTCGAAGAGGCGGCACGATGATGGGCAAGACGCTGATGCGATAGTAAAGATCCTCCCTGAAAAGCTCCTTTCTGATCATGTCCTGGATGGGACGGTTCGTTGCGCAGATCACGCGGAAGTCCAGGTCGATCTCCCGGTTGCTGCCAATCCGCGTAATCTTGTGATCTTCGATGACGCGCAGGATCTTGGCCTGGAGGTCCAATGGGATATCACCGATCTCGTCGAGGAACAATGTGCCGGTGTGCGCTTTTTCGAACTTGCCTATCCTCTGGCTGATGGCGCCGCTGAAGGCACCCTTTTCATGGCCGAAGAACTCCGACTCAAGGAGGTTTTCCGGTATGGCTGCACAGTTGATAACCACAAAGGGCTTTGCCCTCCGATCGCTCCTTGAGTGGATGGACCGGGCGATGAGCTCCTTACCCGTGCCGGTCTCCCCCAGGATGAGGACGGTAAGATCGGTCTCCGAGGCAGTGAGGATCTGTTCATAAAGCCTCTGCATCTTCGGGTGCGATCCCACGAGCTGGTCGAGCCCTTCCGCGTGCTGTTGGATCTGTCCCTTGAGCTCGATGTTCTCTTTTAATATATCATGCTGCCTGAGTATCTTGGTGAGCGAGATCTCGAGCGTGTCCATGTTGAAAGGCTTCTCCAGGAAGTCGTATGCCCCGTACTTCATGGCCTCGACAGCCCCTGATATACTGCCGAAGGCGGTGATGATCACTACATATGTGGAAGGATAGCGGTTCTGGATCTCCTTGAGCAGACTATACCCATCCATTTTGGGCATCTTGACATCGGTGATCACGATATCGTGGCGGCCCGCCTCAATCTTCTTCAAGGCCTCAATACCGTCAGAGGCGGTATCTATCTGAAGGTTGAGGCTCGATTGCTCCAGGGCGTCTTTGAGCTGATCGAGAAAGACCTCCTCATCATCGACAAGCAGGATCTTTTTTTTCTCTTCCACGTGTCTCCCCGCTTTTCTGTTGACTATGAACCGAGGCATTTTCCCTACTTGATACACTTAAGGACTCCCCCTGCTCATGGGGAAGTCTGATCACAAATTCAGAACCCTGCTCAAGGTCGCTTAAGGCCTCGACCTCACCATGGTGCATGTCAATGACCTTCCTCACCAGGGCAAGCCCAAGTCCGGTTCCTTTGGCCTTCTTGGTGAAAAAAGGCTGGAATATCCGTTCCAAATCTTCTTTCATAATCCCGCTGCCGCTGTCTTTGATGCGGATCTCTGTTGCATCACAGGTAAAGATCTTTTTCCCTCTTTTGAAGGTATACTGGGGAACAACGGCTGTATGAAATCATCAAGGATCCACCATGAGGCATGGCGTCAAGGGCGTTTTCAATGATGTTCTCAAAGACCTGCCGGAGCTGGATACCGTCCACGACAACCATGTCGGCGTCATTGTCATATGAGTTCTGTACCTTTACCTCCTTTTGTCTGAAGGTATTCTCAAGGTTGAACAACAACCCATCGATGATGTTGCTGATGCGGTGGGGTTTAAGCCTGAGCTCTCCCGAGCGCGTCCATTCAAGGATCTGGGTAACGAATTTCTCGAGGTTTTCCACTCCGTGCTTCACCCCATCGAGCTGCCTGCTCTGCCGCTCATCCAGTGACAGCGAGTTGGACAACAGCTCTACACCGGTCTTAATCTTCTGAAGGGGATTCCTCACCTCGTGTGCGACATGAGCGGACATCTCACCTAAGATAGCCATTTTCCTGGTCTGCTCCAGTTCCTTCTGCATCTGCCTGATTTCAGTAATATCCATAATAGATACGATACTCTGCCTGGTACCGGGAATCATGCCGATGGTGAGAAAGGAGTCTCTGATTTTGCCGGCCTTGTCTTTAAACCGGAACTCATACTGGGACGGAACATCCTTATCCCCTTGCCTCCTTGCCTTGTGGTAGCCCTTCATGCGCTCCACATCGTCAGGGTGTACCACATCGGTCCAGTGCATCTTGCCCTCGATCTCCTCCTTACTAAACCCGCTGAGCCTTTCCAGCTGGTTATTCGCAAAGGTTATCGTGTAGTCTTCATTCAGGATCATCATGGCCGTTCCGGTATGCTCCACGGTGGCACGATATTTGGCCTCACTGGCACGAAGGGCCTTTTGAGCCTCTCTCTTCTGGGTTATGTCGCGTATCACATTCTGGGTGCCCGGCCTTCCTTCATACTCGATGACGGAAGGGGTGATCTCAAAGGCACGCCATTGGCCGTCTTTGCTGCGTAGCGCAATCTCATACTGTTCCGGGACCTTTTCTCCCCGGATACGCTTATCATAACGGGCCTCTATCATCCTAGCCAACTCGGGTCTCACAATATCCTTCAGGCCCATCTGAGGGGTCTCGGATTCGGCATAACCCAGTAGCTCCCTAAAAGCCGGATTAGTGTATTTGAACTGATGGTCCTGATAGACAAAAATTCCATCCTGGGTCTTCTCCACCAGCATACGATATTTCTGTTCCGACTCTTTAAGTTTATCTTCAACCTTTTTCAAAGGCCTAAGGTCGCGGAAGACGCTGATGGCGGCAACGGGTTTCCCCTCGGAATACAGATAGGACACGGAAATCGAAATGGGGATGAGTGAACCGTCCTTGTGGTAGATCGAGGTCTCTTCACTCACGACCCACCTGGGGTTTTCCTCGGTACCCTGGTCCAAGATGGCCATGATGCGATCACGCTCACCTTCAACCATGAACTGTGCAATGTTGTTTCTGCGGCTGAGCATATCTTCAGCGCTGTAACCCGTGATCTCTTCGGCGGCCTTGTTGAATATGAGGGCCCCGCCCTTCAGATCGGAGGCAATTATGGCATCGGACGAGCTTGCAATAAGACCGGCCAGGAATTTGTTCGTAGATTCAAGGCTCTGCTCCATGCCCTTGCGCCTTGTGATGTCGCGGGCGATGTTCAAAGTGGCGGAGATGCCTCCCACCAGGGTGATGGCCGAGGTGGACAGCGAGATGATGCGCTCTTGGCCCCTCTTGGTCCTGAAGATCACGTCCAGGCGGCGGGGGCGCACTTCCTCGCCCCTGATCAGGGCATCAAATCGCTTTTCCATAAGCTCAGACGAGCTTTCATGCAGCACATCCTTAAAGCCCATATCCTCAAGCTCTTCTGCCGAGTAACCGAGCATGCGTTCAAAAGCGGGGTTTACGTAGAAAAAGCGATGGCCCTGATAGACAAAGATACCCTCATACGCCACTTCGACAATGGTCTCGAAGATGGCCTTGCTGATCTTCTTCGCCTTTTGATGCGCAGCGTCATGTGCATGCATATCTTCTTGAGAAATACACGATGCTGCCGGGTCTATCAATATAAAAGAGGTTAAGCCTTGAACTTGCCGAAGTCCTCGGGGTTCATCTTCTCAAGGATCTCTTTGAGCTTCTCTGTATCCTGCTCAAAGCCCACCATGACCTTACCCATACTTGTCTTGGAGTCAATGCGTATGGCATCCTTGATCACATGATTTGCTACAAAGATTGGTGACTTGGTTCTCAGTGCTATAGCTATGGCATCCGAAGGGCGGGCATCAATGGTAAGACGGCTGTCGCCATGGGTTATGGTAACGAGGGCATAGAAGACATTGTCCCTGATATCAACCACCTCGATCTTCTCAATGACGGCGCCTAACGTTTCGATGAATGACTTGAATAGATCGTGTGTCATGGGCCTTGAATACTGTACCCCTTCAAGGGCTGCAGCAATCGCGCTTGCTTCCATGATACCGATCCATATGGGGAGGATATACTTACCTTCAAGATCACGCAGGACCACAATGGGTGCGTTATTGGTGGGGTCAAGTGCAATGCCTGCCACCTTCATTTCCACGAAGCTTGTTACGGATTTATCCTTCATAAGGATAGATTAAGACCATGGTTTGTATTAGTCAATACTCAATAGGATAAAATAAGGCTAAGATTGGCTTTGCCCCTTGATGTTGAAGATCTCATTTTTCAGAAAGCCGATCAGATCCTCCATCTCAAAAGAAGTATGATCAAAAGAAATCCCGGCCTGTTTGAGCCAATGCTGGACCAGGAGCACCAGGGGGGCATTGATCCCGGATTGCTCCATCGCATCAACCTTCCCGAGCAGTTCCTCCTTTCTCACGTCCATGACTATCCTACCTGCTGCGATGCCGATAAGACGGTCCATGAGGCCCAGGAAATCCTCCTGGTTGTGGGTGACGATGATAACCGTAGTATCAGCAAGTGAGTATATCATTCGAGTAAGCTCGTGTCTGCCCGAGGCATCGAGGCCTGCCGTTGGTTCATCAAGCATCAATATCTCAGGGCTTATCATGAGGGCCGAGGCCAGGGCCAGTTTACGCTTCTCTCCTGAGCTCAAGCTGAAAGGCGAGGTGACCTTGAGCCGCACCAAGTCCAGGCCGAAGCCTTGGGTTACCGAATAGGCCTTCTGTTCGATTTCCTCTTCTCGAGGGCTAAAGAAGTTTCTTAAGGCAAAGGCGAGCTCATCATAGGCCGTCTCCTGAAAGAACTGGTCTTCGGGAAACTGAAAGAGTACTCCCATGCGCCTGCGCACAGAAGGAAGCCCCTTTTTTCTGGCGAGTGTGCGCACGCTGATGCCGTCGTAGAGTATGTCGCCTTTGCCGGGGATAATGAGCGCATCCAGCAGCTGCAGCAAGGTGGTCTTGCCCGAGCCGGCCGGCCCTGCGATGACGACCTTCTCGCCCTGACCGATCTTCAGATCGATGTCTCTTAACGCCCATTCATCCCCTGGGTTCTCGTAGCGATACGATAGGTTAACACACTCTATGACCACCTGGCCTTGAACGCCTCCCTCGCTTCTTCGGCACATAAACAATTTATGCAGGCCTGTCTTGAAAGCAGACCTTTTCTGGCAATTGATATTCCATAGAGCATATCGTCAAGCCCGGAGACGATATGGGCATCAGGTGCAACAACGATACGTCCGCCTTTTGCGATAAAGTCAGGCATAAGGCGCCAATCCAGGTCGAGCCTCAAGGGGTTGGCATTGAGCTCCACAATGATCCCCTGTCTGGCCGCCTCCGTTAAGACCGACTCCATGTCCACCTCATAGGGCCTGCGGCCAAGGAGCAGCCTGCCCGTTGGGTGGCCGAGGATGGTGGTGAAGGGATTCCTTAAGGCCTTGATGATCCGCTCGGTCATGGCAGCCTTATCCATGTCCATGTGGGAGTGTATGCTGGAAATGACGAAATCAAGCTGCTTGAGTACGGCTTGAGGGTAATCAAGCGAGCCGTCTTCAAGGATATCGGATTCGATACCCTTGAAGATTGTGAAGTCTTTAAATGCATTCTTTAGTTCATCGATCTCTTCGAACTGCTTCTTCAGTGTCTTTATACTCATGCCGCCGGCATAATAGGCGCTCTTGCTGTGGTCTGAGATCCCGATCCAGGAATAGCCCCGCTCATACGCACCCTGCACCATGTCCTTGAGTGTCGCCCTGCCGTCACTATAGGTGGTGTGGATATGAATGACTCCCATAAGATCGTCAGCCATGATGAGTTCGGGTACGCTACCGCTTCTGGCCAGGTCAATTTCCATCTGCCTGCCCTCCCTAACCTCGGGCGGGAGGTACTGCATGCCGAGCAGGCCATAAAACTCTTCCTCGTCCCGGATAGGGAAGGGTTTTTCGTCTTTGAACACCCCGTCGCGGGAGATCCGGATTGAACGGCTGTTCCCAAGCGTGTTCACCTGATCCACATGGGCTTCAGAGCCGGTGGTGATAAACAATGCAGGCACAATAAGCGTTGGTGGTACGGTATGAATCCTTACGGTGGGTCTGCCCGGACACGTTATCACAAGGGCAGGCCCATCGTATGTGAGCTTAATGTCAGGGATTAAGCCGGTGCATTGCGCAAATTTGTTGTGTATGCCAGCTCTTTCTTCGCAGAGCAGGTCGATAGAGGAAACTATCTCCATGGACCTGCGGTAGACACCGGTAGTCTGTGCATACACCCCGCACTCTTTCAGGAGTGAGACCATCATTGTCGCCCAGCCCCATGCTGTATCCATCAGATACCACCCTCGGTAATCAAGGATAGCCTTCACTGAGCCCCTGAGCTTGGCAATGCTTTTATCGGAGAAACCTTTGACAGAGGCGATCTTGCCTGCCTCGATGGCATCGAGAAGCTCATCGAGGGTGGAGATGCCGAGATCGTTATGGAGGATCTTCAGTCTCTTTATACCGAGCCCTGGTACCTTCAACAGCTCAACATAACCTTGTGGCAGTCTGGACTGCAGGTCCTTTAACGCAGAGAAATCATTATCCTTCACCCATGCATTCAGGGTCGCAGCAATGGCCTGGCCGATACCCTTAATATGGCTGATCTCACCGCTGTCCAAAAGATCTTCTACCGGAGCTGCAAGCTCGGAGATAGACCTGGCGGCACGTTCGTAGGCCTTTGCCTTAAAGGGATTTTCATCCAGGAACTCTAAGACTTGGGCCATCTCAAGTAACGCATCGACAATCGCGCTGTTATCCAATGAGTTCTCCGAGCAGGGTCATACCTTCCATACCTTTAAGCCGTACCCTTACGATGCTTCCTTCTGATACAGAGCCCGGCGACTTAACCATGAGATAGTTGGAGGTAACACCGATGAAATGCTCTTTGCAGATCCCTGTGACAAGTACGTCTTCAATGCCACCCCATCGTGAACGGGCAAAGGAGAGCCTTTTTCCCCTCGATAACGTCCTTAAGTAAGCAGCCCTGTGTTTTACTACTGCGGAGTCCGGTCGTCCGGGCAAATGCGCAGCAGACGTCCCTTCTCTCGGTGAGAAGGGGAAGACATGGAGGTACGCAACATTGAGGTCCTCTATGAGACTATAAGATTCCTCAAAGGACTTGTCGTCCTCACCCGGGAATCCCACAATAACATCTAAACCGATTGCAACCTCGGGTGAGATATTTCTGATGCGATCCATAAGCGTCGTGAAGTATCCGGATGTATAGGGTCTGCCCATAGCATGAAGAATGGTGTCGCTTCCATGCTGCATGGGCAGGTGCAGGTGTTTGCAGAGCCTGGGCTCACCCACGATTATAGATATAAGGCAATCCTCCACGGTCCAGGGTTCGATGGAACTGATCCTCAGCCTGGGAACCGCAGTGTGGGAAAGCACCCTTTCCACAAGCCGCGATAGCCCACCTTCAAACAGGCCGATATTGATCCCGGTAAGCACCACTTCCTGATAGCCCTTTTCATGCAGGGCCTTCACCTCTGTTACCACCTCCTGCCAAGGCCTGCTTGATGGCCTGCCCTTGGCGAAAGGGACGATGCAATAAGTACAATACTTGTCACAGCCTTGTTGGATCTTCACAAAGGCCCGATGGTGGTCGCCGAACCCTGAGATTATGGATGGAAGGTCCACCTGGAGTATCTCTGGGAGATGGTCGGGTCTGGCTATCTCGATAACCTCTGAGATACCCCTGATACCCTCGGGATCGACAATCACCTGGCAGCCTGTCACCACCACCCTGCCTCCGTGCCTCAGCGCCCTGCGTATTACTCTCCTGCCTTCTGCATCGGACTTATGGGTTATGGTACAGGTATTGATGATGTAACAGTCCGCCCCCGGCTCAATAAAGGCCTGCTCAATGTGTCCTGCTGCGAGAAGCCCTTGCCGGATCCGCTGGCTTTCATATTGGTTGACCTTGCATCCCAGGGTAAAAATAGCGAATCTCATACCCTTAAAGGAATACTATGGCACCTTATGAGTGTCAATCATGAGGATCTTTGCGCCTTTTCGCAGGCTTTTTGAGGATCTTTTTTACTACCTCCATGAAGTCATCAGAGGGATTAAGAAGCCTGATGCCCGTTTCCATACGGCCCGTATCATCCGGGATAGACCACATGGCCTTGCCTCTCGCTTTCTTCCCTGAAAGGTTTATCCTCACCTCATGGTCGATGGATACCTTTTCAGTGGTTTCCAGCAGGACACCGGCATCATCCGCATTTAACAGGTCCCCCTCCTCGGGCCCTGCCCCGAGATCGTAGACCAATGGGGCATGGACACGGTGTTGCCGGAGCTTTGTCTGTTGTTTGAGCGCATCCCGGTTGCCCATGCTCCTAAGCTGGGAGTCCATATTATAGATGGCATTGAAATAGCGGGTTTTCTGCTCGAGCTTGGCTACCTTGGTCAAATCCTTGAGCAGTGTCTTCCTCTGCCTGTTCAAGGTATCAACGAGATGGGTGAATGCCGCTTCAAACTCCCGGTTACCTCGGTTGATAAGGTAGCTGTTGATCATGGAGGGAAGCTTTTTCTTGATCTGCGACTCGAACTCCTTGAGTGAGATTTCAAATTCCTCCCTGGTCATGAATCCAACATAACCCAACCACAGCCTAAAATCAAACATCACCTTGGAATGATTTTTTCTATCTCATTGTCTTTACGCCTGATCCAAACTTAGTGTAATATACATCTATGGCTGCAATGAAGGTGTTATTATGCTCATCAGAGGTCACCCCCTATGCCAAGACCGGAGGTCTTGCAGATGTGAGCGCAGCCCTGCCTTCAGAGCTCAGCCGGCAGGGCATTGATTGTTCCGTGGTGATGCCCCTGTACCGGGAGGTCATGAATATGGGGCTCCCTTTGAAACCGTTCGGCGAGGTTTCGGTTCTTACCGGCATCGGGATTACGGAGGCAAAGATCTTCTCCCACGGCACCATCTATTTCATTTCACATCCCTTGTTCTCCGACCGGACAGGCCTGTATTCCTATGCAGGCAACGACTACCCCGACAATCTCGAGCGTTTTGCCTGCTTTTCGCGAGCCTGCGTGGAGATGATCAGGCTCATGGGTGATGTGGACATCGTCCATTGCAATGACTGGCAGACTGCACTGGTCCTGGCCTATATGAAAGATGCAGGCATCGAGAGGACAGGCAGCCTGTTCACCATACACAACCTCGCCTACCAGGGGCTCTTCGATGCCATCCTCTGGTCCATGCTCTTTTTACCCTATGAGTTATTTAACCACGATTGTATGGAGTATTACGGCAGGATAAACATCATGAAGGCTGGCATCGTCTTTGCGGATGCAGTGAACACAGTGAGCCCCACTTATGCCCAAGAGATCCAGACAAGCGAGTTCGGCTCGGGTCTGGAAGGTTTGCTCCGGGCCATATCATATAAGCTCTCCGGCATTGCCAACGGCATTGATACTGATATCTGGGACCCTGCCAAGGACCACCTCATTGCGCAACAGTATTCTATGAGCGACCTAGCAGGCAAAGCAAAGTGTAAGAAGGCGCTCCTCACTATGTTCTCACTTCCCGATGATGAACGCCCGGTCTTCGGCCTCATCAGCCGCCTTGTGGAGCAAAAGGGCATAGATTGTGTATTGGAGGCCATCCCGAAGATGGCTTCCATTGGAGCCAAGGTGGTCATCCTGGGCAACGGAAACCCGGCCTTTGAGAAAAGGCTCAAAGACCTCCGTGGAGATCTTCCCTCTCACCTGGGCGTCCATATCGGCTTTGATGAGGCAAAGGCCCATGCAATAGAGGCAGGCTCGGACTTCTTCCTCATGCCTTCCCGGTTTGAGCCGTGCGGGCTTAACCAGATGATCAGCATGCGCTATGGCACCATCCCCATCGTAACCGGTGTAGGGGGTTTAAGAGATACAGTCACTGCCCTTGGTAAAGGGGTTAAGCCCAATGGCCTGCGAGTCGCCAATCCCAGCACAAGCGCCCTATTCGATACCGTATCACAGGCATGCAGAATCTTTTCTGAAGATACAGGCCTTCTTAATGCTATGATAAGAAATGCAATGGGAAAAGATGTGGGCTGGGCAAACCCTGCTCAGCAGTATTCTCTCATCTATCATAATCTCAAAAATTTCAAAGAAAGATCAAGATAAACAAAGCTCCTCAGTTTTCTACAAAATGTAGATAACACTTCAAGAACCAGGTACGACCGAAGTCCTGAACAGGTCCCATCAGATGCCCTGAAGGTCGAGTTTCGTTATTTATCTCATTGATATTACTATAGTTAATTGAGTTAACATAAAATTAACACAAGACACCTATAACCGGGGTGTTTCACCTTTGACCTTTTTTTCCACTCGAATCATTATGCAGTCGTTGAATCTGAGGTTTCTTCATCTGAGGAGGGGGGTTTGTGAATCACTTTGCAATGATTAAAGAATCTATACTCTCAATATCACAGGCTGCATCGGACAAGGCGCTCATTGATCAACTTGAGATGTGCGAGGAGGATAGTACCGTCTTTGTACGCTGTCCTAATGTTTTTGCCCAGAGATACATTACCAGGGCGTATAAAGATATTATCATCTCAGCCATCAGGTCATACCTGGGCAGACCGGTAGATGTGGAATTCTGCGTGAATCCTGCCTATGAGTTACAGGATAATAGACCGACACCCGAACAAGACCGCCCCATCCAGATGAGCCTGCCATCACATGTTCCATCAGGGGTATCCTGCGGGCTCAATACCCATTTCACCTTTGATGAGTTCGTGGTAGGCAGGTGCAATGCCTTTGCCTATGAAGCGGCCTTTGCAGTCTCCGAAGGGGATATCAGCCGATATAATCCCCTTTACTTCTATTCCGATGTGGGACTCGGTAAGAGCCACATTTCACATGCCATCGGCAATAAAGTGGTTTCCCAACACAACGGCTCCAATGTGATGTACACTACGGCCAGGGACTTCACGCAGGATTATGTACATTCAGTGAGAAACAATTGTTTGAGTTCCTTCAAAAACTCATATAGAAGCCACAACGTAGACATCTTCTTTATCGACGATGTCCATCTATTTAAAAACAAAGAGAAGACACAAGTTGAGTTATGTCATGTGCTGGATGACCTTATCAGTGCGGGCAAGCAAGTTATCCTTTCAGGTTTCCGCCCGCCGACATCCATGCCCCAGATCGATAAGGGCCTGCGCTCCCGGTTCTCTTCAGGGCTTGTTATTGATATCAAACGTCCCGATAAGGCAACACGTGCCAAGATTGTACGCCACAAGGCAAAAAAGAACGGGATCACTATGCCCGATGAGGTAGTGGAATTTATCAGTGAAACCATCCATACCAGTATCAGGGACCTGGAGAGCGCAGTCATGACCGTTGCCGCAATGAGTTCACTCATGAAGCGCAAGATCACCATAGAGCTTGCTCAGGAACTCTTGGAGGGGACACTGGAGAAACAGCAGAGGATAACAATCCCCTATATTCTTGACTTCATCTCCAAAAATTTCTCCATCGCCAAGGAGAAAATCGTCTCCCCTTCACGGAGAAAGGATATCGTGTATCCGCGCCAGGTGGCTATCTTCTTGTGCAGGCGTTACACTGAGGAATCGCTGCAGATTATCGGTGAAGCCTTCTCCCGGAAGCACTCCTCCATTATCCATTCCCTTGAAACCATCGAGACCCAGTACACCCAGAACCTAAAGGTGAAGCGGGAGATAGACTTTCTTATAGAGAAACTCGACAGTGAATCCGTTTAGACCCGCACCTTGCAAATGACCACTCTTGAACACAGTTTCTGGATTAAAGCCCTATGTGGCGTACACATGATGCCAGATGGCCTCTGCTTATAGACCCGCAGCTTCCCTGCTTGCATCGCGGAAGTTGTCCACGCCCGTGAAGAACTCTCGCATCATGATGACCCAGTAGTAGCGTCCGCGTGAGGTAAGCCTTAGCTGTGAAGGGGAAATACTGATAGCACCGGTCAGTATAAAAAAGAATATCTCGGGCCCGAGCAGGTACCAGATGGAATGTCCGAACCGCTGTTTGAATAAGCCGAGGTCAAGCTTAAGCCCGAAGAGATTCATGAGTAGGCTGTACCTGGCCATCTCATGAAGTGAGAAGGCCTTGCGGTGTCTTATGGGAAGCCTCCCGGATTCCAGTGATCGCACATACTCCCCAAGCGAGAAGGTGTTTGCGTATATGGCTCCGCTAACCAGGCCGAAGGCACCGCTGCCTGCACCCACATATTCCTCTCCACCCACGACATATTCATCGATCATGGGGGAGCCTCCACGGGAAAAGCACCATGCCGAGTTCGGCTGATAGAGAGGCTCGAGGGTTGAGGTAATCATATTATAAAAGACCTTCTCTTTCCCTGGACTGACTCCCCCCATGATACTTTCCATCTGCTTGTGTGTTGCTTGAGAGATCATGAGGGGATAGAAGGTAACCTGGTCAGGCAGGATCTTAAGCAGGGTTGCCAGATCGTGTTCGAGCATGGAGGAGTCTTGGATGGGGAAGTTGTAAATCATATCCACATTCAAGGTCTCCACCGAACCTAAGGCATCGAATACTTTCCGGGCAAGCTCGGCCCCGCTGCCATACTTCTCATATCGCCCGATGGCCTTTAAGATCTCATCGGAAAAGCTCTGTATGCCCACCGATACCCTTCTCACCCCTGCATTGGCAAGGGAAGTTATCTGGTCTCTCTCAAGGCGGTCAGGGTTTGTCTCCACCGATATCTCTCCAGGCTTAAAGAGTGTCTCGATAAGTCCTATCGTCTCAAAGAGCTCATCCATCAGTACCGTTGGAGTACCCCCGCCGACATACACGGATGAAAAACGAAAACCCATGTCTGAATAAATCGTAAGCTCCTTCCTTAAGGCCTTAAAATATACCCTCGCCGAATCCTCCTCAAAGGGATACCGGTGGAACGAGCAGTAAGGACAGGGCTGAACACAGAACGGGATGTGCATATACAGGTGAACCGGTCTAGATGGCGCAACAAGAGGAAACACGGGTGCACTATCATCAAAGGTAAAGCAAGCCTTTGAACTCATGCGGACAAACCATGCGATGAAGTTGTCTATGGACACGCTTCTTACCTGAAATACCTAATAAGATATAATACCAGGCTTATTGCGATGCTTATGAGTATGGATGTCGTGACAGGAAAATAGAAATTAAATCCCGGCCTGGTGATCCGGAAATCGCCGGGCAGCCTTCCCAGCCATGACAAGCTGCCTCCCATGCTGAAAAAGATGCCGAGCAGGACCAGGATAATGCCTGCAAAGATTAGCGGGTTAGCGAATTGTCTCATGGCAAGAACCTATATACCACAAAACATGTAAGCGGCAAGATAGGGTTATGCGATCACCTTGCTCCAAGGTCCTTTTCATGGTAATGCTTCATCAGGTAAATGTCAGTTGAATTCGAGGTGGAAGATCATGGCGATTCACAGCGCTTATCAGTCCCATGCGCTTGTGCCCATTGCCGATTTCTTAATCACCTGCATTCACATAGGGCTTACCCGCCTCGGCAGTACTGATCGAAGGACAAAAAGGATATGATCCCGGTCAGGGATACCACTGTCCCGAGAGGTTTTGCACCTGCTACAGCCTGCCTTATAATCTTGAATCTTGCCATGTTCATCGAAGAGCTCAGGCTTGGCGGGCAGATATTCCATATGTTCAGTGCAAGCCCTGCCGATATCACAGGATTCCTCATACAAGGTTCTCCGGGTTTCTTGAAGATTCACCTCTCCATCCTGGCATCGGGGTTCATTCACACGGGCTATATCCACCTTATCGGGAATCTCATATTCCTTTCCGTCTTCGGTCCACCAGTGGAAAAAAACATTGGAATAGTACAGTTCATGATCTTCTACCATGCAGCGCTCTTTGCTGCTTTCTATGCACATACCATAGTCCATCCCCAATCATCTGTCCCCGTTGTGGGCGCATCGGGAGCCATTGCCGCCGTCATGGGGGCCTATCTCATTCTGAACCCGAAAGGCCGGATCCTTACCATAATCCCATTAATCCTGCTGCTTGAGATCATCGAGGTCCCTTCCATCTTCTTCATCCTCATCTGGTTCATCCTCCAAGGCGCACATGGATACTTAAGCATGCACTCTCAAAGCACAGTGGCTTGGTTCTCCCATATAGGTGGCTTTCTCATGGGTCTTACCACGGGGATTCATTACCGGATTTCAAGATGATCTGGATGATCTGCAGGATGGGAATCCTTATTACGACATGGTAACCGGTTAAACCCTTTTATCATGTCTTTCTCAAGTGCTGTTACCAATTTGATATTTCCCTAAAGATTCACTTTCGTTGTCCCGATAGATAGGCTATGCATAGGGAAGAATTGATTTTTAATGCGATTCCATTATTAATAGGATATAACACTGACAATGACAGTTACGCACTCCTTAACTTATGGCCTAATTTTGGTTATCGCGTTGCTGCTCGTGTTCACTCTACCTGGGGAAAAAGGGATCATCCGAGGTTATCAACTCCATCGCGAACTTATCACTCTGAAAAGCCGCAATGCCCAACTCGCGCTGGAAAATGCTGCACTCACACAGGAAGCAACCATGCTGAAAGACAATATGGCATACATAGAGAATGTAATTGTGAAAGAGCTGAACCTGGTAAGATCCGGAGATACCATCGTGGTGTTCAAAAAGAAAAAGTCTTGATCGCGGGGTGGTACAATGTTTTTTGAGAAAAATCTGCTTGGCTTGGATATCGGTTCACAATCAATTAAAATGGTGGATATAGCCAAGACGCGGAGCGGCTACCAACTGAAGTCATTAGGTCTTGGCCTGATACCCGCCGAATGCATCGTGGACAAGGATATCATGGACTCTGAGACGGTAGTGGATACAATCAAGAATCTTAGAGAAAACTTGAAGGTTCGAGCCCACGGTTCCGCTACTGCGATATCCGGCCATTCCGTGATCGTGAAGAAGGCCGAGCTCCCTCTCATGAGTGAAGGCGAGCTCAGACAGACGTTACTTATCGAGGCTGAACAGTACATACCCTTTGACATCAATGATGTGTATCTGGATTCCTTCATCCTGGGTGAGAGCCTGGAGCGTACAGATATGATGGATGTGCTCTTTGTTGCAGCCAAGAAAGAGCTCGTTGACGATTACACTTCAGCAGTCAGAAATGCAGGCCTAAAGCCCATGCTCATGGATATCGATGTATTCTCGCTTGAAACGATGTATGAAATAAACTATCCGGATGCAGCTGAGAGCATCGTGGCACTCGTGGATGCTGGGGCATCGATGATCAACATCAATGTACTCAAAGACGGTATGTCGATCTTTGCCCGCGATATCTCAATGGGTGGCAGGCAGCTCACAGAAAGGATACAGCGCGAATTCAGCGTGAGCTACGAACGAGCCGAGAACATTAAGACCGGCGCAAACATCGAAGGCATAGACCTGGAGAAGATCAACTACATCTTCAAAATGGCGGCGGAAACCTATGTGCAGGAGATCAGGCGGACACTGGACTTTTTCCTGTCTACCATGGTTAACGAGAATATAGAAAAGATCTACATGAGCGGCGGATCCAGCAGGATACCCGGGATCATCAAGCTTCTTGAGAAACAGATGGAGATCCCCGTGGAACGGGTCAACCCGTTCAATAATATCAAATGGGACGATAGAGTGTTTGACCCGGAATATATGGCCTATATTGCACCACAGATGGCTGTGGCCGTGGGCCTTGCATTAAGGAGGGCCGACTATAAATGGTAAAGATAAATCTATTACCCATCCGGCTTGAACTAAGGAAGAAGGCCTTGGTGGAGCATGTGGTGCTTCTCGCGCTCTGCATCTTTCTCCTGCTCATCTTTGAATGGTTCGTCCAGGCCACAATAACCGCACAAAGGGAGTCCCTGGTAAGAGAGGTTACAGCTACAAAATTGGAGATCAAGAAGCTCACTGCCGAGGCCGGCGAGATCGAGGACTTCAAACAACAGAAACAGGAATTGGAGAAAAAACTCGATGTAATCCAGGACCTCAACGCCAAGAAGACCGGCCCTGTGGAGATCTTGGACGAACTGAGCATGATCATCCCTGATAAGGCATGGATTACCTCTCTGAGCAACAAAGGTGACAGTATGGTGCTCGAAGGCCAGGCCCTGGACAATACTACCATTGCCACGTTCATGAAACAGCTACAGAGCTCGAAGCATTTCGATAACGTAACTTTAGTGCTCTCCCAGCAAGAGGGGGGCAGGCAGAAATTTTCCATCACGTGCAAGATCAAGTTGTCGGCCTGAGGTGGAGTATGAACGCAATTGATATACTATTACGACAGAAGCCGCTCATTAAGGTGCTTATCCTCGTGGTTATCCTTGGCGCCATCATCGGCATCTACTGGCAGGTATTCTACAAGCCTATACTCACCGATATCAGGACCATTGAGCCGGAGTTGAACCAACTCAAGTCCCAGCTTGCCGCCAAAAAGGTAATCGTAAAGGGAAAAGCCAGGTACCTTGCAGAACTTGAACAAACCAGGGCTAAGCTATACATAGCCTTGAAACAACTCCCCGACAAGAGTGAGATCCCGACACTCCTTGAAAATGTCTCCTCCCTGGGCACTGCTGCAGGGCTGCAATTTAAGCTCTTCAAGCCCATGCCCGAGGTCGCCAAGAACTTTTATGCAGAGATCCCCGTAGGTATCCAGGTGGAGGGGAAGTATCGGGACATCGTCACATTCTTCGACAATGTCTCCAAGATGCCCCGGATCGTCAATATCCTGGACATCACCATGGGCTCACCCAAGAAGAACCCCACAGGCGACGGTACAATGGTTTCCACATCTTGCAGTGCAGTCACCTATAAATTTATAGAAGGGGCGAAGACAACACCCTCAGAATCCAGCTCAACCAAGGGAGGGAAGAAATGAAAAAGATCATCTATTCTCTCCTCATCGTAGGTTTATCAGGTTTATTGTTTGCCTGTACCGGCGGCCAGCAGTCCCCCACCACGGCAACGAGCCAGACACCACCGGCGGTCAAGAAAAAGGCGGAAATGGTTAAGCCGGTGCTTGTCCAGGAAGAAGAGAAGAAACCGGAATATCAAGTAACAGGTGTGCGAGATCCCTTCCAACCCTTCCAGGGCATCACCCCGGGTGAAGCAGGGCCAGGCGGCAGCATGGGCCCGGATACACTCCAGAGGCTTTCCATTTCGCAAGTTTACCTCGTCGGTGTCATCCTCACCAAACAAAACCGGGCCCTTATCCAGGATTCGTCAGGCATAGGGTATATCATCACCGAAGGTACTCTTATCGGCGAGAATAGTGGTATAGTCACAAAAATCGCGAAAGACGGGATTACCATCAAACAACACTTCAAAGACTACATGGGTCGTGTGACCACCCGAGAAGTTGTATTGGCTCTCAAGAAGGAAGAGGGGGTAAAGTAGCATGAAGAAACATACCATCCTAGTATGCATAATTGGCTTGCTTGCATGGCCGTTCTCCGCATCCGGATTGACCATCAAGAGCGTGGATTTCATGAATGTGGAAAATAAGTCACGCCTCCAGATCGGCCTTGATGGACAGGCAACTTATGACGTGAACCGGGAAGGCAACAGCGTGGTACTAAGGATCAACAAGGCTAAAATCCCGAACCACCTTGCACGGCCATATATTACTTCCGAGTTTGCAACAGCCATTCAGGAGATCCTTCCACGGCAGGACAAAGGGGATGTGGTCTTTGATATTGCCATGAAGCAGATGACCCCCTACTTTGTGTCCCAAGACAACAAGCTTCTCATTATGGACTTCGATATCCCCGATGAGGTCAAAAACAAGGTTCAACCGGTAAAGGCCATCGCTCTCGATACGGTTTCTGCGGCTATTCAAAGTTCGGGATCCTCTGAACCCTCCAAACAGCCCTATGTGAAAGGTCTTTCCCCGGAACCCGCCTTCCAGAACAACATCATCAACACGGATACCTCCCCCAAATACAAAGGAGAAAAGATCACCCTGGATTTCCAGAACGCCGACATTCACAATATCTTAAGGATCATCGCTGACGTGAGCGGGCTCAATATTGTGACCTCGGACGAAGTCAAGGGAACCATCACCATCAGACTTAAGGACATCCCGTGGGACCAGGCCCTGGATGTGGTACTAGAAAGTAAGGACCTTGATAAAATGGCCATGGGCAATGTAGTGCGCATTGCACCGGCGGATAAGATCAAGCAAGCCCAGGAGCGCCAACTCGCCTCAAAAAAGACCTTGGAGCAGTTGGAGCCCCTGGTCACCTCGGTTATCCCCGTCAACTTCGCTAAGGCATCAGAGATCACTTCTACTCTCAAAGGAAAGGAAGTTGGGCTGCTTTCGGATCGCGGCAACATCACTGCGGATAACAGGACCAATGTGCTCATTGTCAAAGACATCCCTAAAAGCGTGGATGATATCAGCGCCATGGTGAAGAGACTGGACAAACCCACCCCGCAGGTCCTCATCTCAGCCAGGATAGTGCAGGCAGACAACAATTTCTCCAGGGGTCTTGGTATCCAGTGGGGAGGTTCTTTCAGGAATCAGTCCAATTCACATCTCTATGGCCTCTCAGGGGTGAACACCGCGGCTGCGACAACTGCAGCAAGTCCCTTCAGTACAACCGTAACCCCAGGGGGTTCAGCGCAATGGAGCACGACGTCTATACCATCCCCATCTTTGGCAGTGAATTTCCCAACCAACCAGGCTGCGGGGTTCGGCATTACCTTGGGCAGGCTCGGTAGTACAGCCGCTGAGCTTGACCTGAGTCTTGACATCGGAGAGACCACCGGTAGCGTCAATGTGCTCTCCAGGCCAAAGGTTGTCACCACGGACAACAAGAAGGCGACTATCAAACAGGGTCAAAAATATCCGTACATCGTCCGTAACCAGGAAGGCCAGCTCTCTACTGATCTGAAGGACATCGACTTGCAACTCGATGTAACTCCGAGGATCGCCTTTGACGGGAGCGTGAACATGGAGATCAGCGTAAAACGCGACGCACTCGGATCCGTCAAGAACCAGCTGGGTGACCCCTCTATTGATAACCGCGAGGCAACGACGGAAGTGCTGGTGAAGAACGGTGAAACGACCGTCATCGGCGGTATTATTGAGGAATCGGAAACGGATAACATTCAAAAGGTCCCAGGGCTGGGTGATATACCTGTAATAAGTTATCTCTTCAAAAGCACAGAGATAACAAAGAGCAAGACAGAGCTCCTGATCTTCATAACACCTCAGATCATCGAGCCTGTTACCTTGCAGTGATCGCCTGAAGGACAATATCCTTAAAGATTAGACCGCAAACTCATGTCCCTGCACATATGTGCAGGGACATTTTCTATTCACATGGGAATAATACGTAATTGACATACACCTCTGAGAGTTACTATATGATTCCTAACTACTAGGAGGTTGAATATACATGGCACGAATGACTCGTAAGGATCTGCTCAATACGCCGGATGAATTCGTAACCACGACAAATAGCGTACTTGTATGGATAAAAGAGCATCCACAGCAATTCATCATTGGTGCAGTCGTCCTCGTGGGAATCCTGGCTGGAGGATACGGATTCTACTACTGGAAGACTACCAGGGAGCTTGATGGAATGAATGCATTCTTGAAGGCTGCCGACAACTCACAGATGACACTCCAGGTTGCCCAGGACTACTCCGATACAAAGGCGGGCAAGCTCGCTAAATTGCGACTTGCGCGCATGTCATTTAATCAGGGAAATCAAAAGATGGCTCAGTCTTATGCAGATGAGTTCATCAACAAATGGGGCAGTAAGGATACGTTCTATTGGCAGGCTGTCCTCATCTTGGCCGACACATATATACAGCAGAAGGAGCAGGCCAAGGCCTTACCGCTGCTGGATACGTGCATAGAGAATGCATCAATAGACCTGAAAGATCAGGCCCTGCTTCTCAAGGCCGACGCCCTTATCACTCTGGGGAAAGAAGATGAGGCGAAAAAGAGCCTGAGCTCCGTCTCTGATAATTATCGGGATATAGCAAATATTTTACTAGCCTCCTTAGGCCCCTCGCCGGCAGCGAAGCTAAACGCAAAACAGTGAGCTCTGCATGAACTCAAACACCAGCCTGATTAAAACAGTAGCCCTATGGGTGGTCATCGCACTCATCGGGGTGATGCTCTTCCACCTCTTTAATCAACCAGCTAAACAGACTTCGACATTAGCCTTCAGCGACTTTCTTAAGGTTTTGGATAAAGGCGAGATAAAGGAAGTCACCATTCAAGGCAGCGAGATCAAAGGTGTGCTGGCAAACGGAAAGATCTTTGACACCTATACGCCGGATGATCCAAAGCTCGTTGAGAGGCTTACGGCAAAGAACGTCTCTATTACCGCAAAACCAAAGGATGAATCCCCCTGGTACCTCTCCGCCTTAATCTCATGGATCCCCATGCTGTTGCTCATTGGTGTATGGGTCCTCTTCATGAGGCAGATGCAAACAGGCGGAACTAAGGCCATGAGCTTCGGCAGGAGCAAGGCCAGGCTCATGACCCAGGACAAAATGAAGGTCACCTTTGCCGATGTGGCCGGTGTGGATGAGGCAAAGGAGGAGTTGGAGGAGATCATTGAATTCCTCAAGGAGCCCAAACGGTTCACATCGCTTGGCGGGCGGATACCCAAAGGCGTACTGCTCCTGGGCCCCCCGGGTACAGGCAAAACCCTGCTGGCAAAGGCAGTGGCGGGCGAAGCGGGGGTCCCTTTCTTCAGCATGTCGGGCTCCGACTTTGTGGAGATGTTCGTGGGTGTAGGCGCGTCCCGTGTGCGTGACCTTTTTGCTCAGGGCAAGCAGCATGCCCCATGCATCATCTTCATCGATGAGATCGATGCCGTCGGCAGGCACAGAGGGGCCGGCCTCGGCGGCGGCCATGATGAACGAGAGCAGACCTTGAACCAGCTCCTCGTGGAGATGGACGGGTTTGAATCCAATGAAGGGGTTATCCTCATGGCGGCCACCAATCGACCGGATGTCTTAGATCCTGCCCTGCTCCGCCCTGGAAGATTCGATCGCCAGGTGGTTGTTGCAAGCCCCGACGTCAAAGGCAGAGAGGGTATCCTCAAGGTACACACTCGCAATATCCCTATGGCTGATGATGTCAATCTGGCAATACTTGCCAAGGCCACACCCGGTTTTTCAGGGGCTGATCTATCTAATCTCGTAAATGAGTCTGCCCTCCTTGCTGCCCGCAAAAATCGAACAAAGGTAATGATGGAAGACATGGAGATGGCCAAGGACAAGGTCCTCATGGGCGTGGAGCGTAAGAGCATGGTGATCTCCGAAGAGGAGAAGAAGACCACCGCATACCACGAAGCAGGCCATGCCCTTGTAGCAAAGAAACTACCGAATGCAGACCCGGTATACAAGGTAAGCATCATCCCCAGAGGACGCGCCATGGGCATAACCCAGCAGCTCCCGATCGATGACAGGCATACCTACAGCAAGGACTTCCTGCTGGCTACCATTTCCGTTCTCATGGGTGGGAGGGTTGCCGAAGAGCTGGTCTTAGGCTGCTTGACTACCGGGGCTGGGAACGATATCGAACGGGCCACCGATATGGCCAGGCACATGGTCACCGAATGGGGCATGAGCACCTTGGGTCCTTTGAGCTTCGGTAAAGTTGAGCAGGAGATTTTCCTGGGTAGAGAGATCTCCAAGCGGGTCGACTACAGCGAGCTGACAGCCCAGAAGATCGACGAAGAGGTGAAGGCCATCATCATGGACTGCTACACCAAGACCCGGGCGATTGTTGAAGGTAATCTGGACTTCCTTCACAAGATCGCACAGACCCTGCTGGAAAAAGAGGTCATCGATGGCGCAGAGATCGACAAGATCGTCCAGGAAGGGGCTGCTGCAAGCTAGGCTGCTCTCTAAAGCGGACAAAGATAAACTGCTCGCCTGTGGAGTCGATCCGGCTTCGTTGCCCTACCTGATTCCCAAACTCCATCACGTAAACCTCCTGCTCAGGGGAGTTAGACTCTACGCAGCCAACATACTTAAGCAGAGTATGCTCTCCATCGGCGGGGATGTAGCGGTCCACAGGCATGTGATCTCAGGAAAGGTGGAGACCTCGGACTGTGTTATCATGGGTGACCTGCGGCATTTCAGGCTCCTTATGGACAAGCTCAAACTTCAGCCGGGCCTGGAGCCACTGGCTGAAAGCATCCGCGAACAGGTGTTCTATGAAAATGGCCCCCTCACGCTCAATCTCTGCGGCAAAAACCTGGAGTGGAAAGAATTGCCGGTAATCATGGGGATCCTGAACGTGACACCTGATTCCTTTTCCGACGGTGGGAAGTTCCTAGAACCTGGACCAGCCTTAGAACATGCTTTAGAGATGGTAAAGCAGGGCGCTGAGATCATCGATGTGGGGGGTGAATCGTCACGGCCCGGATCTCAGAACGTAGATGCGCGCGAGGAAGCCTCAAGGATAGTACCCATAATCAAACAACTGGCCTCTGTTCTAGAGATCCCCATCAGTATCGATACAACCAAGGCAACTGTTGCCAAAGCCGCACTTCATGCCGGGGCATCCATTATCAATGATATAACGGCCCTCAGTGGCGATCCAGATATGGTGACACTCGCACGCCACAGCGGCTGCGGGGTCATCCTCATGCACATGCGGGGCACGCCCAAGACCATGCAGGACAATACCCATTATGAAGATATAATAAGCGAAATTTATATGTTCTTAGACGAGAGGATCGAGGCCTGCCTGAATGCAGGCATATCCCCTGAGTCTATCATCGTCGACCCTGGGTTGGGTTTCGGCAAGGACCTTCAGGGAAACCTCTCAATCATGCGCCATATTGCCGAGTTTAAGTCGCTTCACATGCCCTTGTTGACAGGGCACTCAAGAAAAACATTCATCGGCAAGATACTCGATTGCGGTATTGATCAGCGTGAAGAAGGCACTGATGCCGTGACCGCCTGGGCTGCCTTGAATGGAGTGGACCTGGTGCGCGTCCATGATTGCCTCCATGCCCACAGGGTCCGTTCGGTTATACGGTCAATAATGGGGACTTAAGTGATCATTGGAATCGGTATTGACATCGTTGATATAGCCCGTATCAATACCCTCCTTCAAAGGCATGGCATGCGCTTTTTAAAGAGGATCTTCTCTCCCGAAGAGATCGATTATTGTATGAAAAGGCATGACTCGGCATCATGTATTGCCGGGAGGTTTGCCGTAAAAGAGGCAGCCTTCAAGGCGCTCTCTGCAGGGAGATCTTCGGGGATCTCTTTTCAAGACATCTCTGTGGACATTGCACATGGAGCACCCCGACTTCATCTCACCGGCAAGGCACATGAGCTCTCGCACCTCAAAGGCGCTGGACAATACCATGTGAGCATATCTCATGATAAAGGTTGTGCTGTTGCAATTGTGATCTTGGAGAATGCATGAGGCGTGAATTCAGTTCCCATTCTCCGGAAGAGACGACTAATCTCGGGGCTCAGATAGGATCTCTGCTCTCAGGCGGTGAGATCATCCTGCTTAATGGTGAGTTAGGTGCAGGCAAGACCCTTTTCACCAAGGGTATTGTCGAAGGTATGGAGCCTGATAATTCGGCAATCGTGGTCAGCCCCAGCTTCACCCTGGTAAACCTGTACAACGCGAGGCTTGACATAATCCATGTAGATCTCTATAGGCTAGACTCTGAAGAAATAGGAAATCTTGGGCTTGAAGACTTCATGGACACGGATCATGTCATTATTGTCGAATGGGCACAGCGCGCATGCGGCTTTTTCAGGGGGACAACCGTGGAAATCACCATCGATCATGCAGGTGAGCAAAAAAGGAGGATCGACATCTCCACAGAACTCCCCTGGATTAAAGACCTTGATGGATGATCCGACCTATTTCATCATATACAACTGCCTGTATCTCAAGAACAATCATATATTATTTGTCTCTATTGGTAAGAGGTGAAACCGAATGGGAATAATTATTCAGAAGTATGGCGGGACCTCCGTCGGCACTCTGGAAAAGATAAAATTCGTAGCAGACAAGGTTGCAAAGAGGTATCGCGAAGGCAACGACATAGCAGTGGTGGTTTCTGCCATGTCTGGAGAGACGGACAAGCTCATCAGGCTCGCCAAGGAGCTCTCACCCTCCCCTGATCCGCGGGAAATGGATGTCATCGTCTCCACGGGCGAGCAGGTGAGCATTGCTCTGCTTGCGATGGCACTCAAGGATTTAGGTGTGCCTGCACGATCCCTTCTCGGATTTCAGCTCGGTATCAAGACCGACAACGACTTTATGAAGGCGCGTATCCTCGACATAGATGTTCAGGCCCTAAAAAAGGCCTTCGAGGCAAAAGAGGTGGCGGTAGTGGCAGGGTTCCAGGGAGTTACGGATAATCTGGACATCACCACGCTTGGAAGGGGCGGGTCTGATACATCTGCTGTGGCACTTGCCGCGGTGCTTGGGGCCGAGCTTTGCGAGATCTACACCGATGTGGACGGGGTTTACACCTGCGACCCCAACATATGTGACAAGGCGAGACGGCTTGAGAAGATCTCCTACGACGAGATGCTCGAGATGGCGTCATTGGGCGCCAAGGTCCTTCAGACACGTTCCGTGGAGTTTGCAAAGAAATATAATGTTCCCTTACTGGTGAAAAGCTCCTTCACGGATGAAGGAGGAACGCTTACCACCCTGGAGGATGACGAGATGGAAAAAGAGGTCGTATCAGGCATTACCTATGATAAGAACGAGGCCAAGATCACCATACTCGGCGTGCAGGATAAACCCGGCGTTGCAGCAAAGATCTTCTCCCCCCTGGCGGGAAAGAACATTAACGTGGACATGATCATCCAGAATGTCTCTGCAGACGGAAAGCTGGCAGATATGAGCTTTACCGTCACCAAAACAGACTATGACAAGGCTATTGCGATCGTCAAACAATTGGTCAGCGACATCGGGGCCCGTGATGTAGTGGGTGATCCTTCCATCGCCAAACTATCCATCGTGGGTGTGGGCATGAGGTCCCATGCCGGGGTCGCATCAAAGATGTTCCAGGCCCTGTCCGATGTGGGGATCAACATTCAGATGATCTCCACGTCCGAGATCAAAATCTCGTGCGTTATCGACGAGAAATTTATCGAGCTCGGGGTACGCGTACTGCACGAGGCCTTCGAGCTCGATAAGCCGAGGGGTGCCGTTTGAACAAGATTGAGATCTATGATACCACTTTGCGTGACGGGGCCCAGTCCGAAGACATAAGCCTTTCGCTTGATGACAAGTACTCGATCATCCTAAAACTTGACCAGCTTGGCATAGACTACATTGAAGCCGGATGGCCCGGTGCCAACCCGAAAGATGATCGCCTCTTCGGCACGATCAAATCACTCGCAATCACCCATGCTAAAATCATGGCCTTTGGCAGTACTTGCAAACCAGACAAACACCCTGAAAACGACAGGATGATAAAGCAACTTATCAATGCCAAACCCCATGGATTGACCATCTTCGGCAAATCGTGGGATACTCACGTCAAGGGTGAAGGGGGGCTCGGGTGCTCTCTGGATGAAAACTTGCGGATGATCCGCGAAACCGTGGCCTATCTCAAAGGCTTCTTCAATATGGTTTTCTTCGATGCAGAGCACTTCTTCGATGGCCTGAAGGCGAACAGGGAATATGCATTATCAACATTAACGGCTGCTGTTTCAGGCGGGGCGGACAGGATCATCCTGTGTGACACCAACGGCGGCACCCTGCCGTCGGAGGTGTCGGCTATCATCGGGTTTCTTAAGGGTGAGATTCATACCCCGCTTGGTATCCATTGCCATAATGATAGTGATCTTGCAGTTGCCAATACCGTCTGCGCCGTACAGGCCGGCATCAATCACATCCATGGTACCATCAACGGCGTCGGGGAACGGTGTGGAAATGCAAACCTATGCTCTATCATCCCCAACCTCTCCATCAAGCTCGGCTATGAGACCATACCTCTGGACAAAATGAGCATGCTCAGCGACCTATCCCGGTTTTTTGACGACATCGCCAACCTATCCCACAACAAGCATCAGCCCTATGTGGGAGAATCGGCTTTTGCCCATAAAGGCGGTATCCACGTGAGTTCCGTGATTAATGACCCAGCCACCTATGAGCATATATCTCCGGAACTTGTGGGAAATCATCGCAAGGTTCTGGTGTCCGATCAGTCAGGAAAGAGCAACATCCTCTACAAGGCTCGTGAGTTTAATATCGATCTTTCCAAGGATGATACGGCTGCCAAAGAAATCGTAAAGATCATCAAGGATCTTGAGGATTGCGGCTTTCAGTTCGAAGGTGCTGATGCCTCATTGGAACTCCTTATGAAAAAGTCCATTGGTGAGCACATGCGCTCCTTCAAACTCAAGGGCTTTCGGGTGAACACGGAGCGCAGGAGCGACGACACCGACCCCATGTCAGAAGCCACCATCATGATTGAGGTGGACGGCAGCATTGAGCATACGGCGGCCCTGGGAAACGGCCCGGTCAATGCGCTGGATAGGGCACTCAGGAAGGCCCTCCAGAAGTTTTACCCCGGCATTCAGGAAGTCGAACTTTTGGATTATAAAGTACGGGTGATCTCATCCAGACAGGGGACCGAGTCGGTAGTCAGAGTCCTCATCGAGTCAGGCGATAAAAAAGACCACTGGTATACCATGGGCGTATCCAGCAACATCCTCGAAGCCTCTTGGATGGCCCTTGTAGACAGTATGGACTATAAGCTCTACAAGGACTCAAAAAAAGGGGGTGTACCCAAGCAAAGACGTTAAGCGTTCTCTCTTAATATCCGATAAGTATCATTAGAAAGGAAGCAGCTATGAAGAGAGAGGCCGCCATGTATAGGGATAATCGGAAATTCGAATTCCAGGGTATCAAAAAGTGGTTGAAGCAGGGTGAGTATATTATCTCAACCATCTCTGAGGACGGAACTATCTGGACCTATACAAGCAAGGCCTTGCCCATTTTCGACTTTGGCAACACCAAGATCTTCCAGGCGCAGGAATCGGGTGTGGCGGAAGTCAGCGGGGTTGAAAAGGGGGACGAGTTTTATTTCTCCATCCAGGGGATCAGGGTGTCAAAGATTTATGACTACTGCTATGCCGAAGATATGTAACCCCTGATCTTCCATCTGATCCGATAGATTACCTCTCATCTCAAAATCATGCCTCCAAGGAGTGATACAAGGGTAAGGCACATGATCGTAAGTGTTATCCTCGATCGGGAGCTGTCTTTTCTCACCATAAGCCACTCCACAATAGAGAACCCAAGAATGACTGCAAAGACAATGGCCCAAGAGATGGGTTCAAGATGCGAGGTAAACGCATAAGCCATGTAAACGGCGAGCGGAATATAGAGTATCACCCAGATCATATCGTATAAATCTATATCACAACTTTTGTCATACAGAAACCACCATTCAGCGGTGTGGAAGGGTTGGCTGCACAGGCTCATGATGCCTAACAATACAACGGCTTCTATGCAACTGATAAGGCTTTTTTACCCTTGATATTTTCCTGCAACCATGACATAGGGGGTTTCGAACTGAGCCAGTAGCTCAGTTGGTAGAGCATCGGACTTTTAATCCGGTGGTCGAGGGTTCGAGTCCCTCCTGGCTCATATGTATGTCCCCATCGTCTAGCCAGGCCCAGGACACCGGCCTTTCACGCCGGCGACAGGGGTTCAAATCCCCTTGGGGACGCCATATTAATTCAAAAGGTTACGGAGTAATTCGTAACCTTTTTGTTATTTGATAGCGTTTATTCCCACCACTATTCCCACCAGTCACAAGACATTGATATCGGGTTGTGAGTTATCAATTTTAAAATGAGAAGCCCTACCCTCTCACCTCAACTTATGAATCACCCACACAACAACACCCCAAATCTCAACGTCCATGCCCTCACCAAACTCAATCCTTCCAAAGTCAGGATTGTCCTCCATCAAATACCTCACGCCACACTCCCTAATGAGCCTCTTCACCAGGAATTCTCCACCAACCACGGCGATCACAATGTTGTTGGGCAACGGGTCAAGGGATTTGTCCACGATCAAGATATCCCCTGGATGAATCCCGGCATCGATCATTGATGTACCCTCTACCCTCACGAAGAAGGTGGCGGTCGGGTTCTTGATTAGGAACTCGTTGAGGTCAATGTTTTGGTCTATGGTGCTATCTGCAAGAGATGGGGGTCCTGCACTGATTGGAGAGGCGAAGAGTGGGAGGTGCTGAGATTTTTTTCTCTCAAGGTGCCACAGATCGATGGCCTTCACTCGATTCATAAAAAAATAACACCAAGAGAGAACCAGGTAAAATGAAGATCATATTTCAAAATCATCGGTTTCTTGGCCTTTCAAAACCAGAAAGTTATCGCAGAGATCTATGGTTCATAATCTGAGTTTGGGGCAAGCAATTTATCGAAGTTATCGTTACTCAAAATGATTAATGAGTAATGAGGTCTGGCATCAACAATCAACCCAATGTCATATGTTGAGACCAGGCCCCGATGGTTCCTTCTATTTCCAGAATCCTTGCTATTATCCTACTCGGCTCAGGCAAACTCATCCTTATCCTCATAGACCATATCTTTCGAGCCGAACGACCTGATGATATATCCACCAGCAGCACCACAGACATAAGCAAGAACTACCGTTAATACAATTCCGGTAAGTATCTGTCCGATGCGGCTTAGTGGGAATAGTGGCAAGGCTTCACTTATAAAATGCCATCCCCTGTCCGAATTTCCGGAGCCACTTCTTGCTATAAAGTGAAACAAGCTTAAAATAGATCATATTGCTATTGAGCTATATAAGATTCTATTTGCATATACTTGTAAAGTTATTTCAACTTGTAATATCTGGATTAAGGAAATGATTTTGAAAAAAATACTTTTATCACTATTGGTTATTTTGATGTTTTCAAGCCCGATCTGGGGTGATTACAAGGAAGCTCTTGAAAAAAAGGATTATTCTGCTGCTCTAAAGGAACTCAGGCCTCTTGCCCAGAAAGGAGACGCCATGGCACAGTATAATCTTGGAAAGATATATGCCGAGGGCCTAGGAGTAACAAAAGACTATAAAGAATCCCTAAACTGGTTCCGCAAAGCAGCTGATCAAGGGTTAGCCCTGGGACAAAATGCTCTCGGTGTGTCATATCTATGTAGTGAGGGAGTGCAGCAAGACTATGGAGAAGCTATAAACTTGTTCCGTAAGGCTGCTGAGCAGGGGTTAGACAAGGCACAATGTAGCCTCGGGTTGATGTATGCCAAGGGCATGGGTGTACCACAAGACTATAAAGAAGCCTTAAACTGGTTTCGTAAGGCAGCTGATCAAGGATATGCCGAGGCACAAGAGATGATTGGGATTATGTATGCCAATGGCCACGGTGTTCCACAAGACTATGGAGAAGCCCTAAACTGGTTTCGTAAGGCAGCTGAGCAGGGATATGCCACAGCACAATGTGAACTCGGGCTTATGTATGCCAGGGGCATGGGTGTACCACAAGACTATAAAGAAGCCTTAAACTGGTTTCGTAAGGCAGCTGATCAAGGATATGCAGAGGCACAATATAACATTGGGGTTATGTATGTCCATGGTCAGGGTGTACCACAAGACTATAAAGAAGCCTTAAACTGGTTTCGTAAGGCCGCTGAGCAGGGATATGCCAATGCGCAATATTGCTTAGGGCTTATGTATGCCGCTGGCAGCGGGATAATACAGAACTATTTGCAAGCATATATGTGGTTATGTCTATCAGCATCACAAGGAAATAATTCAGCGGTTTCAAAACGTGATCAACTGGCCAAGTTGATGACGCCAGCTCAAATAGCAGAGGCTCAGAAGTTAGCAAGCGAATGGAAACCCAAGAAATGAAAAGTCACTTTGAATAGATCTCGTGCCATACCTCACGCTCTGATATGAAATGATAGATTTCATATGTTTCAATCCAAGATCATCAGTTTTTAGACATCATAAAACCATGATGATATCGCAGTTATATTCAGTTTAAGGAAAGGGTGAAAAGATGCTAATCTGAGTACCTCTTGCCCTATTGTGTTCCTCCTCTTCTCATTTAGCAAGCCGTGCTCACTATAAAATGGCCTATTTTGGGGGAGAAAGGTCAGTAGCTGTGAAGTTGATTGCACTGATACCTGCTCCGTTGATCGTTACCGTTTGACTAGTTGGAGTGAATGTATATTCAGTAATGGATGGTGTAAGAGTATATGTCCCATTCATCAGGTTCGAAAAACTATAATACCCGCTGGCATCTGTTGCCGCAGTACCTGAGTTAGTGCCCGATAATGTTACAATAACACCTTGCTTAGCCACATCACTCACTGTTATGACTCCAGAGATGCTATACTTAATACCATTGTTTGCAGCATAAGAAGTGAAGTTGATTGCACGGACATCTGCTCCGTTGATCGTTACCGCTTGACTACATGGAGTGAATGTATACCAAAAAAGGATTGGGGTAACAGTGTATGACCCATCTGTCAGGCCCGGGAAACTATAATTCCCACTGGCATCTGTTGTCGTAGTACCTGAGTTAGTGCCCGATAATATTATAGGAAAATTCTCTTGAGCATAGCCACTTACCGTACCAGATATTTTAAATGCAGGAGCAGATTCTGACGAGGCCTTACCACCCCCACCTCTTCCACTGCAACCAGTAAGCGCAATAATAGATAGGATCAAGATAATCCGAAAGAGGCCCAGGAAACGATATGTATCCATAGTTAATCCTCCTCTAATAAAGCTGAAATAAGCTTTCATAGATGTAATGTTTCTTGGTTACTAAAGGGTTTCCCCATCAGTGAAGTTGCATACCGTGATAGAGTAACCCACTTAATTATATAGCAATTAAAATGCCATCATTCAAACATAGTTCTTATCAGAAGTTATCAATATATGCTCATGTAACAATCCAATATGATGAGTAAATTAATTCTCTTAACATGGAAGATGATTGCTGTTTATTGTTACTTCGTAAATCGAAGATTTCGTGCCATCTCCTCCGCTTTGCCCATACTGAATATATGTAACCATAATCTTCACTCTGCTATAATCCAAATGAGATATTGATATGTAAAAAGAGATCAAGTAATCACTCCCATCGAACACAGAGAGTCAGCTCACACCATCCCGATGTAATCTGACCCTCTGTCTGCCACTTACTTCACCATTCCCAGTATCGTCCCACCGACTTTCTGGAGCTTATAACTGCTGTCCGCCGGTAATCCCTTGAACTGTGCCGCCTTGGTATAAACTTGAACTGGCCTGGAACGGATAAATTATTCCGAGATCTCTGGTTGACTGCATGGAGATAGAACCGATGAGCTATCGAAGAGGTATACAATTGATATTGATTTGATACACATCTATTGAATATTTAGTCGTTGTGAAAAAGTATCAGATTGACAGCAATATTTTGATGGTTCTTAAATATGAATTAGTTTGGAAATATTGGACACAATATGAATTATCCATCCTCAGCTTACTCCTGGGATGTCTTATCCGATGATGTTGCTCTGAAGCACATGGATAAATCGACATTCTTGCACCATGGAACAGGCATCCCAAAAGAAATAGCTTCCTTCTTTGAATTGCCAGAAAATGGCCTCCTTGTACCTAAGCCAATTCAATTAATGTTGGGTACTAATATCTATGAAGCTCATATTCACATGGATGCAATGAATTCGAGGTATCGATTATTTTGGAAGACCGACTTCGCAGATCAACTTATTGAACGATTCCCGTACATCTACAGAAAGCATGCCTTAAATGAAGAGTTTGATGATGATAATCCAGTGATGCGTTTCGAGCGCACACAACAAGATTTGTATAAGATTGATCTGATTGAATCCACGACCTCTCATGAGGATATTGATTCGAAGTCAATAGACTGGACAGACCAAGAACTTGAAGATGCAATCTATGCCTATTTCACAATGTTGAACAAAGAGCTCAGAGGTAAAAAATATAACAAGGCTGAGGTAAATAGGCAGCTACGCAGTTTAGAACTTATGAATAGAAGCAGGGGCTCTATTGAATTCCGAATGCAGAACATTTCTTCGGTACTTCAGGAGTTGTGTCACCCGATTATTCAAGGATATCTTCCAAGGATGAATGTCGGTTCGAATGTCTCGGAGAGGATCAAGAAGATCATCTTTAACAGGAAATTTCTTAACGAGAGGGATTACTCCCCAACAGCTGATGAATACGAACTAGACAAAAGAGTAGGATCTCTTCTTGGGAAAAAACTAACTGGAAAGCCAAAGGGACAAAGAAACCCCCAAAAGCAACAATCATCTCAAACAACTTATGAGAAAGATCCTCTGGTTAAAGCTTGGGTTCTGCAAAATGCAAATGGGACATGCGAGCTATGCAAAAAACCTGGTCCATTTCGTAACAGGTTGGGGGAATGGTTTTTGGAAGAACACCATGTTGTTTCCCTTGCTGATGGTGGTTCAGATATTATTGAGAATACTATAGCGTTATGCCCCAACTGTCACAGAAAATGCCACTTGTCGCCAGAAGCAGATAAGGTTCAGAAGGAATTAAGATATACAATAGAAAGAATTGAGTAGCATAATTCTAGTAAACGCAAACAAACCTTTATCCGAGGGCTCTTTTCTAAAAATCAAGCGCACATTCACAACGCTTTCCCCATATTGAATATCTATGACCTTATCGTCAAAAGAGCAGTTGAAATGGTATGGTTAATTGTATCGTTGGGAACAACCCTACTAATCTTGTCTTTAAATCGATTTCAAATCGAGAAGGTTGATCTCAGTCTTTGGTTGGTATTTCTTAATCAGCAAGCCAAGAGCCTCATTAACAAGAAGAGAGAGCTCTTTACCCGTTATTGCAGAAAGTACCGTAAGAGCCTTTACATATCGTTCATCAAGATAATAGTTCCTTTTGATGAGCTTTGATGCCTTATCATCACTCCTCAAACTTAACGGTTTCCTTCCACGAGTAGCCATGATTATCACCCTTCCATAATTATATTGTTAACATTTAGAGTTATTTAAATTGCATTAGATTCATACTTTATAAGTAGATGTTTATGACATGAGTTTTTGGTATTTATAAGATCGCCTAATTCGAGCAGAAAAGGTTTTGGCACTCTCCCCATCTAATGAGGTCTGTTAATGATTGAACTCTTGCTCAGGACGATTATAGACCAGTTATTTGAGCTCTCAGGTATCGGTAGTGTCCTTACACATCTCCACAAAAACGCCGACTTCGGCATTTTTCCCATTGAATAAAGAAAGCCAGCGAACACCCTATGTATAAAGATCCCCCTCCATATCCCTCAATAGGATGAACGCTGACCTTATGGTTAATCCTCATGTTCAAGACTCCTGAAGAGTCTTGAAAGATCCCAACCATCCCTCCTGGTGTTAACAATATATCCATCCAAATTGGGGTGAGTACCTTCTATTGCCCCTGGTCATGAATGGATGAATATCATCCTCAAGCTGAACATCATACCGTGTCTGTCGAATCCACTTCGTTAAGTAAGATAAGATTGCATTGTGGGCGGTCCACCAGTACCCATATCTATCATCTATCATTGTATTTCTTATTAGACCCTTCCTTTATTTTCCCCGATTGCATAAACATGAGTGCAACCACTTCCTGGATCAGATCCTCCTTGATAGTGAGGGCCACTGGGTTTTTCCTGAAGTTCTTATAGAAGACCTGTTTTGCAATACTATACGATGTCTCCGGATTGAAATGCTCACGGTCTATGATTACTTGATTTCTGCCGTAGTTCTTAATGAACCAGCCTCTTTTCAAGGATCTCCTGGCAACGCTGTCTGAAAGACCATATTTCGCCATGATCTCTTTTACGGACATATCACTTGGTACAAAGACTTTCTCTCGTCTGATCTCAATTTCTTGCTGGGTTACTGGTTCCATTCACAAATCCTCCGGTTTTTTTGAAGAGGGGAAAGTGTAGGGAAAATCAGGATGGGGGAGTAATAGAATGACTGGATGATACAAATTAGTTAGTCATTTCAATGATTAATATATATGGAGGTATGGTTTTATGTGGATGGATAGGTGGGATGATGACTAAAAAAACGAACCGCTGTGCGTTATTTTTAAGATGACCTATGGAATGTTATCTTACATATTGATAAGATACCCATGAATATTGAGACATGGTATATTCCTTATAAACACGGTGAGAATTTCATTCTTAAGAGGAGACCATATGAATCTGACCAAAGAGGATATTATCGAGGATATACTCGTGAACACAGGTCTGGATAAAGTAACTGCATCTGAAGGTGTCGAAACTTTCATTGGGATTATCAATTCCAATCTGAGCAGGGGCGAGGATATAAATTTCTCCGGTTTTGGCAAATTCAGTGTAAGAGAAAAGCGAGCGAGAAGAGGTCGTAATCCAAAGACCGGCGAAGAACTGATTATATCCCCAAGGCGTATTGTTACCTTCTCCGTATCTGATGTCTTGAAGGCAAAATTGGTTGACAGTGATGACAAATAAGGTTCATCCGGATGATGTACTTCCTGAAAGCGGAATTCACGGTTTTTGAAAAGTATGCAAGATTACAATTAATAATGAAGGAGAAACGTAATGGGAGACAAGGGCGGCAAGAAAGATAAGGAAAAGGGTCGGAAACAGAACGCCGAAAAACAGAAACAAAAGTCAAAAATCAAGCTTGATAAGCAGCCCAAAAGAAATCCTTGATAGAAATAACGTATAATAGCCAAAATCCGATCTTACATTGAAGATTAGGTAGTTAAGATTCATTAATACAGCTTGGTATTCCGGGATATTATCTGAACTTATAGTTGATGGTTTAATTCTTCACATAGCTAATAGATATTTTCGCACAAAACATTCAGTGTAGGCGAAGCATTGGTTATCATGAGATCTATGTATCGAGAACTTCAACCCAGGCTTTGATTTTGGCACAAGAGCTTCAGTCCATGCATACGAATATTGCATCCACACTTATTGACTTTCATTAAGACAGAAGTATTATTATAAGGTCAAAACAATAGACATTTTGATTTATTATAAATGCTATCTACTGAACTTTTTTAATTATTCATTGTTTATGTTCCAATCCTCACCACACCCAGAAAACCTTTAGAATAAGAGGCGTTATATCAAATGAAAAATGTAAGGGGGTGAAGTATTTTAAGATTATTTTTCAATGGCAATGATCGAATCAATCACCAGCAAAAAGTAAGGAGCAGCAAATATCAGAAAAAAAGGAAGGGGAGGGAATAATCATGACCAAAATTCATAGAAGTATTGAGATCAATGCGCCAATTAAAGAGGTTTATGCTTATATAGATGATCCAACGAAGGACCCTGAATGGATTACGAGCATGATAGACGTTAAGGATGTAACAGGTACTGGTGTCGGGAAACATTTCAAATGGACTTACAAGATGGCAGGGATTAAATTAAATGGAGAATCCACGTTCAAGGAAGATATCCCTGAAAAACAGATCGTGGTTGAATCTAAAGGGGGTGTTGAAAGTACCTGGGCATTCAACTTGGAGCATCGCAATAATGTGACGGTCTTGAACTTAGACATCGATTATAAAATCCCGGTTCCGGTATTGGGCAAACTGGCAGAGAAAGTGCTCATGAAGAGGAACGAACGAGAGACAGAAATGGGCCTCACGAATATCAAAGAAAAATTGGAAAGTAAGACATAAGTCATTATTCTATAAGGGGGTTAAGGTTGATAAAACAACCTGATTCAACTGGATAAGATCTTCTGTCACTATACACAACGTCAGATGAAATTGCATATAATGCTTTTTAGAACTCAGAAAGAGATTTTCAGCTATACGCAATCAATTATGACGCTATGTATATCTAGTGCAGTGTTTCAGTAACCGTTGCTGTTATTTCTGTGGCTAGAGAAATCACAGATCGTGCAGTAATTGAGAAGTCTCAGGATAAAACCTTCAGGGATAAGGTAAACCACTTGAAATGGAAAGATGAGTATTTCAAAAATCAACGGAAGCTCAAGAAGATTTCAGATATGTTTCTTGAAGAATACTTCATACCCCTTTGTAGAGATTACATCAAAGACAATAAATTCAAGGAAATACCAAACACAAATCTCCAGGATGTCATGACCTTCACAAACAATGAATCCAAGCTTGTTTTCTATTTGGAGAATGAATATCCATTGCAAATACATTACCGTTTAGAAGATACGCATGGATCCCATCAGGGTCATTTCGTGGTCCATCCAGATGGGGATTTTGAGGAAGTGATTAATGGTGTTTTCTCCCGCTTCAAGGGCTGAAAACTTTATTGTTATTGTTTTGCCTTCATAATGGCAAGTATTTCTCCCAAATGGTCTGCCGTGTCTACCACAGCTTGAGTTACCTGACCGAAAAGAACTAGGGGCAGTCCCGCAATTATTCCCGCTAAAGATATCATTAATGACATACCTCCACCGAACTCATGCATCTTGCCTAAGCTCACAAGAAAAATGAGCGCACTGATACCAATTATAAACCACCCTCCAAATGAGACAACCATACCCAATGTTCGTGCCGTCCCGTATCTTGAAGTATATGTATATGTTGTGGAAGTATATTTGTTCTGATTATTATGAGTTACAATTGGGGTGCCACTATTCTCAATATTTGATGAACCAATAGGAACATCTTTAATATTCTGTCCACATGTTGGACATTCTTCTGTTGTATTGGTAACAGAAGAGCCACATTGAGGGCACTGTTTCATTATTAATCCTCCTCTAATTATAGATTAATTCCAACTTATCAAAATTTCTTGGATTGCTTCTTCTCGGTCCTATTTGTTAACTGCGTCCTTCAGTAATTTGCCTGCCTTGAAACGAGGAGCCTTCCTTGCCTTAATCTTTATCTTCTTAAGGGTCTGAGGATTTACGCCTTCCCTGGCTGCTCTCTTGGCGACATCAAAGGTCCCGAAACCTATTAAAGTGACCTTATCGCCTTTCTTAAGAGCACCGGTAATTGAATCTGTAAGGGCATCAACCGCTAGTTGTGCAGCTGCTTTGGATATCTTTACCTTGCCTGCAATAACATCAACTAAATCCGTTTTTGTCATGAGTTCCTCCTCGTATGTATTGGATTGATGGAGACCTAATGCTTTTGTATAGATGACAACTGATACCTTATTCAGCCTTTTCCCTCAGCTTATATTTCCCTTTGCCCAGATAGATCAGGAAGTCCTTCCCATTGCGAGTATACTTCCAGGAGGTATGTTCTGGGGCTGCTGATATGACCATGGTGTTGAAACTCTTCTTATTCAGTTCAGGGTATTTCTTGATTGCAACATTAAACAGGTCCACCGATGAAAAGACTCCATCATCCGCTTTCCTGGAAACCTTTATTGCAGACTCTAATACGATATCATGGATTGATTTGCTGAGCTTCTTTATTGCGCGTTTTCTCTTCTTGGCAGAAATAGCCTCGATCGGCAAAGATACGATGGATGGCTTTACCTTGATGTTTTTCACAACGACCTGTGCCTGATCACCCTTGATCTCCAGAGCCATATTCACCATCAGAACGAATTTCAGAGACTTTTTTGGCATGGGAACTCCTCTTGGTATAATATTTGATTCTATGATTGTTAAAGTTACTTTGCAAGGTTGATTATAATATTCCTATTATCTTTCCGATATAATTCAGTAATGGGAACCAACCGATTCATTATAGAGCACCCTGTCCATATATATTCATTTCTAACTGAGACATCAGGAAGGACCCATTCATGGAAAAAGTGACTGCCATAAAGGATTTTTGCACCGATATACTCCAATACCCTGGAATTCATAGCCAGGAGGTCATGGATAATTTGAGCATATCTGCGGGTATAGTTGAGGGTGATATAACACATGAGGGGTGTGATGATTGGTCTTTACGAAGCACGGCGGATACAGCCAGGTACATCATGGATAAGCTCGAACACTGTTCTGAAAAGACGCAATCAATGGTTTATTTCCTGCTTATTGAAGCACCTGATACAGTGCATTGAGATGCTTCCCATATTGGGATTTGATATGGAATACGTGAAGAACGGTTAATCAAAACTTATCGTATGGGGTAGTTGAGGCCCCCGGGAAGGGGGGTCTCTTAATTACTTTGTTATGCTGATTTTTGTAGATCTTATGAGGAGGGGATCATCAGTTTTTCAGGTCTATGGAAGCTACCTTTTTCTGCATTTGCTGCCTTTTGCTATATAGTAATTATTTTACATCAGGGATATATGATTAGAAAATTTGGAAAAAAATGCGAATGTCAATAACTAGGCGAAATCATTATATCCCCAAATGGTATCAAAAAAGATTTCTTTTGCCAGCAAACACAAAGTTGTGTTGTCTAGATCTTTGGCCTGCGTCAAGAAATTTGCCTAACGGAAGTACAGTGATGATGAATAATCTTCACTGGTGGACGCCTCAACAATGTTTTTATGAATATGATTTGTACACAACATCATTCTTTGGTTTTGTTAATGATGAGATTGAAAGATATTTGTTCGGTGCAATAGATACTGATGGATCTTCAGCAATTCGTGCATTTGTTGATAATGGTTGAAATGCAGCAAATTAGGCAAATGCATTGTACGATGTGGGTAGAAGCAGTTCGTGAAATAGTCTCAGCGGAAGATTCGGATATTAAATTTCTAATAACAGATCATCCCATCACAATATACAACCCTGATTGTCCTCCAAATTCAATTTACTGTAAATATCCCAATGATCCTGATATTTCCTTTAAAGGATCTCAAACAATCTTCCCGCTTGATCTTAACCATTGCTTGATTTTAACTAATTTGGAATATGCTCAAAATCCACTCTCTAAGGACTTGCTTATTAATAGAACAAATGCGCGACATTTCGGACAAACTATTTCTCGCATTGATGCGATGATCCGTTCTCGGAAGCTAAAAGAAAAAGAAGTACAGACAATCAATTATATTTTAAAAGCTCGATCACGTAAATATATAGCGGCTTCTAAAAAAGAGTGGTTGTTTCCTGAAGTTGATATTTTAGAGAGTTGGTCACAATTGAAACAGGTTCTTTTACCTCCGAAGAATGAACTGCATCATTTTGGAGGAGAAATATACATTGGATCACTGCTGTCCGGAATAATTTATTGTAACACTACATAAAATACCATGGTCACTAGCTCTACACCCTTTTCCAGCATTTATCGATTTGAAATTTCGTAACCCCATCGGCCATACTCACCGGGACATCTGGTGGGAGGTGGCCGATGAATTCCGGAAGAACTATTTTTACACAGCTCATGGATTTCTTGCCCATATACGACTTTCGCCGGTGTGTTGAGCGATACCAGGGAAACAAACACACCAAAGTCTTCACCTGCTGGGATCAGTACCTCTGCATGGCCTTCGCTCAATTGACCTATCGAGAAAGCTTGCGTGATATCGAAGCCTGTCTGCGGGCTATCCCGACCAGACGTTACCACATGGGCATTCGTGGAAGTATCGCTCGAAGCACCTTGGCCGAGGCCAATGAGAAACGGGACTGGCGTATCTATGCCGATTTCGCCCAGGTGCTGATATCCCAGGCACGAAGGCTCTATGCCAAGGACGACTTCGGACTGGAACTGGAGCAAACTGTTTATGCACTTGACTCCACCACCATCGACTTGTGCCTGTCTCTGTTCCCGTGGGCGCACTTCCGCAAGACGAAAGCGGCAGTCAAACTCCATACCCTGCTTGATCTGCGAGGAAGCATTCCTGCCATCGCATTCATCACCGATGGGAAAGTTCATGACGTCAATATTCTCGATTATCTACTCCCCGAAGCCGGCTCTTTCTACATTATGGACCGTGGTTATCTCGATTTCTCCAGGCTTTACAAGATCCATCTCTCTCAGGCCTTCTTTATCATCCGGGCCAAAAGCAATACCCAGTTCAAGCGATTGTATTCTCATGAGGTCGACCGTGCATGCGGTCTGATCTGCGATCAGACCGGCGTATTCACTGGCTTCTGTACCGCTCAGGATTACCCGGACAAAATCAGGAGAATTAAGTTCTATGACAGTGAAACAAGCAAACGGCTGGTGTTTCTGACCAATAATTCCATGCTCCCCGCACTGACTATCGCTCAACTGTACAAATGCCGCTGGAAGATCGAACTCTTCTTCAAATGGATCAAACAGCATCTGCGTATCAAGGCCTTCTTCGGCACCAGTGAAAATGCCGTGAAGACTCAAATCTGGATAGCAGTATCCATCTACGTGCTGGTGGCAATCATGAAAAAGCGTTTACATCTCAATCTCGAACTCTACACAATTCTACAAATCCTGAGCGTCACCTTGTTCGAAAAAGCTCCCTTATTGCAGATACTTACCAACTTCGACTACACTTTCAATCAGGCCGATCCTCCTAATCAATTGAATCTATTCACGGATTAACCGGACAGTAGTGACATTGGATATAAAGATGGAACAACCCATTACCAGGATGCATTTGGGCGTACGGTTGGAGAGTTGCCTTACTTAAAGAAGCCAGAGCGTAAAGGTAAAATTGGCCCTAATGAGCCTTGTATTTGTGGCAGTGGCAAAAAATATAAAAAGTGTTGTCAAGACAAAGACTCTGCTGACATGCCCTTGACTACTGAACTGAGTATTAGGGAGAGAAATCTTAAGTTTTACTGGATAATCACAAATATTCTGGGTTTGACTAAAGGAAGAACTTGGGAAGATGTCCGCAGAGAATTAAGCGATAAGCAGGTAAAAGATATCCACAGAGCTTATGAAGCTTTGTGGCCAAAGGGAACAAATGTCGTTGATTTGTTGCCGCGCCCTGATCAAAAAGTGTTAAGGGCGCTTTATACAGGATTAGTTGATCCAAGAACGATTATTAGAAGTGTGACTAGTTATACTATTTATTTTGATGAAATACTTATAATAAATCCTTTTATAAACCCAACTTATGTCAAGCCAGAGTTCAGTCCTATCCACTCGCCTAGTCAGTATAAGCAGGATACATTAAAAAATGTTTTATTATTTACAATACTTGTTCCTTTTGTTGAATTGGGAATAGTAAATATAATTCCTGACCCATGTTCTTTAAATCCTCATTTGCAAAAACAAATCTGGGAGATGGCCCAATCACGTCATAATTTGTATGAAAAAAGAACGAATAGAAGACCCTCTTGCATTATTACAACCGACAATATCTGGAAAAGATGAAGGTCAAATATTAATTACGCGCCTTACTCCAAACTTTGAGTTAGGTTTCTTTTTGGCGCAACTTACAGGTTCATTAATATACACTGACAATAAACATAGATGGATGGAGATAACAAGTGCACTAAGTCATGTTGACAAAGCGGAAGGTTCGCTATGGGAACCCTTAGCAATGCAAATTAGTAGTCTCGATTATACTCATGAGGTTAATCCCGAATTTAATTTGAAGATGAGAAGAACGGGAAAGCTTGGATTAATTAGAAATATATTACGTAAAATATTTATGAATGTCAAAAATGAGCATGATCCATCTCGCATTCTTACTTTGAATAAGACTTTATCTGAAGAACTTAACGATGCTCATAAAAAAACTGAAAGGGAGTGGAATACTATCCAGAAAAAGACGGAAGAATCTGAATGCGACGAGACTAACTATAGATACATGGGTAAAATTGATTGCGCCATTCCATCTAATGGATTCGGCATAAATACCGTGCATAGGCTTTTATTGTCTTATGGAAACATTAATTACTTAAAATCAATACCTATGGCGATGATGGTCAATTATGAACATTAGTTCTTCAAAATGAACACCCGCAATAACTTCCCGCTATTTACTAAAAGTCTCATAATTATCTGGAACCAAACTAAAGGAATATAGGGTATTGGGCGCCCTACTCATGATAAATGGATTTAAGGAAAGTTTGGCTTGACGCAATAGTGAGACATGATACGATTAATCGGTGGCGAAGTGGTATCTACAGATAGCAAAAGGATTGCCGATTTTGGTATTAGCGGCACTAATGTTCGCCGCACAAATTTCTCCTAATAGTGCAGTTTCCAATATCAGCCAATGGGCCGCTCTCTTCAATATACGTCTCCCCAATGTTATAAAAGATAAAACTGCTGATGTTTGGGTGTTTTGGATCTGTTTAATATTGCTAGTATTTTACATAATATTCATCATAATTTTATTTTTTATGCATAAACATCAAAAGAAACGAGTACCTATTTTGTTAATACAACCCGACATGCCAATTTCAGATGTTACAAATTACATGGTAAACGATTCTTCTGTGGAATTAAAAAAACCAAAGCCAGCAGAAATTGCTCAATTTGGGAGAGCAAAGGGGCATTTGATCAATTGGCCAGGCATCGGTCATCAAGATGCGTTAGCTCGTATACAAACTGCCCTAAACAACGGAAACTTAGAATCATGGGGTCGAAGAGAGGTAATACCCAACATTGCTTCGTTTGAATCATCGTTAAGACCAATACCAAAAGAATATTGGGTGTCGGCATCTAGACATCCTTTCTTTTGTTTCCATAAAACTGACCAAGCTCAAACGATAGCATCACCTAATAGAACCGTAGAGCGATATACTAATCTAATGTTGAATAAAAAACAGGTGAAATCACTTTGGGTGCCAGGACCGTTATGGCAAAGAATCCTTGCGGATTTACGTATTATTAAGCGTAAGGATTATTTCGGTAGATCGATTAATAAGCATTATGATTCTATTGAATAAAGTGTAGGACTAACCCTACTGCGGCTTCCAATATTTTATAACTTTATTCCCATGTCTCAGCATACGTGGGACCATTCATAACTTCGCCTCATTCGAGCAGGAGCGGTTTTGATTGCTCCATCTATCCTTGTGGGTGAGATCATGATTGAACTTTTACTCAAGACTTATATGGACCGTTTATTTGAGATGCCAGGTATGACACACATCCTTACATCTCTACAAAAGCGCCGACTCCGGCGTTTTTCCCTTATCAAGTAAATAGGAAATGGTTGAAGGGTGATGCTTATATAGCCTGATTTTTAGCCGCTATCATTCACCAATGACTACTCTATATTATGATTTTGCGTGTGATATCCGATATCTTTATTAAAATACCCGTGATTCCAAGGAATAAAAATGACGAACAGTCATGGAACAGCAGGTAAAAACGCTCGTGAGATGGCTCAGCAGCGTTATAAAAAAGTTACAATTTATGCGGCTGTGCTCTTTATTATAAGTCTTCTATTACTCAACAACCTGAACATCATGGTCAAACTTGGGCTTCCTGTCACGATACTTATTGCCATTGCAGTTAAATTTATTGCTGATGACATAGAAATGAAAGGCCTTTACGTAAAGAAGAGAGCCAAGGATGCTGATCGTGGTGCCCATGCTGAAGAGGTGGTTTCTGAAAGGCTCATGAATCTCCCGGACGGCTATCATGTCTTTCATGACATTGCTTTTGATGGATTTAACATAGATCATATTGTGGTAGGTCCGGGTGGGATCTTTCTTGTGGAAACGAAGAGCCATAAAGGAAAAATTGATGCCCAAGGTGATACCCTTTTATTGGATGGTGCTCAACCTCCCAAGAATTTCTTAAACCAGACATGGAGCCAGACATTTCAACTCAGAGATTTCCTTAAGAAGCAGACCTCAAAGGAATGGAATGTAAAGCCCATACTCTGTTTCACTCGGGCGTTTGTAAGTATTCGTACACAGGTCAAAGGAATCACTGTGGTCAATAAAAAATATCTCACTACATATCTCTCAAAACAACAGCAGAGCCTCAATTCAGAAAACATAGAAACCATTACCGGTATCTTACAATCATGGATCTCGAAGCAGGATAACCCGGTATAGATCAGTAGGAGTTGTTCTGACGGATTGGGTACATTCGGTAGCAGAAAAACCGATAATCTCTTGTTGAGATCTATGCTATGGATAATTCATCCCAGACCGTTGCATGTGGCACAAGAATCATTAGTTTCTCAGGACTTGTGGGACCGATGATTAAGTGCAATGATCAACGCTTTAGCCAATATGTATAGTTTTGAACATAATCTATGGTTTTTCAGCTTACAATCTTATATGGTTTTCTACAAATTTTTTAGGGATTCAAAAGGAAGCCTATGGTTTTTCAAACAATGCCAGAGATTTGTTCGGCACACCTTTGACAAGGTGCGCTTCAAGTTAAATGCAACTGCCGTCACGGTTAACATAACGGTAAAAAAATACCCTTAGTGCAGGATTGGGGTCTCAACATATGACATTATGAATTGTTGATTGTTGAGACCCCACTTTTCTTCATTGGGCCTTCCGGCTCGACTTCTCTGCGAGTTCTATTCATCAGACGGAAAAACCAATGCTGTGTATGACCCGATTATCACTTCTCCTGAGCAGGGTATATCATCGGCTTAATCCTTGGTTTACAACCAGTGGTCACATAAATGCGCAAACCACTCTCTCATCTTCGAAAACAAGGGTCTCTCTTTCCACTCTTCCCATTTTATTTGATGAGACTCCACAAGATCCTTGGCAAATGTCTTCTCCATTTCAGCAGCGAACTCATGGCTCAGAACAACAGCATTCACCTCGTCATCGCTTAAAAGGCTCCAGTAGTCCATGTTGGTAGAACCGACCGTCGACCAGACACCGTCAATGACCGCTGTTTTCGCATGCAGTAATGCGTTGCGGCGTTCGTATATCTTCACCCCTGATTCCAACAGCTCGGAATAATTATACTGCGCCGCATATATGGCCAGCGTGGAATCGGTGGTCTCGGGAAGAATAATCTTTACGTCAACACCTCTCCTGGCTGCATCCGCTAAGGCCTTCAGTATCTGATCGTCGGGAATAAAATAGGCATTCGTTACATGAATAGAATGCTGTGCAAACGTGATGGCGGCCACATACACGATAAACGTGATCCTGTTGTCCGCGCCTGGTGTACTGCCGACGACTCGCACCAGGGCATTCCCATCTTCTTTCATCCTCGGGTAGTAGTTCCGTTCGGTTAGTTGAGGCCCATTCTGCTTGGACCACGTGTCAAGAAAGAGTTTTTGGAATTCAGCCACAGCAGGACCTTCAATTTGAACGTCCGTGTCACGCCAGGGCAGTGGTGTTCCTTTGGCTTCATGCCTTCCGGAAAGCCTGCTCGAGTACACGCTGCTGATGTTGACGCCGCCCGTAATGGCGGTTTTGCCATCGACAATCAAAATCTTGCGGTGATCCAGATGCGCAAGGAGCCAGTTCCCGTGAGCCTTAAACGGATTTATCGGATTGAATTCGATGACCTGAATTCCCCCGTCCCGCAAGCGCTGAAAAAAGGCAGCGGGATCAGTGTGACTGCCCACGCTGTCATAAATGAGATTTACCTGAACACCTTCCGCCTGTTTTTTCAACAACACGTCAGAAAACTCGCGGCCCACTTTATCATCATCGATGAGAAAGGTTTCAATGTTGATATGGTCTCTGGCACTCTGTATGGCTTTGAACATTGCGGCATAGGCAGCTTGGCCATCGGCGAGGAGAGTGACTTCGTTTCCCTTGGTCAGCGGGCTTTCGGTTATCGATTCTACCACGGCAGTGTAGCGTTCCAGAATGTCCGTCGGGTTGACCGATTGCTTCAGCCGTTCCATGATGGCTTTGCTCTGTTTTGGAGATAACAGTCCTTTGGCCGAAACTATTTGGCGAGGTTCTTGGGTAGTCGGCGCCGCATCAATCTTTTCAGCGACATTCGGCAAGAGCGCACATCCGCTGCCGATACCCAGGATGGATATCGACAGGAGGAACCAAAAGAGAGGTTTGATGAATGTCATGTTCTATCCGGATGTAAGCTCCTTCATGTTGTCACAATGATACTCTCAGCTACATGGGGCTTCGTCCCTGGATGATTCTGACCAGGACGATGACAATGGCAATGACCAGCAGAATGTGAATAAAATAGCCCATCGTATAGCCGGTCACCAGCCCCAACAGCCATAGAATTATTAGTATTACAGCAATCGTCCATAACATTTGATCCTCCTTCCTGATTGCTCATCCCCACTACCGGCTTGCTGTTTGACAGAAAAGATAAAAAACCGCCTGAGCGGGTCAATTATCATCTGAAGTGACGCACCTATTTTACAATTAGGTCGTTTTTAACCGACCTGACACCTTCAACGCTATTGGCAATCTCACCTGCCTTTTTCACACTCTGATCGGAATCAACAAAACCGCTCAATTGGACCATCCCTTGGTAAGTCTTAACATTGATCTCGATCGATTTCAGCGTCGGTTCATTAAAGATTGCGGCTTTTACCTTGGTTGTTATTACCGAGTCATCGACATACTGGCCGGTGCTCTCGTGTTTTTGCGTGGCAGCGCACCCTAAGAATGCGGTTATCAGTCCGATGCAAACCAGGAATTTCAGAATATGATCCGGTTTTATCATAAAGTCATCTCCTTTCCCGTCTAGGGCCACACGAGGAATTCCATGGACTCCTTTTATTATAACCTTACGTATAATAATCATCAAATGGTTCCGGACAAGTGTGCATGATGAGGCTGCATGATGAGAATTTTATCCTCACCTTGACAAATAACGGGCCCATCTTATTTAAGGTTTTTATTAGAATAGGTTTCAGAGGTCATGGATTAAGATGTTTTATCGAAAGCTAATCATTCTTATTGGATGTTATTTTCCTAGAGCACCTGAAAAGAGAGGGAAGGCTACAAAATGAAAAAGTTATTTCTTGGAACAATACTTTTAGCGTTGGTACTTGTATTTCCTATCCCAACGATGGCAAGGGTAAATGTAGGCATTAACATTTCTCTGCCTCCAATCATCGTATCTGCTGGACCTCTAGAGATGGTGGTGATCCCTGAGACTGATGTCTATACTGCCCCTGACGTAGATGTGGACATCTTTTTCTACCATGGCTGGTGGTGGCGACCGTGGGAAGGGCGCTGGTATCGCTCACGGAACTATGACTCAGGTTGGGTCTACTATCAAAGGGTCCCATCCTTTTATGGAAGGATACCACCAGGTTGGAGGAATGACTATAGGGATCATCGTTGGCAAGGACATCCATGGAACTACCAGCGAATACCTCATGAACAAGTCCAACGGAACTGGAGCAACTGGGAAAAGAGCAGACATTGGGAGAAGCAAAATACTTGGGGTGTCCAAGGTTTGAAGCCCCGAACGCGATCACAACAGCCGTCTCAAGCGGTCCAACGAAAATCTCAGACAAAACCGCAATTTCGACAGGCAGCCAAACAACAACGATCGAGACCACAATCCGGAAGGGCTCAACAACAGCACTCAAAGCCACAAAACCAGGAGGAACAACAATCTAAACCTCAACATGGAAAATCTGAAAGAGGGCAGGAAGATAAACAGGATAAAAATTAGGTTGATAATTAGTCTATCTCACTATGAATAGGCTGCCATCTATGAAATCCGTCGGGTAGAGCAAGAAAACTATTTGACGTTACAATAACCTGGTCGGTGTTTGAGAGTTCTTATGAACGAGGTGAGAATGAAGATTCAATTAATAAGAACTCTCCTTTAGGAGATTATTATGTATGGTCCAGGGGGGACTACCAACTACAACATTTTCAAATGCCTATTCCCTGGATGCAATAAAAATATTCCGGTTGAGTCTTTCCTCTCTCACAACAATTACTCAATAGGGATTTCCTACCTGCAAAAGGAAGGGGTCGAATTGAGTCATGACCTTATTGCAATCGATGTTACCTGCCCGTTTTGTAGTCACACTAATCATTTTCGAGTTATGGACATGGTCAGAGAGATAAGTAAACAGGAGTACGATGCCCAAAGTAATGCGGTTAAATCAAAATCTTCAATAATTAAAGTTGTCTATAAGGTCAAGACACAGGTTGACAGCACAGTCCCAACACTGCCTCAAGGATATCCCCCCATGAGAATGCGCCAAAAACAATTAAGAAAGCTAAAACCCCCATACCTTTTGAGGGAGTGGTTTTGTACAACCCACCCTCATTTTTGAAAAGTTTAGAATAATAGAAAGAAAGGAGAAGCCATGAAACGCGCAAGAAAAATAATCAAGGCGATTCTTGCGGTGCTCCTTGTTGGTGGAGGGATCTCTTCTGGTAGCTGGGCCTTTGCCCAAGGAAGCGGCATCTCGGGTTCCGTAAAGGATATCTCTAACAACCACGGTATTCAAGGGGTAATCATCACGGTAAAAGATGTAAATATCGGTACGTTGGCAGGAACAGGGACTACTGATGCGTTGGGTAACTATTCAGTGGGTATTCCAGTTCTGGGGAATTACACCCTCATGGCGTCAAAACCTGGATATATCAATATTTCGATACCGGAGGTGATGGAGCTTTCCGATATGACCACGAACCGGACCGTAAATATCTCTATGGGCAAGAAAGCGTTGTTGGAGGAAAAGCCCGAGGAGACGACACAGACTCTGTCTTGGGAGACGGGGGTCGGCAAGAGCTACCTCATCCCAGCCCTCGAAATCCCGGCCTTCGAACTTCTCCTCAACTTGTATGACCGGTTCGCTTACCCTAACTCTGTAGAGTTATCAGGGAAAAAAACCTACAGCACGAACTGGTCAACCTTCCGGGATCACGTCGTCCACGGGGGCTGGCAGATCGACACGGACGCCTTCGCCATGAACCAGTTCAACCATCCGTATATGGGATCCATATACCATGGATTCGCCAGGTCGGCGGGCCTCGATTACTGGGAAGCGCTCCTCTACGACAACGCGGGTAGCCTTCTCTGGGAAACGGCAGGGGAGAACTCACCACCCTCCTACAATGACATGATCGCCAGCGGCATTGCCGGGAGCTTCTTCGGGGAGGCGCTCTTCCGGATGGCCAGCCTGGTACTCGAGGGCGATGGCAGCAAACCCGGGTTCTGGTGCGAGCTGGCCGCGGCAATGATTTCGCCATCCATGGGTTACAATCGCCTTGCCTTCGGCGACCGATTCAAGCCCGTGTTTCCGAGCCATGATCCGGCCATCCTCTGGCGTCTGCGGCTCGGCGCAAGTCTGAGTGCGCACCTGACCGACCAGGGTATCCCCGGCACCAATACCAAGAACGAGGCGACCGGGGACTTCATCTTGGCCTACGGGCTCCCCGGGGAGCCCGGCTATAGGTACACGCGTCCTTTCGACTACTTCCATTTTGAATTCTCCACGCTGGGCAACGCAGCTAACCCTGTTGAAAACATCATGATCCGAGGCCTCCTCCTCGGAACGGACTACGATATCGGCAATTCCTATTGCGGGATATGGGGCCTCTATGGCGGCTATGACTATATATCGCCGCACATCTTCCGTGTCTCAAGCACGTCTGCCTCTCTCGGTACTACCTATCAATGGTGGCTCGCGCGAGCAATAGCGCTCCAGGGCTCGGTCCTCGGGGGTTTCGGTTATGCTGCGGCCGGTAATGTCACCCCAGTGGCTGAACGCGACTACCACTACGGCGTCGCCCCGCAGGGGCTCCTCGCGCTCCGCCTCATCCTTGGCAACAGGGCCATGTTCGACTTAACAGGGCGCATGTATTATTTAACCGGCATGGGTAGCGATGACCCGGGGGGAAGAGAGATCATCGACCGCCTGAACATGGGATTCACCGTTCGCATTTACCGCCATCACGCCCTCGGGATCACTTACCTAGCGTCCCTCCGGAATGCGCAGTATCCCGACCGGCCTGACAGTCACCAGACAGCGGGAACCGTCAGCCTCGTTTACACGTACCTTGGCGACGCCAAGTTCGGCGCCGTCGAGTGGGCGCAGCGGTGACAGCCGCAGATCCGGGTAGCTGGACTCGTCTCCTGGAACAGGAATGAACCATCGTATTCTCCGGATTAACATCTCGCTGTGCGTAGCGCTGTTCGGCCTCATAGCAGGTATCGACTCACAAGCGAACGAACGTTTTGACGATCGTATTGAGTTAGCGGGTAACGTTTTGGTGTTTGCCTTACCTATCGCCGCAGCTGGTCTGACCCTCGGCTTTAAGGACGGCCAGGGCACTTTGGAGTTTGGTGAGCCAGCGGCGCTGGCCATGGGCACGACTTTTGCCCTTAAATTCAGCATCGATAAGACGCGACCCAATGGTGGAAACCAATCATTCCCGTCGGGACACGCTACAATTTCCTTCACCTCTGCCGAGTTCATGCGCAAGCGTTACGGATGGGAGTACGGATTGCCGGCTTACGCCCTCGCAACATTTGTGGCTTACAGCCGGGTTGAGGCAGGACGACATTATCCGATCGACGTGATAGGTGGAGCGGCCATCGGCATCGTGAGCAGCTATCTGATTACCCGGCCGTACAAAGGTTGGGATATCCAGCCGGAGGCGGGTTATTCATATTTCGGCATCCGTTTGAACAAAAGCTTGTAAAACGATATAACGTCAAAATAGTTGTGTCCCCTAGTTTTGGTTCTCCGATAGCGGATAGTTCGGGTCAGAGACAATTTATCATTATCTTGGCTATAGAAAACATTTTTTCACCAGTCTCTGCAGTAATCACCCATAAAAACATTCCACCCCGAGGAATGAACGTGTAATAATAGGAACAGAGTATCATTCCCTTTCTTCTGTGTGCGGGAGATCCCTTGAGGCGGAAGTAGTGAATAAAAGTATTTTATCAACGATTGAATCCTTAAAGCCGCTACGTCGCAGCAGTGCGAACTGTTCTTATTACAAGGGCTCAGGGAGAAGGGATAGTAGATTCAAGAAACAGGAGCATGAATGTCAAAATCATTGAAAATCTTCCTCTTCGCCATCGTCGGGCTCATTGGGCTGCTCATCCTCATCTCTGTTGTCCTATATTTTTTTGTTGACACTAGTGTCTACAAACCCCGGTTGGAAAGGGCCACCTCCGAAGCCTTGGGGGTAGAAGTCCGCGTTAGCGGCCGACTGGGAATCGCTTTCTTTCCGGGCTTGCATGTCAGGCTTGATGATGTGCACATCCGGAATCGGGAGAAGGACATAGCTTCTGTGAAGGAAGCCAGCCTTGACATCGCTTACCTCCCTCTGCTCCACAAGGAAGTCCGGATCACGAAGATCGGGCTGCAGCGCCCCAGGATCTCCATTAAGCGGGACCGCGATGGCACGTTCAATTTCGAAAAACGGAAAGGAACCAAAGGGACATTCCTCGCCCTGGTTCTCGATAATATTTCCCTCTCCGACGGGGCTTTCCTCTATAGGGACGAACAATCCGGGAAAGGATTCGAGGTGGGAAACTTCAACCTGGATATACGCAGCTTACGGATTGTAGGAGGGAAGAGCACGGAGCTTTTGAAGAACCTTTCTTTCACCGCAGAATTCGCTTGCCAAGAGATCCGGACGAAAGACCTCATGTTTTCCGATGTGAAGTTCACCTGCAGGGGCAAGGATGGCATCTTCACTCTCAATCCGGTCACGATGCGCCTTTTCGGCGGACAAGGGTCAGGGAGCATCGGGGTAGATTTTTCTGATCCCGTTCCCCATTATTCCGTCCGCTCATCCCTGTCAAAGTTCCGGATCGAGGAGTACCTCAAAACCCTTTCCTCAAAAAAGTCCGCAGAAGGATCGATGGACTTCTCTGCAAGCCTGTCGATGCAGGGGAATACCACAAAGGAGTTAACGCAGACTGCTGGAGGAGAGGTCTCTTTGCGTGGCGAGAATCTCATGCTCTACGGCGACGACCTCGACCGGGAGTTTGCCCGGTTTGAGTCTAGTCAAAACTTCAACCTCGTGGATGCTGGCGCCTTCTTTTTTGCCGGTCCACTTGGCCTTGCAGTCACGAAGGGGTACAACTTCGCGAGCACCTTCCAGGGATCGGGAGGTAGCAGCAGCATCGGGAAGCTCTTCTCCGACTGGAAGGTCGAGCGCGGCATAGCCCAGGCCAAGGACGTGGCCATGGCGACCAAACAGAACAGGATCGCTCTCAAAGGAAGAATCAATTTCGTCAACGAACGTTTCGATGACGTAACCATAGCGCTGATCAACGCCCGGGGGTGCGCCAGGGTGCAGCAGAAAATCCGCGGCCCTTTCCGGAAACCGGTGGTGGAGAAGCCAAGCGTCCTAATGTCCCTCGCAGGACCGGCCCTTAATCTCTTCAAGCAGGCCAGGGACCTCTTCACCGGCGTAAACTGTGAAGTGTTTTACGCCGGTTCGGTACCTGCGCCATAGTAACGACAAAACTGCGCCGCATAAACACCTGTGAATGCCATTGTCAATAATACGATCACCAGAAATACTGTCTTCTTAATACGCTTCACTCCTTATTTTTGCCCGGGCAGGATTTTTTTGCCAAACCCTGATATTGCATCACCCATGCTTTTCAGGCTCTTGCCGACCTCTTCGGATACATATCCTGTGCCTTGGACAAGTTTGCCAGAGACCTCGCGTCCTAAGCTGATTGCTTTAGATGTGCCAGTCTCCAGTTTATGGCCTGACCATTTTGCTGCCAGTTCTAAATGCTCTGCCGCTGAATTAAGCGCATGACCGGCTTCCTTTGTTTCTTTCTTGGACCATGATTCAGATGCCTTGAGGTAGTAATTATTGGCTAATGCGTGCTCAGCCCTAGAAAATGCATCTTTTAGTTTCCTGTCTGATTTTACAGCCCCCTTTTCAACTTCATCTGCTATCTTGTCCAATTCCTGGTAAGAAGCTGTTAAAGCTTTTTTCCCTTCATCACTGGCAGATTCTGCCTCTTTCTTTAAAAATTCCGAACCTTTTCGTATTTCAGCAGCAGATGCCTTGAACTCTTTTTTAAGAAAGAACTCATGGGCCTTTTGAAAGTCGGAACTTGGCTCTACTATCTGGCCTTGGGTCTTGGTTGCAGTCTGAGAGTATGATATTGGGGCAAAGACCACTTGGCTTAAGACAATAAATGCAAACAACCCTGCCATTAATAAAATTTTGTGCATCATTTTAATACCTCCTTTTGTTAATGAATATACGAGTTTTTACTTCACAACAGATAAATATTAAGTTGCTGTTTTATATAAAGTCTGATCAATTTTAGTCAAGTCCTACCCATTTCTTTATAATAGCATCTCCAATACAAGCCTAATGCAGCAGATTTTTGGGGTATGTATTGTTGTAAAGATATCTATGGATTAAGTGCCAAAGGGCATCAATTTACTGATCTGAAACAACGCATGTCCCGTTCGTGCAGACGACTTGAGAATCCATTTTCAATTTCGGTATCCACTCCATAATTTTGCGCTGAATTTCTTCACGGCGTTTGGGTGACAAACCCCGAATATATATTTCGTCGGCTTTAAGCCACAGACCCTTATAGCGGCTCATCTCCTCAATAGCGTCCTCATTACTTACACCCTCAATGAGTACCCTGTAAGCGGCAACCATTACACCGGTCCGATCCTCTCCATAACGACAGTGAACATAAACCGGCTTCGGCTGCTGACTAACAATCGCGAGGAAATGAGCGATATGATCATCAACAACCGATGGAGCCAATATTCTAAGCGGCTCCCAATCATGTATACGAAAGTAACCCACCTCGTAGTTATTAGCGTCATCGACGGTGGCTTGACCTAGGGCACTCCTGTCATCAAGGATTAGCTCAAGGTTCACAATTGTTCGAACACCGTGCTGAATGAGCCATACGGCATCGTCTTTGTCAGGCTTGCCCCCACGCCAGAGCACATTGGGTGTTACAACACAGAAATTTTTAATTGCAGAGCCGAGATTGTTTGAGCACGCGCCAGCAACACTTTGCTTTGATACAAATGCACAACTACACATCGAGAACACAAGCAGGAGCGTGAAGGTGAGACTACATCTACGAGCGAAGCTAAATGATCGCGTATCTATCTCCTTATTGATGCCCAATTAATATACTGTAGTCTTGCAGTATATCCCCTTTAGTTATACAACGCACAATTGATGTATATCCAGATATTAAGTGCAAGGCAATATGCTGTTAAAATACTTAGACCATAGGTTTCGTGCCAAGACCGGCACTCTGAACCTATAGCCCGAATACCATAGATCTGAAACTAAGATGTTCAGTTTTCAGCCTTCTCAAAACTGATAAGAAATCGAGTAATCAACGGTATAAGAAAATCGTCTCAGTTCAACTCTTTCCCCGTTTTCCTGCTATGAAATGAACCATCCAGATCACCAGGCCTGCCAGCATGATGGCTCCCATTATAATGAATTCATACTGTTTGATGTCATGAAGAAGAAGCTCGGCCGCATGTCCAAACACATAGCCCAAGCTGGTTATGGCCAAGGCCCAAGTTAATCCACCTAAAAAATTGAACAGCAAAAATCTCCATCGAGAAATGCCGCTTGCGCCGATGATGAATGGAGTAATAGTACGGATACCGTAGATGAATCTGAAGGCAATGATTATCATGGTCTTGTGCCTATGCAGCAGTTTAACGGCACGGCTAGATTTTGCCTTCAAGAATTGGTGATCATCGAGATAGGCCATTCCTTTTTTCCGGCCTATGAAAAAAATGAGCTGGTCGCCAGCAAACGCACCCGCGAATGCAAACAGAACAACAAGAGAAAATGTGAGGTAACCAAGGTGGACCAAGAATCCTGCCAATACGAGTATGGTCTCACCTTCAAAGAAGGTGCCTAGCAGAATGACTATATATCCGTAATGGATGATGAATGCCTCGATACTCACCTTGCATACTTTTCAAAAACCGTGAATTCCACTTTAAGGAAGTACATAAACCGGATGAACTTTATTTCTCATCACTGTCATCTAGTTTTTCCCTCAAGGAATTGGATAAGGAGAAGGTAATAGCACGCCTTGGGGATATGGTCATTTCTTCGCCGGTCTTTGGATTACGACCTCTTCTCGCTCGCTTCTCTCTTACATGGAATTTACCAAAACCGGAGAAACCTACATCTTCGCCATTGCTCAGATTGGATTTGATAACTGCAAAGAAAGTTTCGACACCTTCAGATGCGGTTTTCTTATCTAGACCTGTTTTCGCATAGATATCCTCGATAATCTCCTTTTTAGTCAGAGTCATACTGCCTCTCCTCTTAAAAATGAAATCCTCACCATGTTTATAAGGAATATACCATGTCTCTATATTTATGGCCATATTTTCAATATGTAAGATAAAAACTGAATCCAATCGTAACATTCAATCGCATAAAACCCTACTCCTATGTCTCCAAGTGTAGATTACATCTGATAATCATCGAAAAAGATGGGCATGGAAAAGCGTTGATTACATACGAGTCTGTTGAAAAAGCCCCCGAGCTCAGATGACCTAAGCAAATCAATTATTTCATAAAAAAAGTTAATTAGACCTTTATTATCAATATATTATATGATATAAAGTCATTGTCTTCAAGGGATAGAGCTCTTTCTGATTCTCCCAACTCCTGAAAGGAAAGGATACCATGGCTAAGTACAAACCTTACACCTATGCACAGGACATGCTGATACCGGTATCGTTGCAGGAACAGATCATGCCCGGGAGTCTGGAATATGCGATCCACACGCTTGTGGACGAGCGGATGGACGTGAGCCTGTTCGACGAGAAGTACCGGAATGATGAGACAGGGCGGCGAGCATACGATCCCCGGATCCTGCTGAAGGTGGTCTTGCTGGGGTATTCACGGGGTTTGACTTCATCCAGGAAGATCGAGCAGGCATGCCATGAGAATGTGGTTTTCATGGCGCTGAGCTGCGGCCAGTACCCTGACCACAGCACGATCTCGACATTCGTGAGTTCCATGAAGGATGAGATCCTGCCACTGTTTCGGGATGTGCTCTTAGTCTGCGAGGAGATGAAGTTGCTCGGGGGAACGCTCTTCGCATTGGACGGGTGCAAGCTAGCGTGCAATGCATCTCCGCAGTGGAGCAGGACGGTTTCCGAGTTGAGGGGGAAGCGTGAGAAGCTCGAAGTGAAGGTGAAGGAACTGCTGACAGAGCAGGAAGAGGAAGACCGTAAGGAAGATGATGATTCGACTCCCCCTGATAATCGTTCCCACCGATGCAGACAGATCGAGAAACTGAAGAAGGAGGCTGATCGTATCGAGGCCTGGCTTAAGGAGAACGGGGAGCGCCTCGGGGTGAATGGCAAGGAGATCAAGAGCAACATCACGGATAACGAGTCATCGAAGATGGTGACCTCCAATGGGACAATACAGGGATATAATGGTCAAGCGTTTGTGGACTCCAAGACACAGGTGATCGTACATGCGGAGGCATTTGGTACTGGGCAGGATCATGAGCTTGTTCCTCCGATGCTGGATGGTGCCATAGGAAATGTGGATAATATAGGTCTCCCTCATGATTACTTCAAAGGAGCGATGTTCACAGCAGACAGCGGCTATCACAGTAAGATGAACATCTTAAAGTGTATGGATGAGGGGATGGATGCCTACATACCTGACAAGAAGTTCCGAACAAGAGATCCTCGTTTTAATGGGAGGAAGGGGCGCTCGACCAGGACCCATTATGGGTTGAAGGATTTTCACTACGATGAAGAGAGCGATCAGTACGTGTGCCCCAATGGGAAGGAGCTGCGTCTTAAGGAAAAGTGCCACCGTTCATCTGGAATATTATATCGTGTATATCGTGCACAAGAACATGACTGCAAAGATTGTAAGTTAAAGGTGAAATGTGTTTATGGAGACGGAACTGGGCCCAAAAGCCTGACGGTCCCCATCGGATCGGATGGTATTAACCTCACCAAGCTCATGATAGAGAAGATCGAGAGTGAGAAGGGACGCAGGATCTATCCACAGAGGATGGCCATTGTAGAGCCGGTGTTCGCAAACATACGTACTCACAAACGTCTTGACCGTTTCACCTTAAGGGGCAAGATCAAGGTGAATATCCAGTGGCTGCTGTACTGCATGGTACACAATATCGGGAAGATAGCGAATTACGGCTTTGCATGAAGAGCAAAATATGGGGACTGATATGAGAAACCAAAGAACGATCCTATAAAACCCAAAATCTGCGCCTATCGATTGCACAATAACCCAAGAACTGGGAAATCCTTCATTTTTAAAACAGCTTTTTCAACGGTCTCTACCATTTGATACACATTGTTATGGAGGTACATTGTGGCATAGGTTTTAGACTAAAATCATCAGTTCCCAGAGATTTTCAAAACCGTGATGAAATCGAAGAATCTTCAATCTTAGCTAATCGTAATGTGTGGCACGTTATCAACACTCTTTTAAAAATCCCCCATTATCTTGCTATGTACTATTCTATTACTATTATACTCATAATATTCTGAAATAGGAGGATGGTATGAAATTCAATTGTCGTTCAGTTGATTTAAGATTTTTAGAATCGGCACCTGTTCGATTTGTAAATGAAGTTGAAATTAACGCGTCTCCAGAGCAAGTGTTCAAAGTTTTTGAAGATGGAGAATCCTGGCCTAAGTGGTTCAAAGATATCATCAAAGTAGAATGGACAAGTCCTAAACCGTTTGGTGTGGGTACTACTAGAACAGTAAATCGCAAACCCATGATCGTTGTGTATGAACAATTTATTGCTTGGGATCCCGGAAAACGATTCACCTTTTTTTTAACTGCGATCAATCGTCCTATTGTACATGCTCTCTGCGAAGATTACCGGCTGGAATCGTTAGGCAATGGAAAAACCAAATTTACCTATATCGTAGCTTACGAACCCAGGCTACTAAACAAATTGGCAGGGCCGATCGGGAGATGGTATTTTAGAAATATGTGTCATAACGCTGCCCTTTCTCTCGCGGCCTTTATGGAAAAAAACCATTGATCTCTATCCCGGTATAGTTTTCTTATCAGACTATTCATATTGGCTAAATCGTTGATTACTGCGATAAATCGGTGCTTTCACAAACCCTCAGAAACCGTTGAACTTTTGCCATGATCAAAGGTAATCCCTGAGCATTATTTTCATAATCATCGAAAAAGAGGGTCACGGAGAAGTGTTGATTACATACCATTTGATACGTACTGATTACAGTACGTTGCGGCATAGGTTTCAACCAAAGATCATCGGTTTTCCGGCATCTTCAAACCGATAAGAAATTGTAGTAATCAACGCTACAAGTAGGATAAATGTAGATGCTATCCTTCAATTGGGCCTGAACTCTGGTCATTGTATTTTTTTTGCCTAAAGCACGATATTCTTTCATAGGAATGAGGTGACTGTTAACTCATTGAAAAGATTGGTTATAGATTTCTTGCTACGCTTGAAATGACAAGAAAGAGTTTCTTCTAGAGATAACAGCGAGCCATGCCCGCTGCGCGATACTCGCAATGACGGTTGGAGTGGTTATGCAAGAGTCTTTTCTTGTAACATCTTGAGCAATTCATGGCAGCGGTTATAATAGATGGTAAAAATTATAATCCGGGCATATCATGCACTGAAGTTTGATCTGTTTTGGTGCATGGAATGTCACATAAGGAGGAGCTATGGTCATTGATTGTCATTATCATCTGGAGGAGAGGGTTTTCACGGTGGATGATCTTTCAAGAGAAATGGACAAGTGCGGCATCAATAAGGTTGCCCTCATGGGGAGCATGATCGAGCCGTTCCGTGAACCGTCGAAGTTTCTCATAAAGATCCTGCAGTATCTTCTTGAGAACACCCCGACAAGGGGGATTGGCAAAGCCTTGATATCCAATTTCACCAGCAAGGGAGAGGTAAAGATTTTAGGCAAACCCTATTACATCGAACCCGACCCGGACAATGAGAAGGTTTTTGCCAAGGTGAGAGAACACCCGGACCGTTTCCTGGGCTGGATCTTCGTGAACCCGAAGGGAAAAAGAGACCAGGTCGCTGAGTTTGATAAATATAAAGATCAGCCGGGGTTCATCGGGGTCAAGGCACACCCCTTCTGGCATCACTTTGCACCTGTGGAGCTTGCCCCGGTTGCCGAGCGACTGGCCAAGACCGGCAAGCCTCTGCTCATCCATGCGGGGTTCGGCGAAGAAGGCAACTTCGATGCCCTGCTCAAAAAGGTGCCTGACCTCAAACTCATTCTGGCACATGCAGGATTTCCGGGGTATGCCGTTACCTGGAGAAAGATCAAGGCCCTTAAGAATGTATATCTTGATCTTTCCCAGACGAGCTACACGAGCGAAAGGGCAACCAGGCAGACAGTTGATTATCTCGGCGCAGACCGGCTATTCTTTGGCACTGATGGACCTTACGGGTTCCACGGGCCTGACCATACATATGACTACGGCTTCATCAAGCGCAGGATTGAGCGCATGTTCCCGGACATTCATGACCAGGAGAGGCTGCTTGGAGGAAACTTTGCCAATCTTGTAGGCGTGAGTTAAGCTGATCAGCACCTATGGAAACATAGGGTACAGAAACTGAAAAATGTCCTGGTCGAGGTTGATGTAAAAGTGGTCGATACATGGGCTGGGAAGTAGAGCCGTGTAAGGTAGTACCAGATACAGATAACTCGGCTGCTTTTTTCTTCAGGATCACGCATGCTTATTCTTCTTGGGTAGCGTTCATCTGCCTGAGACAATAGATTATATTTTGAGATCTCTTGTTAAGTGCCTGAGGATGGGATTGGAATTTTCAGAGCCCAGAGTATATATATGGAGAGCGAAAGATGAAAGGAGAAGGTCAATGACAAGGCTGCCTTTCAGATATAAGGGATCATTTATTGTCTGTCTGCATCTATCTCCTGTTTTTGATGCCGGCCAGGCAGGAAGACCCAGTCACGCCAAGATGATCTCGAAGACAATAATGAACGCGACCAGTAGCAACCTGAACAGCACATTTTGCCCTGTAAAAACCTTACCCATGAACCCCTCTTCTCATGATGTTTGATATTGTCAATGCAGCTGTGTCAGGATTTCTTTCTCTTTTCCTCCTCCTCCTGCCGCAGGATATTGCGGAGGACTTTGCCCACAGCGGATCTGGGAAGCGAGTCTCTGAACTCCACCTGCTTGGGCACCTTGTAGGCCGTGAGCTTGGTCTTGCAGAACTCTATGATCTCCTTATCCGTGGCTTTCTGGTCTGGTTTGAGGACAATAAAGGCCTTCACCGTCTCGCCCCGGTACTCATCCGGTATTCCTATCGTTACTGCCTCGGCGACCTTGGGGTGCTGATAAAGGATCTCCTCGATCTCGCGGGGATAGATATTGAACCCGCCTGCAATGATCATGTCCTTTTTCCGATCCACAATGAAGAGGTAGCCGTCCTCATCCGTCTGGGCTACATCGCCTGTGTGTAGCCAGCCGTCTATAAGCTGGCCCTTGGTTTCTTCAGGGTTGTTCCAGTATCCCTGCATGATGAGGGGGCCCTTCATGATTATCTCTCCCGGATCCCCGGGCTTTACTTCGTCTATGCCGTTCTCAACATCAACTAATCGCACGTCATTGTCAGGGAAGGGTATCCCGATACTGCCCACCTTCTTCATGCCCAGAATTGGGTTGCTGATGCCTAAGGCCGTAGATTCGCTCAATCCGTATCCCTCGCTGAAATAAATGCCCATATCCTGCACTTTCTCGATGAGCTCGACCGGCATGGGCGCGGCACCTGAGTTGAGCAGGCCGAGGCGCTTGGCAAGATTCAGGTCTGCGGCTTTGGGGTGGTTGATGACCGCGGTGATCATGGTGGGAACAGCAGGGAAGAAGGTGATCTTATCGAAATTGCCTATGATACCCAGGATCTCCTCGATATTGAAACGTGGCACCAAGATCTGGGTAGCGCAACTAAAGAACGACCAGTTCATTGCAACGATGTTGCCGTATACATGGAAATAGGGGAGCACACTCAGGATGTTGCGCTTCTCAAGAGGTACAATGCTGATGGTAGGGTTGCCCCACATGGATGCCTGGAAGGTGGCAGCGATGATATTTGAGTGCGTAAGCAGAGCCCCCTTGGGCACGCCTGTGGTGCCACCGGTAAACTGGATCATGGCTGGGTCATTGGGGCTGAACGGGAAGCGGGGCAGCCGTGTTTCCATTGTGCCGTCAATGAGCTCTGAGAAGTGGTGCCATCCCTCATCCTTGTTCAGGTCCAGATCCTTGGCCGTGCTCACGCCGAATCCTTTGATGTAGTCCGTCACCCTGGTTACCACGATCCGTTTGAGCCCCACATCTTTGGCCAGTGGTCTGATATGGCCGAGCACCATGTCAAAGGTGATAAGTGTCTCCATGCTGGTGATCTCGATGATGTGCTTGAGCTCGTTTGCGGTATAGAGCGGGTTCATGTTCACAACAATGGCGCCCAGAGATAATGTAGCCAGATATGCGATGGGAAACTGGGGACAGTTGGGAAGGTGGATGCCGACCCTATCGCCCTTTTTCACCCCGAGTTTTCCCAGCGCATTCGTCATGCGGAGCATCTGCTCCCTGATCTGCCAGAAGGTGTACTCGGTCCCGTAGAAGTTCACACAAGGTTTGTCCGGGAATGCCCCCACTGGGAGCTGAAAGAGGCTCTGGGCAGGAACCCTTGGGTAACGGATACTGGTGGGTACGTTGTAATCGTAATGCCTATGCCATGATCTTTCCATTGGTTTTCTCCCCTTTTTATCAATTCATTCTCTTAGAGATAAAGTATGTCATCTCCTTAAATTTTAAAATAATAGGGTTCTTTCGTAAAAAAGTTGAAGGTTGATATTGAATATAAATAGCTTACGCTCAGGCAAGGTCAAGGGTCTTACGATCCCACTGTCATGGAAGAAAAAAATACGCAAGCAAAGTTATAGGGAAAACTATAGATTCTTGTGCCAAGGCCAAGGGTCATTCCAGAGCATTATTTTTGATATTCATCGAAAAAGATTGGCAAGGAAAATCAAAGATTATTACTATGTCAACTCTGGTATATCAAGATATTTGAAAGGGAGTGCCATCATCGAATTATCAAGTAAATAATTGGAGAAATCTAGTTCAATAAGATATACTCCCGGAAGGTTGATAAGGGTAGCTTTTAAAAAAGTAACCTTAAAATGCTGTGAATAGTTATCAGGTTAATCTTCTCTTTGTATTGTTTCCAACCTGAGTAAGTTGATATCGGTCTTCGACTGATATTTGTGAATCAGTAAACCAATGGCCTCATTCACGAGAAGGGAAAGCTCCTTCCCTGTTAATGCAGAAAGTACCATAAGGGCCTTTGCATATCGTTCTTCTAAATAATACATCCTTTTTATGAGCTTTGTATTGTTACCATCGTTGCTCAGAATTAGTGGTTTTCTTCCTCTTGTAGCCATATTCCCCCACTTTTCATTTTTTAATTCTTATTCTATTCGCACAATTTTTGATGAAAAGCCTTAGATACTGATTCATATATCAGTTATCAGTGTCTTGCAAAGGTCAAGTAAGTAAAAGCCTCGCATTACTAAAACTCATACTCCTAAAAGCCACATAGATCTTATATTACCCTGTTTCGAGTAGATGCTCCCCCTATACCCTAAGGTTTTAAAATCTGAGATCACTGTGGAGAATGGGAACGATAGAGTTGGGAAATCGTAACCGACTCATGAAGATTCGATTCACACCGATGTGTAAATAGGTTTTTCAAGATTCATTCCGGACGAAACCAGGGAAGGAGTAAGTTATGAAGACCACAAAAACACTGAAAGTGATTGTAATAAGCTGTGTCTTAATTATCTGCATGCATGGTTATGCAGCTGCCGAAAAAAAAGCTCCCGTAGCAAACTTGGATGCTGGTGCTGAGTATATGAGCGATGCTCAAGATGCAGCACAGGTTAATCCTGATGTCGAGCTTAATACGGCGGAAAAGGGAATTGGGAAAGTATCGATTGGGGCCATTATCTTTGCTTATATTGTTTCTCCCTGGGGTACATTACCAACGTTTATTACGGCTACAACAGGTTTGGGCATAATCTACAATGCCCTAGTACCAGAAAGAAATGACAAACCGGAAATCAACACAGTTGTCGATCTCGCCACTAAAGATCAGGATAGACCGCAACGATAAACACAAGGGGTCGAGGAGTCAGGTTGAGGGGAGGTTGCATCATATAATTTGATCAGGCTTTCTAACAAGTGCTTCCTTGGTTATAAGCTTTTGTTAATCACTGACATCTCATTCCCATGATTTTTTTATACCGATGATTACTGCGATGTAGAGACGGTTTTTAAGAAGTCCGAAAAACGTTGATCTCGGTTTGAAACATACGCAGCAAGGTGGTTCATATCTGACCGTCAGGGCTGGCACCCATTAAAAGTCACATGAATAAAGGGAAGATATTTACTCAGTTCTGTGGAAAAACATTACATACTGCATTAGAAATACTATTCCTGTCAAAAATAGTTAACTGTCCAATATAATTAATAATTACTAATTATGAATATTTTAATACAAGTAATATGCATGTATTATAGTGATGATTTATTCGTATTATTTAAGCCTTTTTTTGGCACAATTAATGATTAATCTGCATATGAGTAAATGTTCTCCTGGTTGGGATAGATGGAAGATGCGGACACTGTGATTGAGACGAATACAGTAATAAGGAGGAACCCGTATGATAAGAATGCTTAACAAGAAAGAAGAGAACATGGGCTTCAATACGGTGATTGAAAGTTTAGGCGTTTATATACCCGAAGAGATGCTCAGTACGAAAGATCTTATCGACGGCTGCAAAGTGAAGCCTGGAATTGATATTGAAGAGCTGACTGGTATCAAGTCCAGGCCCGTTGTCTCAGAGGGAGAATATGGAATAGACCTTGCGCGTAAGGCCGCAGAGAGATGTTTTGAAATTTCAAAATATGCTCCAGAGGATATCGATCTTGTGGTGTGTGCAAATATCTCGCGATATAATGGTCCGAACTACAAGGCAGACTTCGAGCCTTCAACCGCCGCTTTGCTCGCAAAGTATTTTAATTTCAGCAAGGCCATTATTTTTGACCAGCCGAATGCCTGCGCGGGAATGTTCACAGCTCTTTATACAGTAGATGCCTTCCTTAAAGCGGGGACGATAAAGAGAGGTATGGTGATCAGCGGTGAAGCGATTACCTGTCTTGCTCATAACGCACAAAAAGAGATCAAGGACACCTTTGATCCGCAGTTCGCAAGCTTAACCGTTGGTGATGCTGGTGCGGCTGTCATTCTGGAACGGGCAGAAGTTCCAGGTGTCGGGTTCCATAAGATGGACATCTTTACGGTTGCCGAGCACTGTGATCTCTGCATAGGAACGTATACCCAGGAATCGCACGGCGGATTTGTCATGTACACGGATTCCATCAAGATTCACCAGACTGCCATCAAGCTTTCAGCTGAGCATGTAGGCAGTACAGTGAAAGGAACACCCTGGGAGAACAGCAGCAATCATCATTATCTCATGCATCAAACCGGTACAAGGGCAATAGCGACGACGATGAAGAGCATTAACAGTTGGACAGGTACCGAGGTATGCTCAAAGGAAAATACCATCGTTAATGTCCCCGAACGTGGAAACAGTGCTTCTACAGCCCATTTTGTAGCGCTGTGGGATCATATCAGAAACGGAAAAGTCCAATCGAACGAGAATATCCTTTTTGCTGTTCAGTCTTCCGGCATCAATTTAGGTGTTGCGCTTTACACCCTGGATGACCTACCTGAGAGAGTTATGAACTGGGGCGAGTATAACAATGCCGAAAAGAAAGTGTCATTCGGGAGGTGATGAAAATCATGGGAACTAAAATAAACAGCATCGGTGTATTTGAAAATAATGACAGGTCGGTCAAAACGTCTATTGAGCTTTGCCGATTGGCTGCCGAACCCTGCATTCAGCAATCAACGTATAAAAGAGAGGATATCGGCCTATTGGTAAGCGTTGCTGTATACCGGGACAAATATTTCTGCGAACCATCATTTTCGAGCTTTGTGCAAAACGATCTTAAGATAAATCATGATAAGACAGATTCTTCGGGCCCCAAAACTCTTTCTTTAGATGTCTTGAACGGGGCCATGGGTTTATTAAATGCATGCCTGTTGAGCCATTCCATGCTGGCCGCGGGCAAGGTGAAGGCCGCTATAGTTGTGAGCGGCGATGCTGTCGATGAAAATACCAGCGACAAAGGATCATCTCCGGGATTTCATCCATGTGGCGCTGCCATGATACTTTCGAATGGAACCGATGATTCAGGTTTTAAATCATTTTATTTCAGAACATTTACAGATAAGCAGCATGCCTGTTCCTCTTATTTTTTTCATGATACGGATAACCACATGAAGTTATTCTTTCAGCGAGATCAAAAAATCGAAGATATTTACCTTGATGCCGCATATATTGCTGTCTCTGAATTTCTCAGAGAAAAGAAGCTGGGTTTTAATGATTTTGATATGATCATTCCTTCTCAAATTTCAAAGGGATTCATAGCAAAAATGGCATCCATTTTAGGTGTTGATCAGGGAAAGATGATAGATGTTACAAAAGATGCGGATCTATTTAATGCCTCCATTCCGATGGCCATGGATTACATCTTTAAGAACAATGAGGCGTTGGAAGGGAAAAAGGCCCTTATAATCAATGTAGCATCAGGGATACAGATAGGCTGCGCCATATATGATTTTTGATTAGCCCCTGAAGGCGATCCAGATCAATCGGGACACGAGCTCTTCATGTACGATATTAAGGTCAGCAACCCGATGCTGTTGCAGCTGGATGGTCGGAGGATATCATGATATCATTGTTCTGGGTTTACATGGTTGTTAACACGTTTATCCTGTTCTTTGGCATTCTGTACAGCTGCCGATTAAAGCTCATGCCATACCACGAGGAAGTGATAAGAATGAGATGGGATGAGCTCCAGCCTGAATTTCAGATACTGCTTAGGGCATTCTTAGCAGGAATCAGTATTCCCTTCATCATCATTGCTTTATTGAACTACGCAATACTTCTCATACCCTTTAGGCGAGGTGAAATCTGGGCAATCCTTGTTGTTCCGGTAGTGGGAATAATTTTTAGTATAGCTGGATTCATTGTCCCCCACTATTTACACAAGAGGACAGGTGCAAAAACACCAAGGCTGCCCGGAGCTATTGCCACAGTCATTTACGTGGCAGGGTTCGTTTTTTCATTAATGTATTCTTAAAGGATCAATTGAGAATATGTTTTTTAGAGGTCAAGTCTGATCTTTTTTCTTGTCGGGCTACTACCAGGACAATCTCTTTCAATTCGTTGTTTATCATTACTGGATAAGCGTTTAACTGTAACTTGGTATAAGTACCTCGGGAATTTTTAAACCTATATTCTTGTGGATCATCTTTCATGCCTGTAGTTATCCTGATAAGGCTGTTCTCTATATCAGTTTTATGATTTGAGTGAATGAGTTCAGCTACTTTTTTTCCTATAAAATAATCTTTTTTGAAGCCAATGATGTTTTCTATGTTTGGAGTTATATAAGTTATTATCCCGTCTTTATTACATAAAAAGAGTGTGTCTTTAATGGAGGAATTCTCAATTGCCATAGGACTGAGGTTCCTGGCAGACAACATCAAAACAAGATCATTCCTAGCTGAACTGGCGAAGTGTGTGTTTTGGAAAATCCGAAATACCGACTAACTGTGTTTTTTACCAGAATACTTGCTGCCTACCAATAATCCCTTGACGCTTGGAAAATGCTATCGTTGATTGCTTTTACTCTTTGATAAGGCTGGAATTCATTCACTCTCCTTTATGCAATGAAAGCGTTGATCTCTGCGATAACTTATTGGTTTAACAAGACCTGAGAAACCGTTGATTTTGTCAAGGCCAATGGTTCTTCCAGACCATAACTTACATTTCATAATCAACGAAAAAGAGGGGCATGGAAAACCATAGATTACATACCAATGTCACGCTCTGGTATGAAGTGAGAGGCTTCGTATGTTTCAACACAAGATCATCGGTTTCCAGGCATCTTAAAACCGAGGTGTTATTGCAGTTATATTCTCTCTGGCTGAGTCATCACTGAAGAGTTCTTATAGAAACCATTTGTTAACGATAGTATTTTATTGTTATTTATACATTGAATGTTAAGACCAATGTTACCAGCTATAAATGATGTTGAGGGTACCAACGTCCCCAAAACCTTGCCATTTATCATAGATTCTCATGTTCATATATTTCCTGATTCTATATTTAAAACTATTTGGAAATGGTTTGATGAATTCGCGTGGCCAATACGTTATAAATTAACATCTTATGATGTGTTGAGTTATTTATTATCGCGGGGCATAGGTCATATTGTTGCCCTTCAATATGCACACAAACCAGGAATTGCCCGTGATTTAAACAACTATATGGTAAAGATCTGTCAGAAGTTTCCCGGGAATGTAACTGGGATGGCTACTGTATTTCCAGGGGAATTAGAGTGTGAGGTTATCCTGAAAGAGGCATTTGCAAATGGATTGCAGGGCGTAAAGCTTCATGCTCATGTACAGTGTTTTGACATGAATAGTAAAGATATGTATAAAATTTATGAAACCTGTTCATCTGCACAGAAGCCTTTAATAATGCATGTCGGGAGAGAACCCAAAAGCCCTGCATACAAATGTGACCCATATTTATTATGTGATGCAGAAAAGTTGGAACAGGTAATCAAGAATTATCCAAAGCTTAAAGTGTGTGTACCACATTTAGGTGCAGATGAATTTTTAAAGTATAAACAACTTATTGAGAAATATGATAATCTTTGGCTTGATACTACAATGGCACTAGCCGATTATTTACCATTAAAAAACCCTATCAGATTAGATGAAATGAGGTCAGATCGCATAATATACGGGTCTGATTTTCCAAACATTCCTTATGCATGGGATCGCGAGATTAAGTGGTTTGAGAAAAACAGATTATCGGATACTTTCATAGAGTCAGTATTGAGTAAGAATGCAGTTAATTTATTCCATCTAAAGTCAATATAATAAATATATTAAACAATTCCAGAGTATAGATTTCTTTTCATAATCATCACAAAAGAGGGGCATGGAATATCATAGATTACATACGAGTCTGTTGAAAAAGCCCCCGAGCTCAGATGACCTAAGCAAATCAATTATTTCATAAAAAAAGTTAATTAGACCTTTATTATCAATATATTATATGATATAAAGTCATTGTCTTCAAGGGATAGAGCTCTTTCTGATTCTCCCAACTCCTGAAAGGAAAGGATACCATGGCTAAGTACAAACCTTACACCTATGCACAGGACATGCTGATACCGGTATCGTTGCAGGAACAGATCATGCCCGGGAGTCTGGAATATGCGATCCACACGCTTGTGGACGAGCGGATGGACGTGAGCCTGTTCGACGAGAAGTACCGGAATGATGAGACAGGGCGGCGGGCATACGATCCCCGGATCCTGCTGAAGGTGGTCTTGCTGGGGTATTCACGGGGTTTGACTTCATCCAGGAAGATCGAGCAGGCATGCCATGAGAATGTGGTTTTCATGGCGCTGAGCTGCGGCCAGTACCCTGACCACAGCACGATCTCGACATTCGTGAGTTCCATGAAGGATGAGATCCTGCCACTGTTTCGGGATGTGCTCTTAGTCTGCGAGGAGATGAAGTTGCTCGGGGGAACGCTCTTCGCATTGGACGGGTGCAAGCTAGCGTGCAATGCATCTCCGCAGTGGAGCAGGACGGTTTCCGAGTTGAGGGGGAAGCGTGAGAAGCTCGAAGTGAAGGTGAAGGAACTGCTGACAGAGCAGGAAGAGGAAGACCGTAAGGAAGATGATGATTCGACTCCCCCTGATAATCGTTCCCACCGATGCAGACAGATCGAGAAACTGAAGAAGGAGGCTGATCGTATCGAGGCCTGGCTTAAGGAGAACGGGGAGCGCCTCGGGGTGAATGGCAAGGAGATCAAGAGCAACATCACGGATAACGAGTCATCGAAGATGGTGACCTCCAATGGGACAATACAGGGATATAATGGTCAAGCGTTTGTGGACTCCAAGACACAGGTGATCGTACATGCGGAGGCATTTGGTACTGGGCAGGATCATGAGCTTGTTCCTCCGATGCTGGATGGTGCCATAGGAAATGTGGATAATATAGGTCTCCCTCATGATTACTTCAAAGGAGCGATGTTCACAGCAGACAGCGGCTATCACAGTAAGATGAACATCTTAAAGTGTATGGATGAGGGGATGGATGCCTACATACCTGACAAGAAGTTCCGAACAAGAGATCCTCGTTTTAATGGGAGGAAGGGGCGCTCGACCAGGACCCATTATGGGTTGAAGGATTTTCACTACGATGAAGAGAGCGATCAGTACGTGTGCCCCAATGGGAAGGAGCTGCGTCTTAAGGAAAAGTGCCACCGTTCATCTGGAATATTATATCGTGTATATCGTGCACAAGAACATGACTGCAAAGATTGTAAGTTAAAGGTGAAATGTGTTTATGGAGACGGAACTGGGCCCAAAAGCCTGACGGTCCCCATCGGATCGGATGGTATTAACCTCACCAAGCTCATGATAGAGAAGATCGAGAGTGAGAAGGGACGCAGGATCTATCCACAGAGGATGGCCATTGTAGAGCCGGTGTTCGCAAACATACGTACTCACAAACGTCTTGACCGTTTCACCTTAAGGGGCAAGATCAAGGTGAATATCCAGTGGCTGCTGTACTGCATGGTACACAATATCGGGAAGATAGCGAATTACGGCTTTGCATGAAGAGCAAAATATGGGGACTGATATGAGAAACCAAAGAACGATCCTATAAAACCCAAAATCTGCGCCTATCGATTGCACAATAACCCAAAAACTGGGAAATCCTTCATTTTAAAAACAGCTTTTTCAACGGTCTCTACCATTTATTACGATTGACCTTGATTGAAGATTTCTTCGATAACTCGTCGGTCCCACCTCAATCTACTCAAACCATAGATCTTGAAACAAAATCTCTCATTTCCGACCAGATCGTCTTGAAGTCCATCTCTGATGCCCATGCGACTCTATCACGATGGGCATTGATACCAGGGACCTGTTCTGTCATGAGGGTTATACAAAGAATCACCGGATTAGGTGGAATAGGTGGCGAGATCTGAACGATAAAAGCCGCGCCCATAACGGATGACGGTAAGGATTCCCGGGAAAAACACTCACTTCGTCTTTTGAGCAAGGCCCATAGCCATTCAAGCTTTACTCTGTAATCCGGATCTTCCCTGAGTCTCTGTCAAAGACTAATAGTTGCGAATCTACTACCCTCTCCTTTTCCTTTTTGGAAAGCCGTTTGAAGTGGTACTCAATCTTCAGGGCCAGCGCCCGATCTCCAACAGGAAGAGAGAACGCTAAAATCTGCGGCTTGTGAGCAAGAAGGAATTTTGCGGTTTTGGGACCCTGGGCCTGATGTTCCTTGAAACGTCTTTGAACGTCAGTTGATATTCCGGCATACATGGATTGATCAACGGTCCGGACTATGTATAGATACCAGCAGGCCAGGGGAGTGGACCTTTTCACCGTATATGTTCCAACAAAGGTACGTAACCTCTCATAGGTGGTAATAATTATACACCAAAATGAAAATCATTCGCAAACTTTTAGACAGATCTATTGGGTTTATGAGCGTAGTCTTTTATAAATAGAGCCGATTGCAAAACTCATAATTTGTGTTAATATTTCAAAAAATGAGATAAGTGATTGAAATAATGAAGAGAATGCTCTATCCTTTTATTCTACGACAAACAAAAGGAAGGAGCAACAATGAGCACTCTCTTCGATATCTGGCATACCACACAGACGAGACTTTTTCCATGGTTGGAAGAGAGGATCGACCCATTAAGCGAGAAGGAAGAGCGGTTTGTGCAGGTAGTTTCTCTTATGGATCTGAGCAAGCATATGAGGGAGTATAGGTGGATCGGGATAGGGAGGAAGCGTGAGGACGGGTCATCTATAGCGAAGGCATTTGTGGCCCAGGCGGTATACAATTTTGAGACGACGAAGGTGCTCATAGAATATCTGCATGGCTGCAAGAATCTGAGGAGGTTATGCGGATGGGAGAGTCGTGGAGATATTCCATCGGAGTCGACCTTTTCCCGTGCATTTGCCGAGTATTCCCGTGGATGCCTGCCGCAGAAGATCCATGAGGCCATGGTGGAGACACATTGCGGGGACAAGGTAGCCGGGCATGTGAGCAGGGATGCGACGGCGATAGAGGCAAGAGAGAAGGCGGTAAAGAAGCAGGGGGAAGAAGCAGCATCTCATCCGAAGAGGAGGCGTGGTCGCCCGAAGCAAGGGGAAGAAGTAGCCCCCAAGGCTCCGAAGAGGCTGGATCTTCAGGGCGGGCGGAGTCTTGAGGAGAACCTATTGGATCTGCCGTATCATTGTTCAGTGGGTACCAAGAAGGACAGCAAGGGATACAAGATGACCTGGAGGGGGTACAAGCTGCACATCGACTGTATCGATGGGGACATTCCGGTGAGTGCATTATTAACCTCGGCATCAATGCATGATTCCCAGGCTGCGATACCGCTCATGCAGATGACTTCCGGGCGGGTAGTGAGCCTGTATGATCTTATGGATGCTGCCTATGATGCGCCGCAGATCAAGGAGTTTAGTGAGTCACTCTCTCATGTACCGATCATCGATCCCAATCCCCGGCGGGGAGAGAAGATACCCCTTGATCCTGCCAGGAAGGCCCGGTTTGCGCAGAGGAGCAGCGTGGAGAGGGTAAATTCGTATCTGAAAGATAACCATGGTGGAAGTCATATCCGGGTAAGGGGCGCGTCCAAGATCATGGCGCATCTCATGTTCGGGCTTATTGTCATAACTGCAAATCAGCTCTTCCAGATGCTTTGCTGAAGGATGAATGTATAACAATCGGATATATTTGCAGCGCCTATTGGGCAGGGAGGTGGATAGCTGTGCTCTAAAATCGACATATGGTGGTGTTGGGGATAAAAATACCATGTGAAGGGCACGCATGATCTTCAACAGTGAAAATGATTGGGGTGTTATGCTTTAAAAACTAACCCTGTCGAGAGTTTTGCAATTGGCTCATAGGGATATTTTTTAAGATGGAAACAAATAACCTCTGCCATCATGTACCGGAATATTAGCCATTAGCTACTTGCGGTGTTTGTATGTGTTCACTTTGTGGCCCTAATAATCTTATCAAGTTGCTCAAAAGGCTGTGATCAAACTCAGTTAACGCCTCATTTTTGATGACCTTTAGTGCTTCAAATGGTTTCATGGCGGTCTTGTAGGGTCGTATAGATTTCAATGCATCGTAAATGTCCGCAATAGTGCAGATCCTGGCACAAGGGTGGATGTCCGTCATTCCAAAAGGATATCCTGATCCATCAGGGCGCTCATGGTGTTGCATCGAGATGTAAGCAGCCTCATCAGTGAGATTACCTGTCTCCATAAGGATTGAATATCCCCATTCGGGGTGTTTCTTAATAAAGGCCCACTCATCTTGGTTCAATTTTTATATATCAGTAACCATGGTCATTACAAAGAACATATATCTTCGATTTCATCACGGTTTTAAAATGCCTAAAAACTGATGATCTTGGTTTAAAATCTATGCAGCAAAAGGCTCCCTGTCAGAGCGTGTCCTCTAGCACGTAAGTTACACTTAAAGTTGTGTTGAGATATACAAAATTACTTCAGTCACGACATTTTAGTCTCGCCTATGTACTGCTATTGACACGGCGTTCCTTGGGATTATTATATAGCGTACGAATGCGCGAAGATTGTCCTGCGGTCAGGCGCGTTCAGGCTGGGCAAAGCAAGCCGTGGCATGGCTAACGCGGCAAGGCAAGACGTGGTAGGGTTTCACAGGGCTCGATTCAATACCCTGTTTGACTGATTGGCCCTCACAACCCAGCCCACTGACCGATACTTTGCGCATTCACCAAGGGCGGGCCATCATGGCCCGCCTTTTCTAGCATGAGGATGGTTGTGCTGACTGTCAAGTACTGACGCCATCCTTCTTTTGACAGTTCCCCCTTGATTTCAGCCCTTCAGCTGAGCATATCGCGGCCATAATCCAGGATCCGGCGTGCAACCACGAGCATCTGGATCTGCTGTGTTCCCTCGTAGATGTCATTCACCTTGTTGTCCCGCATCCATTTCTCCAGCAGGTATTCCCGGGAATAGCCTATGGGGCCTAGGAGCTCCACACATTTCTGGACGATAATATTGCCGTATTTACCGCACTTGGCCTTGGCAATAGACGCCTCGAGATTGTTGGGCCTACCGTTGTCTGCCATCCAGGCCGCCCGTTCAACCAGCAGCCACATGACCTCGAGCTGGGCTTCCATCCAGATGAGATCACGTTCGATGGCGATTTGCTCCAAGGGGGGGCGATCATAACGAATCGTGATGCCTTCTTTTGCCAGGGCTTCCTTGGTAAATTCATAGGCGGCCCTCGCACATCCCACTGCCATGGCTGCCACCAGGGGCCGGGTGTTGTCAAAGGTCTGCATGACACCTTTGAACCCGCCTTCAGCCCTGATTTCGGGATCTCCCAAGAGATTTGTCCTGGGAATGCGGCAATCTTCAAAGACCAGGGTTGCGGTGTCCGAGGCACGGATACCACACTTTTTCTCGAGCTTTTCCACCCTGAAGCCCGGGGTCCCCTTTTCCACCACGAAGGATTTGATTGCGGCCCGGCCCTGAGACTTGTCAAGGGTCGCCCACACAACGACCACCTCGCACCTGTCCCCGTCGGTGACAAAAATCTTTTCACCGTTTATCACATACTCATCGCCGTCGAGCACTGCCGTGGCGGAAACAGCACTAGCATCAGAACCGCATCCCGGCTCGGTAATTGCCATGGCGCAATATTTCATGCCAAACCTTTCATACTGCTCGTCGGTTGCAACGGCATTGACCGCTGCATTTCCCAGGCCCCCGCCCGGCATGGCCAGCATCAGCCCTACATCACCCCAGGACAGTTCTTCGGCCCCGACAACCCCTATGGCATTGCTTCCGACGCGATCCTCAGTCTGTTTGATCTCCTTCTTTCCCTTCTTGCTCCTTTTGCCCCCGCCCATGCCTGCCTGCATAATGGGTTTAAAGGCCTCCAATTCCTTGGGGCGTTCATGCTCATGATCATCATAGTACCGGGCTATGGGACGAACGATATTCTTCACCATTCCATGCAGCAGGGTCCTTACCTGATCTATCATCTCAGACGTTTCAAAATTTATCATCTTGGTTCCTCCTTAGGAAAAGTTAAGCCATGAGCATGCCTTCGAGCATGGCAAATGCCCGGGCGTTGCGGAACCACATCTCAACCGGGTGTTCGCGGATAAGCCCATGCCCCCCAAGGATGGATATCCCATAATCCGAAATCTTAAAGGCCTGCTCGGAGGCATACAGTTTTGAGATATGGGCGAGGCGCAAAGGGTTGTCCTTCTGATCCGCCGTCCATGCCGCCTTCCAGTTCAACAATCTGCAGCCGTCGATCTCTATGGCCATATCAGCCAGCATGAAGGCAATCGCTTGCCTGGTGGCAATAGGCTGGCCAAAGGCGACCCGCTCTTTTGCATAATTGATGCAGTAATCCTTGGAGGCGGAGGCGACTCCCACTGCCGCAGCCGCCAGGGCAATGCGGCTGCACGCTATCAGCCTGGTATAATCAAGACCCTCCAGGCGGCACTCCATCCCCACCTGGCAATCCTGAAAGTCAATACTGAAGGTGTCGAGGGCATTGATTCCCATATTCTTTTCCTTTTCCCCTATGATCACACCCTTCAAAGATTTGTCCACAATGAAGGCCTCGACGCCTTCCGGCCCGCCTCCTGAAACCGTGGAAGCGACAACAATGAGATACTGGGCCTTGTTTGCGAAGGGGACCAGACACTTCCTGCCGTTGAGGACGTATCGATTCCCTTTGCGGAGGGCCGTAGTCTTGATGTTCACCACATTGAAGCCAATGGCATGCTCCATGACCGCCAGCGTCCCTACGGTGTAGGAGTTGCCGCAGAAACCGGGGAGATGCTTCTCCTTCTGGGCATCGCTGCCCATCTCCAAAACCGGCAGCACGAACAAATACGGTGCCATTACAGCGGCGGTCAGGGAAAGATCTCCATAGGCCAGCTCTTCTGCGATAATGGCGTTGTTGAGCACGGACCTGGCAGACGCATATCCACCATACTTTTCGGGGATGATGTTGGCGGCAAGCCCCAGATTCCATGAACTCGCCAGGAATTCATCCGGGATTTGCACCTTCTCTTCACAATCCCTGGCAATGGGCCGTATCTTGTCTGCAGCAAACCGGCGCATCGAATCCTGAATCTGCCGTTGATCTTCATCCAAGCTGAATGTTGACATACTTACCTCCCTTATATGGGTCAATTCATTCTTGTCTAAAGTAAGTTCATAAGAAACAGATTTTTGAAAACCATCCTCAAAGGATCCATTTGTTTTACCCATAATAGAAAAGAATAGAAAAGGGGACAAATTTATTGTGATTCCAGTATAAAGAATAGATCTTTCCCCTTTTCTGCTCTTTCATTGAATAAAGGGGGGGCGCAGATGGTCATTTATTAGAAGGACATTATCAAGTATGATTTTCCATGCCCATCTTTTGCGATGATTATCAAAAGTAATCTATGCTCTGGAATAACCATTGGCCTTGGCACAATCTATACTTAAATATTCTTCAAATATTTTTATGAAAAAACCGAAGTTATAGATAGATGAAAACAAATAGAGTCCAAAATATTTTAAGCCATTATTGCCCGACCAGTTTACAGTTCCGCCTGACAATGCTTGTCCTGGTAATATCCGTGTTCGTTTTAGTGGTTGCAACCACTTTTATCAACGACCGAGCATTATCCGTTATTGAGCAGAACTCTAACGAGCGATTGAATGCTGCAAATGGCACACTGACCGCTACCGTGTCCGTTTGGCTGGAGCCCCACCTGAACGCATTGCGGACCCTCGTCTCTCTACCTGATATCATCAGCATGGAGGCAGAGCGCCAGAAACCGCTCCTCCAGAAAATGGCGGTTGGTTACCCCTACATGTACCTGATCAGCACGACCGACCTGAAAGGCATGAACGTGGCCCGCAACGACAACGAGAAGCCGAAGGACTATGGCGACCGCGAATGGTTTCTTAAGGCCAGGGATGGTGCGGCAGTGACGTTTGAAAGTCTGATCGGTAAAACGAGCCACAGGCCGGCCTTGATAGTCGCTATGCCAATTAAAAACGAGGCCGATCGGATCGTCGGGGTATGTATGTTCGCCACAGATCTGGAAAATCTGACCCACCAGGTGCGTGTCACCCGGGCAGGAAGGACTGGTTTTGCTTACCTCATTGACGGTAAAAACCGGGTAATCGCTCACCCTGACCCGGTCTATGCAAACAACTTGAGCGATTTAAGTGCCTACCCACCGGTGAAGGCACTACGTCAAGGGACACGAGGCCAAGTGAGCTTTATCGACGAAGGAGGCCGGCGTTGGCGAGCCTATGTGAATGAACTAAATAACGGCTGGGGGGTGGTAGTTCAGCAGCAGGAGGAAGAATTATTGAGCACGCAGAGGTTGTTTCATAAAGTGGCTCTGATGATTATCTTCACCGCGGTGCTGATTCTGGTGTGCACGACCTGGTGGGGTGTGTTGAAGGCGCTTAAGCCAATTAATATGCTCACAGAAGCTGTAAAAAGAGTCACCCCTGACAACATGAACCGCCTTGATTTTGAATTTGTGCACAGCACTTCTCTTAACCCCAAAACAATGGATGAGGTTAGTATACTGTCAGATAGCTTTTATAAGATGGCTGTCAGATTACAAACAGCAATGGTAAGCCTGGAACAAGAATTGTCTGAACGCAAGCGGGCGGAGGAAGAGCTTAAGAAAAACCGTGATCGTCTAGGGGACCTTGTCAAAGAACGGACAACCGAACTCACGAATTCGAACGAACGACTGAGCCAGGAAATAGAAGAGCGTAAGCATATGGAATTCGCGTTACGCGAATCGCAACAGATGTTGCGCTTAGTGCTTGACAGTATTCCGGTGAGGGTCTTTTGGAAAGACAAAAATTTGAATTATTTGGGCTGCAATCAGCAATTTGCTAAAGATTCAGGTTTTGAATCATCTGAGGAGATACTAGGCAAAAATGACTTTGCTATGGGTTGGGCGGAGCAGGCTGAGCTTTATCGCAGTGATGACCGGATGGTTATGGAGACCGGAGTATCAAAACTCAATTATGAGGAACCCCAAACTACACCTGATGGAAGAAAGATTTGGTTGTGTACAAGCAAAATACCCATCATCGACACGGAAGGAAGGGTTTACGGTGTGCTGGGAACCTACGAAGACATCTCCAATCGCAAGAGGGCCGAGGAGGCACTCAAGGAAAGCGAAGAGCGCTACCGAATCGTTGCCGAGAATGCCCGCGATGTAATCTGGGTCTTTGACCTCAACTTGGGCTATACCTTTACAAGCCCATCGGTTAAGTACCTCAGGGGATACACTGTGGAAGAGGCTTTAAAACAAAGCCTTGATCAGATCCTGACGCCTGAATCTTACGAGAAAGCAAAGGAGATATTTGATAGAGAATTTTCACTGGAGATGAACGGAAAGCGACATAGCCCAGACTGGTCATATACAACTGAGCTCGAGATGGTCCGCAAAGATGGGTCTACGGTCTGGACAGAGGTTACAATAAACATTCTCTATAATGAGGATGGAACCCCTAAAGGCTTCATGGGAATCACCCGTGACATTGCCAAGCGAAGACGAGCTGAGGAAGCATTGCGAAAAAGTGAAGAAGAATATCGCATTATCACAGATAATATGCGGGACACGATATGGCTGATGGATATGAATTTCCGCACCATCTGGATCAGTCCATCAGTTGTCAGAAACCGTGGATTCACACTGGAGGAAATTGTTAACATGCCTATGGAGAATAATTTAACTCCAGAATCCATGCAACGGGTAACACAAATCATTTCAGACAATTTTACGCCGGAAAAGCTGAACGACAAAAATCATGAAATAATTCTGTCTAGCGAGCTTGAGTTCTACAGGAAAGACGGCTCTACGTTATGGAGTGATGTGGTCACGACTCTACTCCGTGATGCTTATGGAAAGCCATCCACTCTGTTGTGTGTTGGTCGTGACATCACTGAGCGCAAGCTAGTAGAAGAAGAAAAGAAGATGCTTGAGGATCAACTTGTGCGAGCTCAGAAGATGGAGGCAATTGGCACCCTTGCAGGTGGGATTGCACATGACTTCAACAACCTGCTCATGGGCATTCTTGGTAACATCTCAATTATGAGGATGAACTTTGACGATTCACACCCCTTTTTCGATCGGCTTACTAACATGGAGGAATATGTTCAACGTGGATCTGATCTCACAAAACAGCTGCTCGGGTTTGCCCAGGGGGGAAAGTATGAAATAAAACCTACCCATCTCGGGGAATTCATCCGGAGGAGCTCCGAGATGTTTGGCCGGACCAAGAAAGAGATCCGCATCCATCACAAAGTCCCGGAGGCGCTCTGGTCCGTGGAAGTTGATCGGGGTCAAATGGAGCAGGTGCTCCTCAATTTATATGTGAATGCATGGCAGGCCATGCCAGGTGGGGGCGACCTGTATCTCTCGGTCGGGAATGTCGACCTTGACGAGATGGATGTGAGTCCCTTTGGTGTCAAACCCGGGAAATATGTCAAGATGACCATAACTGACACTGGTGTCGGCATGGATGAAGCGACCAAGGATCGTATTTTCGAGCCTTTCTTCACAACCAAGGAACGTGGCCGCGGGACGGGCCTTGGCTTGGCATCAGTATATGGCATCATCAAGAACCATGGTGGATTCATCAATGTGGAGAGCGAAAAACATCTAGGAACATCCTTTTTGATCTTTCTCCCTGCTTCGGACAAGAAGGTTGTGGATGAGTACATAGCCAAAGAAGATGTTCAGAAGGGACAGGAAACTGTACTGTTCATCGATGATGAGGATATGGTCCTGGATGTCGGCTCTGAGATGATCAAAGGCCTTGGTTATGAGGTGATGACCGCTACAGGTGGTAAGCAGGGTTTAGAGATTTATGAGCAGAACCGAGACAAGATTGACCTCGTGATCCTCGACATGATCATGCCTGATTTCAGCGGGAAAGACACATTTAACGCATTGCAACGTATCAACCCTTCCGTGAGAGTGCTACTCTCGAGTGGATACAGCCTTGATGGACAGGCAAACGAAATCATGCAAAACGGCTGCAAAGCTTTCATCCAGAAACCCTTCACCATGTCAGAGCTCTCAAATAAGATCAGGGGTATCCTGGATGAGCAGTAAAATGTTTAAATAATCTTCTTTAACTATGGATTCTTGTGCATGAATACAAGAGGAAAAGTATATATCTACTGCTAAAATAAATGGTTGGTCCTGATTGAAGATCTCTCTTGCTAATCATCACAAGCCTATAAACAATGCAGACAACAGATTTCTATAAGAACGTGAAACACCATCCATACTGAATATTTCTTCGATTTCTTCTCGGTTTTAGGATGACAGAAAACTGATGATCTTGAGTTGAAACATACGAAACTTATCACTCCATATCAGTGCGTATCAAATGGTAGAGACCGTTGAAAAAGCTGTTTTTAAAATGAAGGATTTCCCAGTTCTTGGGTTATTGTGCAATCGATAGGCGCAGATTTTGGGTTTTATAGGATCGTTCTTTGGTTTCTCATATCAGTCCCCATATTTTGCTCTTCATGCAAAGCCGTAATTCGCTATCTTCCCGATATTGTGTACCATGCAGTACAGCAGCCACTGGATATTCACCTTGATCTTGCCCCTTAAGGTGAAACGGTCAAGACGTTTGTGAGTACGTATGTTTGCGAACACCGGCTCTACAATGGCCATCCTCTGTGGATAGATCCTGCGTCCCTTCTCACTCTCGATCTTCTCTATCATGAGCTTGGTGAGGTTAATACCATCCGATCCGATGGGGACCGTCAGGCTTTTGGGCCCAGTTCCGTCTCCATAAACACATTTCACCTTTAACTTACAATCTTTGCAGTCATGTTCTTGTGCACGATATACACGATATAATATTCCAGATGAACGGTGGCACTTTTCCTTAAGACGCAGCTCCTTCCCATTGGGGCACACGTACTGATCGCTCTCTTCATCGTAGTGAAAATCCTTCAACCCATAATGGGTCCTGGTCGAGCGCCCCTTCCTCCCATTAAAACGAGGATCTCTTGTTCGGAACTTCTTGTCAGGTATGTAGGCATCCATCCCCTCATCCATACACTTTAAGATGTTCATCTTACTGTGATAGCCGCTGTCTGCTGTGAACATCGCTCCTTTGAAGTAATCATGAGGGAGACCTATATTATCCACATTTCCTATGGCACCATCCAGCATCGGAGGAACAAGCTCATGATCCTGCCCAGTACCAAATGCCTCCGCATGTACGATCACCTGTGTCTTGGAGTCCACAAACGCTTGACCATTATATCCCTGTATTGTCCCATTGGAGGTCACCATCTTCGATGACTCGTTATCCGTGATGTTGCTCTTGATCTCCTTGCCATTCACCCCGAGGCGCTCCCCGTTCTCCTTAAGCCAGGCCTCGATACGATCAGCCTCCTTCTTCAGTTTCTCGATCTGTCTGCATCGGTGGGAACGATTATCAGGGGGAGTCGAATCATCATCTTCCTTACGGTCTTCCTCTTCCTGCTCTGTCAGCAGTTCCTTCACCTTCACTTCGAGCTTCTCACGCTTCCCCCTCAACTCGGAAACCGTCCTGCTCCACTGCGGAGATGCATTGCACGCTAGCTTGCACCCGTCCAATGCGAAGAGCGTTCCCCCGAGCAACTTCATCTCCTCGCAGACTAAGAGCACATCCCGAAACAGTGGCAGGATCTCATCCTTCATGGAACTCACGAATGTCGAGATCGTGCTGTGGTCAGGGTACTGGCCGCAGCTCAGCGCCATGAAAACCACATTCTCATGGCATGCCTGCTCGATCTTCCTGGATGAAGTCAAACCCCGTGAATACCCCAGCAAGACCACCTTCAGCAGGATCCGGGGATCGTATGCCCGCCGCCCTGTCTCATCATTCCGGTACTTCTCGTCGAACAGGCTCACGTCCATCCGCTCGTCCACAAGCGTGTGGATCGCATATTCCAGACTCCCGGGCATGATCTGTTCCTGCAACGATACCGGTATCAGCATGTCCTGTGCATAGGTGTAAGGTTTGTACTTAGCCATGGTATCCTTTCCTTTCAGGAGTTGGGAGAATCAGAAAGAGCTCTATCCCTTGAAGACAATGACTTTATATCATATAATATATTGATAATAAAGGTCTAATTAACTTTTTTTATGAAATAATTGATTTGCTTAGGTCATCTGAGCTCGGGGGCTTTTTCAACAGACTCGTATGTAATCTATGATTTTCCATGCCCCTCTTTTGCGATGATTATCAAAAGAAATCTATGCTCTGAAATAACCATTGGCCTTGGCACAAGATCTATGCTTTCCTATAGTGTCTACTTAGATGTAGCAAGACTACAGCTTCAAGATTCGACAGCCATCCCTCGTGTTCTATAACCGGGAAAGACTCTCTTTGATTGCGATCCCCAGGTTTTCAATCGTGTACGGTTTTTTGATATACCTGCAGACGCCGAGGGATTCTGCTTTCCTCACGCGCTCATTCTCTGAAAAGCCGCTTGTGATAATCGCCTTCTGATCCGGGTTAATCTTGATGATCTTCTTATAGGTGTCGAGCCCATCCATACCGGGGTCCATGATCATATCAAGTATAAGAAGATCTACCTTATGATCTTTCATGTACTCTACAGCTTCTTCACCGCTTGAGACGGCTGCAACCTGGTATCCGAGCTTGGTGAGAATCATGGATGCGATCTCCCGCTGCTCCAGGACATCGTCCACCACAAGGATCTTTTCTCCTTTGCCCTGATAAGAATCGAGTGAAAGTGATCTTTTATCCTGATTCAATTCCTGGCGGGTCAAGGGGAAGTAGAGTGAAAATGTTGACCCTTTTCCCTTGATGCTGTTTACATCGATGAACCCTCCATGATCCTTTACCGTCCCCCAGACTATAGAAAGACCCAGGCCCGACCCGCTTCTTCCGAACTTCTTTTTAGTGTAGAACGGCTCGAACAATTTGCTCATGGATTCGGGAAGGATACCCTCCCCTGTATCGGAGACGGTAAGTACCACATAGTCTCCCTCTTCGACGAGCTCAAAACCCTGGGTTGGTCTATCCATATGGCGGATCTCGGTGCTGATGATCAGATCTCCGCTATCAGGCATGGCTTCTGCAGCATTCAATACCAGGTTCAGGATTGTCTTTGAAAGATGGTAGGGGGAACCGAGGATATTGAGGCCTCCGGTTTCGAGCTTTTTGATAATTCGAATTTGGGGATGGCTCGCTTTGATCTTTTTATGTTCGGGGCTTTCTATATACTCTTCAACCAGTTGATTGATGTTAACTACTTCCATTTCCACCACACCTCTCCGCGCGAGGGTCAGAAGGTCTTGAACCGTTGCTGTGGCCTTTTCTCCCGACTTCTTTATGGTAAGGAGGGGTTTCCTCAGGGGGCTGTCTTCCGGAATATCCATGAGCAAGAGGTCAGGATAGCTTGTAATTCCTGAGAGTATATTATTCAAGTCATGGGCAACACCCCCGGCAATAATACCGAGGGCCTCCATCTTATGTGCCTGCTGGAGTTTCAACTCGAGCTCCTTACGCTCCCTTATGTCGCGGATGGAGATGATTATCGTATGCCGCCCCATATAGATGAACGAAGCATGGGAGATCTCAACCGCTATTTTCTTTTTGTCTTTGGTGATCAGAACCCCCTCAAACGTACCGGGTATATTGCTGTCAAGGGGATTCATCTTGAACATGACTCCGTTACTGCTCTCCAGGGGAAAGAGGATCTGATCGAACCGGATGTTCCTGAGCTCCCTGAAGGTGTAGCAGGTCATGGATTTGTAGGCTTGATTGGCATACATGTGCTTGCCGCCCTGGATGATGGTGATACCATCATTTGAATACTCAGTCAGCGCCCGGTATTTTTCCTCTGAGTTCTTCAACATCTCGTAACTCAGGGCACTGTTGATCGCAAGTGCGACCACATTTGCTACGATCATGAACAGATTCACATCATTGGGCTTGAACATATTGGTCTGCGGGTGGCTCAAGGTGAAAACCCCGCAGGCAGTGTCTTCGATAATGAGGGGTACCGAGAGCAGGGTTCCTATCTCGACCCGGGTTTGCTTGGTATTATCAAAGATCGGCGAGTTATGCACGTCATCTATAAGGATCGGCTCCTTTTTCTGAAGCGCCTCTCCTGCAATGCCTTCACCATAGGAGAACGTATACCGGAGGTCCTCTTTTGAGAACATCTTTTCAGTATCGACGACATAGCTTTTCCCGCTGGGGTTTGTGGCCGCCACAAGGAAAAGCTTATTTACATCAAAGTCAAAGAGCATAATAGAGCAGTTTCTCGCTACGCTATTGTTGATGGTGATATCCATAATCGTCTGGCAGATCTTTTTAAAATCATTGACATAGAGTAGGATGTTCCCTAATTCCCGCAGAAGCGAGAGCTGGGTGAGCTTGTCCTGGAATTTATTATAGACTGTCCTGATGTTATCCAGAAGGAGCCGATTGTCATTCCCCTCCAGCAGATCAATAAGAAGGCTCTCTTCGGATTTTTCCTTCATGTATCTCTATCTCCTATGACAGTGCCTCAAGGAAGTCATCCACTTGAGAGCGAGAGTTCCTTAAAGTCGTTGTAAGTTCCTCAACCTGTTCCAATGAGAGACCGATAGCCGAGATTACCTCATCCCTCTTCTCGGGAAAAAGATTGGTGCTATGGCCGATTTCCGCATTATGGCAGATATAGTCACCCACATGGATGGTCATAGCCCGGTTCAGATATTCGATCGGGCAGTCCGAGAGATTGTGATAATAACGTATGGGGATGCTGATATTGTCGGGGAAATTCCATTGTTTCATCAGTAGATACGCCATCTCGGTGTGATCGATTCCTAGGAGCTCTTTCTCTATGACATGCAGTGAAATCTGATCAGCGCGGTGCTTTGACAGTACCTCTGCATAATCACCGGGAAAATAGATAAGAAAGAGGATCTTGCCGATGTCATGGAGCAACCCCATGAGCATGGTGGATTCTTCGACTTCCCTCCTGGTTTTCTGTTCAATGAGTTTGGATACAAACCCGACGCCGATGGAGTGCTTCCATAGGTCGTTCATATCCATCAAGGTATCATTTTTCTTTGGGTTGAGGGCTTTGAATATCCCCGAGCCCAGGGCAATGGCTATGATCTCCTTGAATCCGACAACGATGATGGCCCTTGTAATGGAGTCTATCTTTTTTGGAGCACCGTAATAGGGAGAGTTGGCGATCTTAAGGACGCGAGCAGAAAGGGATTGATCATTCGAGATGAATCGTGCAAGGTCATTGGCTGTTGTACTCTCGCTCTTCGCCGTCACAATGATGTTGTTGATTATGACAGGAAGGGTAGGCAAAGATGTTGCCTGGTCTCGGATGAGATCAATGACCTTTTCTCTAATACTCAATTCTCACTGTTCCTTCTCTTTATCTAAAGATGATAGAATCCTCTATCCATATCATCTTACAACAACTGTTTATCTTGCAGCCTCATACCGGGAAAAACAAGGAAAACAGGTCGTCTTCAGATAGGCTAGATATCCTAATACAGTGCCTTGGATAGAGTGGTAACGCATAGTCTTTCTATCGGATGATAGGATGATAAAAATAAATCGAAGAAGCAAAAATAAACTAATCATTTTACCAAGGACAGAGATCTTCGATTCATCTCGGTTTTGAGATGCCCGAAAATCGATGGTTTTGTTTTCAAATCTATGATATTCAGGCTACCGGCTCAGAGCGCCGGTCCTGGTATGTAATATTCATTTTCACTTGACCATCTTTTGCGATGATTATCAAAAGTAATCTATGCTCTGGAATAACCATTGGCCTTCGCATGTAATCTATGTATCGAGAGCTTCAACTCAGGCTTTGATTATCACGGAATCTATATGTTCTATGTGAATCATAAAAAATGACAGCCTGGATAACAAAATCCGATTTCCGGATTCTTAACTCAATGATATGACTTGCCCCGAATCAATGATTCAGTTTATTGATCTATGATCAAATCATCCATGATATCGATACAGCCAATTATGCTTTGAGCTGCGGGACAAAAGGGTAGATAAAGAGAAAAGGCCTCTTTTGCCTCTCCAATTTTCTCCTGAAGCAATCTGAGATGATAATTTACCCGAATCTGTGTGATCTTGAGTATACCATTGATATTCTCGATATCACCTTCAACATCTGCCCAGTATTTATCTTCAGGGGTGGGAATCTTTTTTCCGGCCAGTACCGTGGCCAGTGTTCCCATCATTCAGGCAGCTACTGCTGCTACGATATGATCAAGGGTCGCAGCGTGCTCCTTTTCAGGTTCAACTTTATAAAACTTCTTTATCCCCCCATGAACACCGTAATATACAGGCTCATTAAACCCTTCAATGAGTGCTTTTCGGGTGGGGCCTTTTTCCCGGATAATCCTGATGTGTGAAGTGTGAACGATCTCTCCCATTTTTTCACCACCTCTTTTTCATAATAATTATTGATAAGGATATCACTTTGTCTCCGCTTGATCAACATGTGCTGAGCAAAGGTATCTTCGTATCTTGGGTTGAAACATACAAAACTTATCGCTTCATACCAGAGCGTGACCTCTGGCATGAAATCTTCATGTAGCAAAACACCCATATCGGAAATGCTATATTGCAGACAATTAAAGATCTGACTGTAATTGACCCGTCTACCGTTAATGATGTTATTATGAGGTTAGAGAACAATCATTTTGTTATATAAGCATTATCGATGTTGCCATATATTTAACAGTATTAAAATAGCCATATTGGGGCAGAAGAACAATTAGATGCCCTAGCAGGTTGTTGAAGAAATGGTGGCCGAGGCGGTGGATATTCTGGCGAGGAAGCTGCCACAGGGGGTTACGATAAAAACGGGAGAAGCCCTATGAGAGATCAACCAATCATTGTGGGCATTGGCCAGATCACGGACAGATCCGGCGCGCTTGAGCAAGCTCAGCACCCGCTCCAAATGGCCCATAAGGCCGCGTTGTCCTGCATCGAGGATCTGGGAAACCCTCAGATACTTAAGCACATACAGGCCGTAACGGTAGTGAATATGTTCTCATGGCGCTACCGGGACCCGGCCGGCTTGTTGAGCGAGATGCTGGATATCAATCCCACAATCAAGGAATATAGCAACGTGGGCGGCAATACGCCCCAATGGTTGGTTAACAGGGCGGCGGACAGGATCGCGGGCCAGGAGATCGAGGCTGCCCTCGTGGTGGGCGCAGAAACATTACAGACCACCCAACGCTTCGGGAAAAAAATAGAGAGGCTAGGGTGGCCTGCGCTTGAAAGCCCCGCGGTGGAAATGATTGGCGATAGCCGTTACGGCTCAAGCCAGCATGAGGGGCTTCATAATGCTGAGGTACCGGTCCAGGTCTACCCGCTTTTTGAAAATGCACTGCGGGCCGAACGCGGCCTGAGCATAGAAGCTCACCGCAAGTTTCTGGGAGATTTATGGGCCGGTTTTTCAAAAACCGCTGCGGGTAATCCGCACGCCTGGTTCAGGGATCCTTTGGACAGCCGTGAGATCAGGGAAGTCTCTGAGAAAAACCGGATGGTGGGATTCCCTTACACGAAGGTGATGAATCCTATTCTGGCTGTGAATCAGTCGGCCGCCCTGATCCTTACCAGTACGCGTCTGGCACACAAGCTTTCCATACCGAAAGAGAAGTGGGTCTATATCCATGGATGTGCCGACGCTATCGATAAATGGTATGTATCGGAGCGTGTCAGTTATACATACAGCCCGGCTATCCATGCTGTGGGCAAAGAATCCCTACGTATGGCCGGAATAGGCTTTGATGAAATCGACTTCTTTGATCTCTACTCCTGTTTCCCTAGTGCCGTTCTTATAGGGGCGAAGTCAATCGGACTCGATGTTGGCAATCTGCCGCCACTTACCATTACAGGCGGATTGGCCTTTTTCGGAGGGCCGGGGAATAACTACACCATGCACGCCATTGCCCATGCCGTCGAGAGGCTGAGGAGAAATCCTGAGCAGTTTGGATATGTATCGGGATTGGGCTGGCACATTACCAAGCATTCGGCGGGTATCTACAGCGGTAGGGTTCCTGAGAAACCATGGATACGTGCAATGCCAGATGCCATCCAGCATGAGATTGATCGCATGCCCAGCCCGCCTCTGAACATGAACCCCCGCGGCGCCATCAGGGTCGAGACTTATACGGTGATGCACAGCCGCCAAGGTAATCCCGAATATGCCATTGTGGTCGGCCGCCTTGAAAATGGGGACCGTTGCCTGGGCCTGGTCCAGGGTGATCAGGCAGTACTAGACAGTATGGAGACCGAGGAATTTATCGGCATGCCGGGAACCATTACACCGGGAAACAACACCCCCAATCGTGTAACGTTCCAGGGAACCTAGGGGATGTCCGCTAGCAGGCTGTTGAAAAACTATTCATACAGTTGTTATTTTCTTTTCATATCATTGGTTGTATTGTATGCTTTAACCAATTGAATATATGGTTGAAAGGTGGTCATGGCATGCGTGGAAGTGAGGAGCAGCAACTAAGACATTTATTGTTCCTTTCTATCTTGAAAAAACCGTTGATTCCTGCAATAACACCTCGGTTTTAAGATGCCTGGAAACCGTAGATGTTGAAAAACCTCAAAAATCAATTTTTCTATTTTGCAATTGGTTGAAGAGAAAAAGTTTTTGTGTAACCGTATCTTAGAGCAAAAGAACTTACTTGCAATGTGGAATTGGGGAGAACGTTTCTATATGAAGTTCTTCAAGGATCTTGAAAATCCTCTCATTGGAATTTCCCGATTTACTCATAATAGAAAACCTCAGTACACTCCGCCTATCGAGGATGTACTCAAGGTTATCATGGCCTGCACAAGAGAAGAGAGGTTCTTCCTAAGCCTTTACCTTCAGACCGGGGCTAGATGTGGAGAGATATTCAATTGTGCCGTTGAGGATGTGCTCATGGATCTGCGGCAGATAAGACTTTGGACAAAGAAAAGTAAGGATGGAAGCAGGGTCCCGAGATATATAACTATGTCAGATGAGCTATACGACAATATGAAGTGGTGGTTGCTGAACAGACCTATCAAGGACACTGAATGGTTAGTGGTTAATTCGGATAAACATTCTCCCCACTATGGAAAGCCATATAAGGTGCGCCGTAGATTTCTTAAGGGATTGTGTAAGAGGGCAAGCGTAACGGCTTTCGGTTTCCATGCACTCAGGCGATATACAGCATCATTACTGGCAATGGGTCGCACACCTACAAAAGTTATTCAAGAAGTGCTAGGCCATGCAAACATGAAAACCACGGAGATATATATTCATAATTTGGCAACAGATCAGACAGAGTACATGAACCTATTACAGACCCCTAAGGTTGTTGACTTTTATGTTGACACTCTATCTGGAAAGTCATGAAAAATCTGGAAAATGTCAACAAATTCACAACAGGTCAAAATAGTCAAGGCTGTGAAATAGCTTGTTTACTTGCTCTGAGCGTCAATGGATTTGCAGTGGCATCAGCCTTTCACGCCGGCGACAGGGGTTCAAATCCCCTTGGGGACGCCATAAACCCCCGGGATGATTCAGCCCGGGGGTCCTTTACCCGGTTCATCTGACAAACAAGTATAAGTTTTATGTTTGAAGGGTTATGTGGCGGATTCTGTCTTCTTGGCTTACAATCTTAGACCTAAAACATAGAACTTTTTATATCTTCGGTGTGCCGGATTCTTCTCCGCTGCCTCTTTGCATGATGGATACAAAGCAATCCACCAGCTTTGGATCAAGGACATTGCCCTTCATGGAAAGAAGCATCTCTAATGCCCTCTCTCGCGTATACGCCATCCGGTAGGGTCTTTCCGTAGTAAGTGCATCATAGATATCGGCCACACTGACGATTCGTGCATCGAGCAGGATTTCTTCACCCCTGAGACCTGATGGATAGCCTTTTCCATCATAACGCTCATGATGGGAAAGGATGATATCCACAATTGTCCCGGTCAGGTGTCCCTTCCGGGCCACATCTGCGCCCCATAGGGGATGGTTTCTGATAACGTGGATCTCGGTCTCATCTAACGGCCCCTCATAATTGAGAATATTCTCAGAAACCCCGATCTTGCCACAGTCATGCAGCCAACTTCCATAACGTATGGAGCTCAACGCCTCTTCGGACAAACCAAGATGTGCGGCGATCATGAGTGCATAGCCTGCAACACGTTCGGAATGTCCCCTGGTGTAGGGGTCTTTGAGTTCAAGGGCATGGACCAGGGATCGCATAGTATTCTCATCGCCCTGCAGGATGGACTTGATGAGCCGATAACGCTCTAGTGCATCTTCCACAAGACCGACGAGTTGGGTGTTTTCCCATGGCTTGACAATGAAACGGAAGACCTCCACCCGGTTGATGGCATCCAGCGCAGTCTCAAGATCGGCAAACCCCGTCATCAGAATCTTCACCGTATCAGGGGAGATGGCCTTGACCTTGGAGAGGAGATCGATACCCTTCATGCCGGGCATATGGTTATCAGAGACGAGTACGGCAATCTCATGTTTTTTTACTAAATCAAGGGCCCCATCGGCACTTTGTGCAGTGAGGATGGTAATATCGCGTTCAGCGAAGATCTGCTGGGCTATATCAAGGACATATTCTTCGTCATCGACGAACAGGATCTCTTCAGCCATCTCTTATCCATCATCGTCCTTCCGGCATAAAAAGATTAATAACTAAAATAAATATGGATAGGTATCGTTTATACCTTTGGTCAAAACATCCTGTCTTATACCATAAAGATCATGGACGATATGGAGGTACTCTTTCACAAAATCAAGGTTTTATCAAGCTGGAGCATGGCCCACTTTTCTAAAAACCAACCCTGCACCGCCGCGAGTCAATAACGGCATGTTACCATCTTATTTACGAAAACATCCATGGATCTGTTCGACCCTTTGTGATAGAAACATCCCATGAGTTCCATCGGTGATGTGGTTATAATACATATTGATGATAAACCTTCAGTATATGCAAGGATTGAAGTGATTGAGCCTGATATCAAACCCAAGTGGTACCAGGTGAAGTTTCTCTTCTTAAGTTTTCCACCGCAGGAGATGACATGGATTCTCAAGAGGGAATACCTTGAGGGTTCCTCGTTTACCATGAAGGATATCCCCATACAGATCATAACGCTTGAAAAACCAGGACAAGAAAAACAACAACCTCAAAAAAAAACCATCATGCACAATGCTGAAGTGATATCCATCAACCAGGTCCGGGCGAAAAAAGACAAGAAGGGCTCTTGAAGATGCGTCATGGGCCTCATTTTAGGAATGTAATCAGCTGATCCGGTCCTTCTTAAGGGATAAAATACTGGCCGCAACAAGATCAAAGCGTATATATCTTACAACAGGGCTTTCCACCAGAACTTAATACCAGGGTCCTTTGGAATTGCTGACCAGAATCTTATATGAAATGTATACACAAGAAATGCTGGCGAACCATACGGTTACACCATTGTGTGCTGGTTTTGATTGGTTAAAGTCAGGCTCCCCGACTGCCGATAGTCAATAGGAAGGAGAGATATGGCAAATGAGCGTATAGGCGAGCAATTAGTGAAAAATGCTCTTATTACACCTGAACAACTCCTCGAGGCTCAGAAGGCACAGAAAGTCTCCGGTGTCCGCCTAGGCTCTCAGCTTGTCAAACTTGGGCACCTCAGTGAGGAACAGCTCGTAGACTTCCTGGGCAAACAATACCGGCTGCCCGCAGTCATACTCAAAAACTTGAATCCTGACCCGGAGATAGTAAAGCTCATCCCTATCAATGTCGTCCAGAAATACCACGCCATGCCTTTTGATCGAAACGGGGCCACCCTGAAGGTTGCAATGACCGACCCCACGAATATATTTGCTGTTGATGATCTCAAGTTTTTAACCGGGTACTCCATTGAGGTGTTTGTTACCTCGGAGGATTCGCTGAAATGGGCCATGGACCATTTCTATGACCAGAGCGCATCCCTTGATGATGCCTTAAGCACCATGGAAGAGTTCGGAGGCTCGGTGGAGGTTACAGCCGATGTTGACGACCTCGCTGTGGGAGATTTGGAAAAGGAAGCGGACCAGGCGCCCGTCATTAAGCTTGTTAACCTGACCCTTGTTGATGCCATCAAAAAGGGTGCGAGCGACATCCATGTAGAGCCCTATGAGAAATTCATGAGGATCAGATTCAGACTTGACGGCATGCTCTATGAAGCCATGAAACCACCGATCCGCATGAAGAATGCCCTGGTCTCGAGACTGAAGATCATGGCAAAGCTTGACATTGCAGAGAGGAGGCTGCCCCAGGACGGCAGAATCAAACTCAAGATCCAGGGCGGCAAGGAGGTTGAATTCCGCGTATCGGTACTACCCACCCTGTTCGGCGAAAAGGTGGTCTTGAGAATCCTTGATAAATCGAACCTCCAGCTCGACATGACCAAGCTCGGCTTTGAAGAACAGGCCCTCACACGTTTCAAAGAAGCGATCTATAAGCCATGGGGCATGGTTCTCGTCACCGGGCCCACGGGTTCCGGAAAAACGACGACTCTGTATTCCGCCCTGTCCGAGCTTAATAAGATGGATAGCAACATATCCACCGCTGAAGACCCTGTAGAATTTAATCTTCCGGGCGTAAATCAGGTCCAGATGCATGAAGAGATCGGCCTTACTTTTGCTACTGCCCTGAGGTCCTTCCTTAGACAAGACCCTGACATTATACTCGTGGGAGAGATCCGGGATTTCGAGACCGCAGAGATCGGAATCAAGGCTGCATTGACAGGACACCTCGTGCTCTCCACGCTCCACACCAATGATGCTCCCTCAACCATAAACAGGCTCCTCAATATGGGTATTGAGCCTTTTTTGGTGGCGTCTTCGGTGAATCTTATCGTGGCCCAGAGGCTCGCACGGAAGGTATGCCCCCAGTGCAAGCAAAGAGATGAAGAGGTATCGCCTGAAACACTAATCCAGATGGGCATGGACCCTGAAACTGCGGAAAATGTAGAGTGCGTGGCAGGGAGGGGCTGCCCTTCATGCGGGAATATGGGGTTCAAGGGAAGGATAGCCCTTTATGAAGTTATGCCTATTACCGAGGCAATACGGGAGCTTATCCTCATGGGTGCTTCAGCATCCGAGATCAAAAACCAGTCCATCAGCCAGGGCATGAAGACCCTGAGACAGAGCGGCCTCAGTAAGGTCCTTGAAGGTACCACTTCGGTGGCAGAGATCTTAAGAACAACAATGGCCGATTAAATTTGGAGGTATTCCTTGGAACATTCTATCTATGACTTGCTCAAGATCATGGTTGAGAAGGGTGCTTCAGACTTGCATATCACTACAGCATCACCTCCCCAGATCCGTGTCAGAGGACAGCTCTATCCCCTGGATGTACCAACGATGGATCCTAAAACTACGCGGGAATTGCTCTACTCTATCCTCACTGAGGCTCAGAAGCATAAGTTCGAGGAGGAACAAGAGCTCGACCTCTCCTTCGGCATCAAGGGTGTTGCCCGATTCAGGGCCAATATCTTTATTCAGAGGGGTGCTCTTGCAGGTGTATTCAGGATGATCCCCTATGAGATCCTGTCGCTCGAAACCCTTGGCCTCCCATCGGTTGTCATGAGGCTCACCTCGCTTCCTCGTGGTCTTATCCTGGTGACAGGACCGACGGGATGCGGTAAATCCACCACCTTGGCCGCATTTCTGGACAAAATCAACACAGAACGTCACGACCACATCGTCACCATAGAAGACCCGATAGAATTCGTGCACAAGCATAAAGGATGTCTGGTTAATCAGAGGGAGATCGGTGCGGACACAAAGAGCTTTGTGACCGCCCTCAAATACATCCTTCGGCAGGACCCGGATGTTGTGTTCATCGGTGAGATGAGAGACCTGGAGACCATGCAGGCGGCACTCACTATTTCCGAGACAGGCCACCTTGTGTTTGCTACCTTGCATACCAACTCGGCAGTCCAGACCGTCAACCGCGTCGTGGATGCATTCCCGGCGCATCAGCAGTCGCAGGTTCGGGCTCAGATGGCCTTTGTACTGGAGGCGGTCATCGCCCAGCAGCTCATTCCCAGGCTGGACGGCAAAGGGAGGGTGCTTGCAGCCGAGGTGATGATAACGACCCCGGCAATACGGAACCTCATCAGGGAAGACAAGATACACCAGATCTACTCCCAGATGCAGGTAGGACAGACCAAGCACGGCATGCAGACCATGAACCAGTCGCTGCTGAATCTCTATATGCGTAAATTAATAACCTTGGATGATTCGCTCGGAAGGTCCATGGATCCGGAAGAGCTCAGACAGATGATGGCGTCCCCTGCTCAGCACAGGAACGTATCAGGAACAGAGAGGAGATAACCCATGTCAGTATTCGTTTGGGAAGGCAAGCTCGCCAATGGGAGCATTAAAAAGGGTGAGATCGAGGCTTCTGACAAGGCTGCGGCAGCTATGATCCTCAAACGGCAGAGAATCATCCCTACAAAACTTAAAACCAAGGCAAAAGGAAGCACCTTCTTTGATAAAAGGATCAAGACCAAGGAGATCGTCATTTTCACCCGGCAGTTCTCCACCATGATCAATGCAGGCTTACCGCTCGTCCAGTGCCTTGACATTTTATCTTCCCAGCAGCCCAACCCCAGCTTCAAAAAGGTCCTTACCCAGATAAAGCAGGACGTTGAGGGGGGAAGCACCTTTGCAGATTCCTTGAGCAAGCACCCGAAGGTCTTTGACAGCCTCTACGTAAACCTTGTTGCAGCAGGTGAGATCGGTGGCGTGCTCGATACGGTCTTGAACCGTCTCGCCGTGTATATGGAAAAGAATGAACAACTCAAAAACAAGATCAAGAGCGCCATGACATACCCCATTATCGTGCTGTGCGTAGCCTTTGGAGTTGTGGCAATCCTCATGATCTTCGTTATCCCCACCTTTAGTGATATGTTCAAACAATTCGGCTCTGCTTTGCCGGCCCCTACACAAATGGTAGTAAACCTGAGCCACTTTTTCAGAAAGTTCTGGTGGGGGATGGCAGGTTTCATCGTATTGCTCATCTTCGGCTTCAAATGGATCAGGACCCAGGAAAAGGGACGTTTCTACACCGATAAGGTGGCATTAAGGCTCCCTATCTTCGGTGATCTCATCAGGAAGGTAGCTGTGGCAAAGTTTACCCGTACCCTGGGCACCATGATATCCTCGGGAGTCCCCATCATGGACGGCCTGGACATTACTTCAAAGACCGCCGGCAATGTTATTGTTGAAAATGCCATACGTGCGGTCAGAACGGCTATCAGCGAGGGGAGATCCATGTCCGAACCCCTGGAGCAGACAGGCATCTTCCCCGGCATGGTAGTGCAGATGATCGCTGTGGGTGAGGCAACCGGCGCCATGGACCAGATGCTTAGTAAGATCGCCGACTTTTACGATGAAGAGGTTGATACGGCTGTGGAGGCTTTGACCTCGGCCTTGGAGCCTATGCTTATGGTCTTTCTAGGCGGGATCATCGGCTTTGTCGTCGTGGCAATGTACCTGCCAATCTTCAAGATGGCACAAAACGTATAAAACTTGACCATACACACCTAAGCACGGCCGGAGGGGACAGAAGCCCTCCGGCCTTTTCTCATGAAATGTCAGTGACCTATGACATATTCTGTTGTATCATCAAGAAACATGCAGTGATTACCTATGGTGTAGCAGAGTAATCCATGATACCCAGCTGGATGGAATATCAAACAAGCAAGTAAGGGGTGAGCTTAACCATGAGTATCTTCGAAGTGATAATGCTTATCTGTTTCGGCTCTGCCTGGCCCACATCCATCTATAAATCCTACACATCAAGGACCGCCCGGGGCAAAAGCATTGCATTCCTTATTATCGTTTTTATCGGCTATATCGCAGGGATCCTTCACAAGCTGTTTTACAACCTTGACTGGGTGGTAACCCTGTATGCCTTAAACGGCCTCATGGTATTCGTGGATATCAGTCTGAGCTTACGGAACAAGGAACTGGACATCAAGGGGCTCTCATAAATCAGGTGTATCTGCCTGTAAAACATCTTGGAAACTGACCAGTTCAATGCCATGACGCTCCAAGTTGATGGGCGTGCCTTTCATTTGAATGATCTTAAGTTCTTCCGACCTCCAGAGTTCTCCCCCCATGGAAGGATGGACCACAAGTTCCGTGACCCCTTGGTCCACATCAGCGATCTTGCGAGCCCCCTCTAAAAAATGCGTACTGAAATATATGCCACTGCGCTTGAGTTTTTCTTCCATAAGGGCATAGAGCTTATCGTTATATGAGATATCTTCCCGGGTGGGGAGCTGATAACCATGTCTGCTGAACCTGAGAGCGGGAATACCATATTCTATCAAGTGACCTACAAGAACTTCAAAGATGGATGAGAACCCATGCACATGATGGTGGGTGTCTAAGTGTGTGGGTATAAGGCCGAAAGACAAGAAGATCTCGATCTGTTCCCGAGCCTCGCGGGCGCATTCCCTCATAAAGTCCTGGTCATCCAACATCTCCATGAGGGCTGGCCTTGCCTTGAGTTCAATGCCTTCCGGCTTCCAACCGAGCATATCATCCAGGTTGATATGGATACCCGTATGCTTAATGCCTAACGCCTTGAGCCCTCGTATTGCAGGCTCGGCATACGGGGCCTTGACCATCACTGAGGTGTCGCTGATAAAGCCCTGCCCAATGCCACACAATATCCCGGAATTTATGTCTGGACTTAAGCCTAAGTCATCGGCATTGATGACAAGAAGCCTTTTCATTCGTCGCGGTGCCAGTAGAGTCGTACAAACTTCTGTTCATCAGAGTATTTGAGCTGCAGATCCCCCCTATAAGCACGGAAAATAGCATCACCGATGTGACGTGCAAGATGGTCATCGGTCAATCTCACACACAAGCCCTGGTCTTTTTTTTTAATATCCATCATCCTCTTGAGCGGTGATCTCTCTCTGGCCTCCTTGGCAATCTTATGAATCAGGTTTTCAATCTCTTTTTTGTGCTTTATCAGATATTTGCCCGACAGATAGAGCTCACCTGCTGGAAAGTCATCCCTAATCCTCCTGCATGAGGAACAAAGGAGAGGTTCGCCTAAAGAAACAGGCCCCTCCGGCCATACCCACCTGCCTCCCTGATAGACGGCATGGCATTCCGGGCAGTATGCACCTTCGGCATGTTTGCGACCTTTGCTGTACGGATCGTGTCCTCTCTCTTTGATATTTCTGTCTATGCGCATATTCCCTCCCGGATACTATGTTAGCTTCAACCATTGAAAAGACAAGGGCCGGCCTATGGTAGCACCTGGAAGTAATAATGCTTACAGGGATAGAAAAAAGAAATCAATCCTGTAAGGTTAATCTAAAAATCCAGAGTCTTATACATCCTTGTCCAATCCAAGGGACACCGGTTCATGTACGAGGATATTTCTCTTACCATCCACATCGATAACGAGGTGACCATCCATCGTGATGTCGATTATGGTGCATCTATGACCCTTATCATTATAAACATCATATCCCTTAAGCATTCCATGGCATAAAAACTCATCCCTAACCGGACCAAACCCCCGGCTGCGAAACACCTCTATCCATCGGCAGAGATTTTCCGCTATCACTTCAGTTACCTCATCAATGCTGAAATTCCGCTGCGACACCTGCTTTAGAGAAATGGCCCTATGCTCGAGCTCTACAGGCCATGCCTGTTGGTTCACATTGACACCAATACCGATAGCTGTTATGGCCCCTCTGGCCTCGCAGAGGATCCCGCATACCTTCTTTCCCGAGATAACTATGTCATTGGGCCATTTGATGGCTACTGACTGAATGGGAAGAAAGCTCTCAATAGCGTCCCGGACGGCAATGCCGGTAATTATGGGATAGCGTTCTTCAGGTGGCGTCAGGGTAACGGTCATGTATACATTTTCGCCTTTTGATGAGTACCATGTCCTGCCCCTTCTGCCCCTGCCTGCAGTCTGGACACGGGAGCGGACAAGCAGGCCGGGTCTGCCTGCGTTCAGGGCATATTGGTTGGTGGAGTCCACCTCTGCGAGCTCTATGACCTCTGTAATCAGTCCCTTTGATTTCAGTAGGTTCATTACCCTTGAAGCAACGTATAGGCCTTTTGGAGACTCTTAAGCTCGAACTCTAGGCCTTCCTTTATCTTAATCTGTTCTTCCACAACTTCCCTCTTGGCTTTTTCGACAAAGTTAGGGTTAGAAAGCTTCTTGAGTTTCTCCTCAAGCTCCTTCTTTACCTTACCCATCTGCTTAGTAAGGCGGTCAACTTCTTTTTCTATATCAATCACCCCTTCCAAGGGTACATAGACCTCGAGTCCTTTTCTCACAGCCAGGGCACACTTCTTCGGGCGCTCGGTCTCATCGGTGATGAATCCAACCCGGGATACCCGTGCCAAGTCCTTGATATGCATGCTATTGGCGTCAAGAAGACCCTTAAGCCTCGGGTCAATTACTCGGATGACTACATCAAGCAACAGAGCAGGCGATATGCCAGTCTCGCCCCGGATACTGCGTACACCGGAAATAATCTCAATAATATAGCTCATGAGCTCGGCATCGCTGGTGAAGCTGAAATCACTCCGCTCCTTCGGATATGATGCGATTACAATGGATTCTCCTTCTCTTCCGGGCAGACACTGCCAGATCTCCTCGGTTACAAAGGGAATGATGGGATGCAACAGCTCAAGTATAGCCTTCAGTACGTAGTGAAGCACCCACTTGGTGTACTGCACACCCTCGGTGTTCAGCATGGACTTGGAGAGCTCGATGTACCAGTCACAGAAGGTGTGCCAGGTAAACTGGTAGAGGATATCCGCAGCATCGTTATAGCGGTATTCATCAAGGGCGGACCTAGCATCCCGGATGGTTTTGTTCAGCTCGCTCAGGATCCATTTTTCAGCAAGCCCGAGTTTTGCCGTGTCAAGGGCTACGCCTTTCGGCTCAAAGTCCTGTATATTGCTCAAAACAAATTTACCTGCATTCCAGATCTTGTTGATGAAGAAGCGATACCCCTGTATACGCTTATCACTAATGCGCACATCTCTCCCCATGGCGGCAAAGGCGGTCAGCGCAAACCTGAAGGCATCAGCCCCGTACTTGTCCATTTCCACGAGGGGGTCCACGATGTTTCCCTTAGATTTACTCATCTTCTGCCCTTGTTCGTCGCGCACCAAGGCATGGAGGTAAACATCTCTAAAAGGTACATCGTTCATGAACTTAAGGCCGAGCATCATCATCCTTGCCACCCAGAAGAAGAGGATGTCAAACCCGGTGATGAGAACATCTGTGGGGTAAAATCGCTTCAAGGTGTCTGTCTGATCCGGCCAACCCAAGGTGGAGAAAGGCCACAATCCGGAGGAGAACCAGGTGTCGAGTACATCGGTTTCCTGCCTGAGATTGCCGGATTTACAATTGGTGCACTGCTTAGGTTCGGTCTCACTTACGATGACCTCCTCACAGTCATCACAGTACCAGGCCGGGATCCTGTGACCCCACCAGATCTGACGTGAGATACACCAGTCGCGGATGTTGTTCATCCATTCATAGTAAACCTTTTCCCATTGTTTGGGGATGATCCTCGTCCTGCCGTCTTGTACGGCCCTGATTGCCTCTTCGGCCAATGGCCTGGTTTTGACGAACCATTGCTTTGAGAGATAGGGCTCAATGGTGGTCTTGCACCGGTAGCACTTACCCACCGGTACCCGGTAATGGGTCTTGTCCACGAGGAATCCTTGTTCCTCAAGATCCCTCTCCAGCTGCTTTCTGCACTCAAACCGGTCGAGTCCAATATATTGCCCGGCATTGACGTTCATATTCCCGGATTCATCGATGATCACAATGACCTCGAGCCCATGGCGTAGGCTCATCTCATAGTCGTTGAGGTCGTGAGCGGGAGTGACCTTAACGGCGCCCGTACCGAATTCTTTATCCACCAGCACATCGGCAATAATGGGGATTCGGCGGTTCATGACAGGCAGGATAAGGTCCTTTCCAATCATTGCTTTATATCGCTCGTCATCAGGGTTGACTGCCACGGCCGTATCACCGAGCATGGTCTCAGGCCTGGTGGTAGCCACCACAACCTCACCGCTACCGTCAGCAAGGGGATACCTGATATGCCAAAGATGGCCGTCCTCCTCCTCGTGCTCCACCTCCAGGTCGGATATGGCGCTGTGGCACCGCGGGCACCAGTTTACGATATAATCGCTCCGGTAAATCAGGCCATCTTTATATAGTGTGACAAAGACCTTTCTGACTGCATTCGAGAGACCTTCGTCCATTGTGAAGCGGGTCCGGTCCCAGTCGCAGGAGGCACCCAGCCTCTTAAGCTGACTGATGATGAGGCCTCCGTGCTTTTCCCTCCACTTCCAGACCTCCGATATGAAGGCATCCCTTCCCAGATCATGCCTTGAGATCCCTTTCTCCGACAAGGACTTTTCCACCACGTTTTGTGTAGCGATACCCGCGTGGTCAGTACCGGGCATCCACAAAGAATTATATCCATCCATGCGCTTGTAGCGGATCATGATATCCTGAAGGGTATTATTCAGCGCATGTCCCATGTGGAGAACACCCGTAACATTGGGGGGTGGGATTACGATTGTATAAGCAGGCCTTGTTCCATCATATTCACTGGCGTGGAAATACTTCTTCTCAAGCCAGATCTCATACCATTTCTGCTCAAAATCTTTGGGGTCATAGTCTTTGTCGAGCATCTCGCACTCCTGCTTGGTTGTGGCACATCTCATAGCATGAAAAGACCGTAAAAGGCAAAAGCCTCTCGGGTGTTCTCTGCGGGTGATATATGATTGAACTGATGGTTTGTGAAAAACCTTAAAGTGATCGTCTGCCGGATCTTGTTTTAAACAGAAAACTCCAACACCTTTATCTGAGTGCTGGAGTTTTCTGATAGGTGTCAGAGGACCTTGCCCAAACAGATACCCGCCACCCCCTTAACCTTAAAGCATCCTAGAGCTTCTTGAGCTTTTCGATTTCCTCTTGGATCACTTTCTCAACAATCCCGGGAATCACTTCACGGGTCGAGGAGATGATTTCCTGGAGCAGTTCCTTCACCACAGGCCTGACAATACCTTCCAGGAGTGCGGGCATTTCTTTTCTGAATTCACTGATCACTGCATCCAGAATAGCCTCGGTAGGCATATCCACAGGGATGTCGGCCTTCGGCATTTCCGGCAGGACACTTAAAGGTTCCTCTGTTGGTGAGGGCTCAATCTCAGGTAGAGAAACCCTCTCAACCCTTGCAGGCTCTTCCATCGGGGCCAAAACCTCTTCTTTCGGGGATGCCGGCTCCCCTTCTATGATAGGGGGAACTTCCTCTGCCGGTCCTTCATTCAGAAGCGCTTCCTCTTCTTTAGATGTCAGACCTACATCCTCGAACTTATCCTTTATTGCCAGATCGATCTCGGCCTCAATATCCAACAGGGGCTCCTTCAAGAGATTGTCCACATCGCTCTTGACCTTGGTCTGTTCAAGTGGCTTTTTATCAAGATCCAGAGGAGGCCCATCCATAAGCAAGGTGCTATCATGCTCGATCTCTTCAACAGATACGTCATAATCCATAGAGATCTCCTTACCAAGATCAAAGGAATCGGGTTCATTCACCATCTTCCTCTTGACTTCAGCCTGTTGGGGCTTCTTGGGTGGGCTGCCTTCCTCCAGAAGGTCAGTAAGATCAATGATATCATCTTCTAATAATATTTTCTCATCCATAGCCAGCTCCTTTTCGATCAAAGCCCAGGCCCCTTGTAGGACTATCCTCTAATTCCTCATGATGGGCTGCCCTGTTGATTCCCTAACGCTCATCCACAAAGGCCCGTTTGTATCGATCGTCTTTCTTCCCTTCATACAGATTGCATTGGGTATATGTACATATACATTATTCCACAACCCAATCAACATATCGGTTTTTCCGCTCATTCCGGCATGGACCGCCATCTGGGCAAGGAACCCGCAAAAGATGGAGTCGGCTGCATTCGCAACCACGCTCCGGATCATATAGCTTGGGTCGAGGTACTTGAGATTCATGGGCATATCATGGGTTCGAAAGTAGCGTTCGATCTGCTCCTTGAGATATTGACCAATATCATGTTTTTTTACATTACCGGAGGCGTCTTTCTCTTCAGGGAGATCCTTGAAGAACTTCTGGCCGGCACCTTCGGCCACTACGACCACGGCATGGCCTCTTGAATTGAGTCTTATCTCGAGCGTCACCAGGAAGCCATTATCTCCATCAAGATCAAAGTCCTCCTCGGGTACGAGCACGAAGTTGGCATCCCGAGATGCAAGGGCGGCATTGGCTGCAATGAATCCTGAATCCCTGCCCATTACCTTGACAAGCCCAATGCCGTTCGGTGCCCCCCTCGCCTCCACATGTGCGCTCTGGATCACCCTCCTGGCCTCCTCCACGGCGGTATCGAACCCGAATGTCTTGGAGACGAAATAGATATCATTATCTATGGTCTTGGGCACCGTGATGATCGAGCACTTGAATCCCCGGTTCAGGGCCTCCTTTGCTACTGCGGAGGATGCCTTCAAGGTACCGTCGCCACCGATGAAGAACACGATATTCATATTCAACCGCTCAATGGCATCAACGATCTCTGAAATATCCTCAGACCCTCGAGAGGATCCGAGTACGGTGCCTCCCATTCCATGGATGTGCTCAACATATGCAGGAGTGAGTTCGACGAGCGGATGCTTGTATTTCGGGATGAACCCCTGGAGTCCATACGTGATACCGTAAATATTCTCCACTCTGTAGGCATGGTAGAGCTCGAGCACAATGCTCCTGATCACATCATTGATGCCTGGACAGAGTCCACCGCATGTCACAATGCCGCACTTGGTCTTGGAAGGATCAAAGAATATCTTTCTGCGGGGTCCTGCCAGCTCAAAAGACATCGGCGCAGAATCGCCGCTTGAACACCTATTGAAAAATGCCAGCGAGGTATCGATGATAACCCGCTCATTATCTTCAACAAAGATCGTGGTTCCCCTCACTGGGGACTCTATACTCGGTTTCCCCAGGGACTGGATCGTGGTGTCGATGTGTTCTGAGAATATATCAAGATTCATTTAACCCTCCGCATATGCTTGCTTATCGGATTTCGGAAGGAGATTCTTTATCCACAAGGACATCATGATCTTATCATATAATCGCTTCATAGAATATACTAGCTGTATGTTTCCTCTTGCTTCTGCTCAGGAGATCGTCCGAGGTCTTTCGCGGCAGGGATCTTGTGTGTTATAGGCCAAGATGTGGCGAAAGACAGCGTTGACAAGACGCAAGAAGAGATCCTTGAGGAGATGGCCAAGGCCCTGGGACACTCGGGTTATCAACTCGAGTCCGTTCTGAATCAGCTCAAGGAACTTGAGGCACTTATGGATCAGGCTCGAAGCATTGAAGAATACAACTCCCTTGTGGATAAGTTCAATGAGCTTCACAAGCTCGCCCTCGTTCGCAGGGAGATGCTGGTAATACACAGGGAGGCGATAAAGGTCTTCAAGCATTCTTACATCGATGTATTCTACCCCATTCCTGGAAAGAAGCGAAAAAAGAGCTGATCATGAACACACAAAAACGTTATGATCTATTCATCATCGGCGGTGGTCCGGGAGGATATATCGCTGCACTGCTCGGGGCAAAAAAAGGGCTTCGTGTCGGGATCGCTGAAGGCTCACATTTCGGAGGCACCTGCACAAACCTGGGGTGCATTCCTGCCAAGAGCTACATAGAAAGCATCAATCTTTATATTCATATGAAAAACGCCCAGAGATTCGGGATCGATGCAGGGACTGCCACAATAACACTGGAAAACCTGCATAAACGCAAAGTAAGGATCGTGACGCGGCTTGTCAAGGGGATAGAATTTCTGCTCAGTCAAGCCGGGGTTGACATCTTCAGGGGATACGCCAATTTCGAGTCTGAAAATTCCATTCATGTTGGAGAGGAACATATCATTTCCTCCTCAATCATCATTGCCACCGGTTCACGGCCGAAGAAGCCTGCCCTGTTCGAACTCGAAGGTATCCTGACAAGCGATGATATCTTTGATCTCAAACAGCCTCCTTCCTCTCTCATAATCGTAGGGGGCGGAGTGATCGGCATCGAGATGACCCATGTGTTTTCAAACCTGGGTGTCGAAGTGACTGTCATCGAGACACTGGAGAGGATTCTGGCCACAGAGGATGAAGAGATATCAAAACAGCTGGTCTCACAGTATAAGAAGGTGCGCTTCATCACCTCAGGCAGGATAACAACCATTAAAAAGCCTTCCGGCTTCAATCTTACTGTAGAGAAACCAGGCGGGATGGAAACCGTTACAGGAGATGGTATCCTGCTCTGCATCGGGAGAGAGCCGGTCATCCCCAATGGTATCCTGCCTTTACACCTTGCCCTCACCGCATCAAATGGTATCGAAGTGGACCGCTCCATGCGCACAAACATATCTGGAATATATGCAGTTGGTGATGTGACCGGTTCTCAGATGTATGCCTATGTAGCAGCAAAGGAGGCTGCCGTTGCCGTAGATACCATCACCGGCGGCTCGAAAATCATGAACTACTCCGCAATCCCATCGGTGATCTTTACAAATCCCGAGATAGCCTCAGTGGGCAAGCAGATGGATCAAATGGATACCGCTCATGGGAAAAGAGGGACATTCCCGGTATCCGCCCTGGGCAGGGCGCGGACCATGGAGGCATCGGATGGATTTGCAACGGTTTATTGCAGCCCTGAAGGAAAAATAGAACGGGTAACCATTATGGCCCCCCATGCCACTGAGCTCATCTCCTTAGCAGCACTCGCCATTGAACAAGGATTGCATATCGATGAATTCCTCATGCCGCACTATCCTCACCCCACTATGGCAGAGCTGCTCAAGGAAGCGGCAGAAGATGTATCCGGCTTGAGTATCCACAAGCCATAACGGATCCAAGCCTATTGATGCAGGGACATGCACCCTTGACACATTTTACGAAAACCTGTTAAGGCTCAGCTCTTAAGGAGGCATTAAATGGAGATACCGGTCGATTTCGCTAAGTCAGGCGGGTTTGTCCCTACTATAGCACAAGATGCCGCCACCGGTGAGGTCCTTATGCTTGCCTATATGAACCAGGAGTCCTTCGAAGAGACACTCCGCACCGGCAGGGCATGCTACTTCAGCCGATCACGGAACAAACTCTGGAGAAAGGGAGAGGAATCCGGCAACGTACAGGATATCGTTGAGGTCCGGATTGACTGCGACCGGGACACCATATTGCTCAAGGTGAATCAGATCGGGGGAGCAGCCTGCCACACCGGTAATCGATCATGCTTCTACCGGAAGATAGAGAACGGGACCCTGATAGAAGACGGTATCAGGGTCTTTGACCCCAAAGAGGTATATAAGAAATGAGCTTGATACGTCTTGCCATCCCCAAGGGAAGCTTGCAGACTTCCACTATCGAGCTGTTTAAGGATGCGGGTTGGATCATCGGCACCTCATCACGCAGCTATTTCCCGTCCATTGATGATTCCGACATTGAATGTGCCCTTGTGAGGGCCCAGGAGGTCTCGCGTTATGTGGAATCAGGCCTGTTTGATCTTGCACTCACCGGCAAGGACTGGATCCTCGAAAACGAATCCGATGTAGTGGAGGTAGCTGACCTCATCTATTCAAAGGCCACCTACAAGCCTGCCAAGTGGGTACTGGCCGTTGATGAGAAATCACGCATCCAGAAGCTTGAAGACCTCGAAGGCAAGAAGATCGCCACAGAATTAGTGAATTTCACCAAGAAGTTCTTCAGAGAAAGGAACATCAATGTCGAGGTGGAATTCTCCTGGGGTGCCACCGAGGCAAAGGTTGTGGAAGGACTGGCGGATGCCATCGTGGAGGTAACCGAGACAGGATCAACAATCAAGGCACACAATCTGAGGATTGTTGATATCCTCCTCATAACGAATACCAAGCTCATTGCCAACAAAGAGACCTGGAAGGACTCGAAGAAACGCACCAAGATTGAACAGATCTCCCTCATGCTTAAGGCAGCCCTGCAGGCTACAGGCATGGTAGGGTTGAAGATGAATGCACCGAAAGATAAACTGGAGGCCGTCATCAAGATGCTGCCTGCCATCACTTCGCCCACGGTCTCGCCGCTTCATGACCCGAACTGGTATTCGCTGGAGATCATCATCAACGAATCACAGTCACGCTCATTGATGCCGGAGCTCCTGAAGGCGGGTGCCCGTGGTATCATCGAATATCCACTGAAAAAGGTCCTGGATGGATGATCATCCTCAAGACCCCCCAGGAAATCGCTATTATGCGGGAGGGGAACAGGATTCTGGCCCTCCTGTTCGAACACTTGGGGCCTATGATCAAACCCGGCATCACCACTGCCGAGCTTGACAATGAAGCGGAGATCTTTATTCTCTCGCATAATGCTGTTCCAGCATTCAAAGGTTATCGGGGATACCCTGCTACGTTGTGCACCTCCATCAATGAAGAGGTTATCCACGGCATTCCAGGCCCTCGCAAACTAATGGCCGGTGATATCATCAGCATTGATGTTGGGACATTACGTGATGGTTTCTACTCAGACGCCTCCAAAACCTATCCGGTCGGTGATATATCGAGGAAGGCATTGCGTTTGATGGAGGTTACCGAGAAGGCCCTCTATGAAGGTATTAACCAGGCGGTTGTAGGGAATCGTTTATACGATATCTCTGTAGCGATCCAGAAGGTAGTTGAATCTGCAGGATTTTATGTAGTGAGAGAATTCGTAGGCCACGGTATCGGGAGAAGCCTCCACGAAGACCCCCAGATCCCCAATTTCGGTAAAAAGGGTACCGGCCCGGTCCTCCAGGAAGGGATGACGTTCGCCATAGAGCCCATGGTGAACGAGGGAACCTGGAAGGTGAACATCCTGAAAGACGGTTGGACCGCCGTAACCGCCGATGGGTCGCTATCTGCACATTTCGAGCACAGCATTGCGATTACCGCAAACGGGCCATTGATCCTGAGTAGTTTATAAGGCAAAAGGGATCTTGATGTTCGGTCAGTTAAGTGCGGCTATAACCGCTCCTCCACTAGTCACTGCCTACTGAGATCCTCTCCCCTTGATCGCCACCTTGATAGTCTGGAATATGATTACAAGATCAAGCCACATAGAACGGTGCTTCATGTAATAGAGCTCAAACTTGAGCTTTTCCTTGGCGTCTTCAAAGGTATAGCCATACGGGTAATTAATCTGGGCCCAGCCTGTAATCCCCGGTTTGGCGTGCAATCGTAAGGCATAGAAAGGGATGGCCTTTTCGAGCTGGTCAACAAAATAACGCCTCTCGGGACGTGGGCCGACAAAGCTCATGTCGTTTTTTATTACATTGATAAACTGGGGCAACTCATCAATCCTCAGCTTCCTAATGACCCTGCCCACACGGGTAATCCGCGGGTCGTTCTCCCTGGCCCATTTGGGGCCATCCTTCTCTGCATCCTGACGCATGGATCTGAACTTAATCACCTTGAAATCCTTCCCATCCATGCCAACCCTTCGCTGGAGATAGAAGATGGGACCAGGAGATTCGATACGGATGGCTATCGCAGTAAACAGTATGATAGGCATTGTCACGATAAGCCCAACCAAGGCAAACCCCAGGTCGAACATTCGCTTGATGAGGTCTTCGAATCGTGAGCCCTGAAACCCCCTTGTAAAGATAATGGAACTGGGCCGTATTTCTTCAACAAGGATCCTGCCGGTGACCTGTTCATAGAAGGTCGGGCTATCAATAACATCGCACAGGGTAAACTTTACCCGGAGTAGATCCTCAATGGGCAATGTGCCTCGCCACCCATCAGGCGCCACTACAAGGACATCCGGTTCTATTTTCTTTACAATATCTGCGAGCTCAGAGGCATCCCCCAGGCACCGCAGGGGCAAATCCCAATTATTCCGACCGATGTATCCTTCAAAGATGACAGGGTGGCCACCGGAACGTATCTCTCGAAACAGGAACTTGGCATTCTCTCCATCTCCTAAGACAACAACCTTCATACCCGTATAATGGGTTAATCTTAGTTTAAGATAGAGTATACGAAACATCATTGAAGAGACGGATATAATGGCAATGGCCATAAGGAGCACATCTCTTTCAAGACCAATGCTGGGGAGAATATAGTAGATGAATGCAAGGATGATCAGCGTTAAACCTTCACCGAGAAGGATTGAAGAAATAAGTTCTGATGACTTCTTCCAGTATTTCCAGTTATAAAGGTCTTGAAAATAAAAACAGATTATTGTGATAATGGAATAGACACATGCCTTTAACCATAAATGTTCATCCGGAAGGCTTACTTCAGGAAGAAGCCTTTGGATATCCTTAGCAAGGAATACAGATCCGCCTGCAACAGCAATATCAAAAATAAAAAGAATGCCTGCCGAAAAGAACCTTCTCATTATACCCTATATCGGTAAAAACATATTATTATTTAAATAGTCCCTATTGCTCGATCCCATATGTTAAAAAACGTTCGTGTGGCTGTGTATGTTGCATGTGAGAAGGATCATTCATCACTGCCACCCAAGAGGCCTGAACGAAGGAGAAAGTATAAAAGTTGGACAATAGCAGTAGCCGCTGCTGCCACATAGGTGAGCGCAGCTGCTGTTAAAACCTTCCGGGCTCCGCTGACCTCCATATCGGTGAGGATGCCTGTTGCAGGCAGTGCATCCAAGGCCCTGGAGGAGGCATTGAACTCCACAGGCAGGGTTATGAGCTGGAAGAGCACCGCCAAGCTGAAGAACAAGATCCCGGCTATAATGAGGGATTTTGCCATGAAGATGAACCCGATGAGGAGCAACGGCCATGCAAGATTGGAACCCAGGGAGGAAATAGGCACCAGGGCGCTTCTGAGCTGGAGCGGCATATAGCCCCGTGCATGTTGAATGGCATGGCCGACCTCATGAGCTGCAACACCAACGCTTGCCAGAGAATCTCCTGAATAAACGGATTCAGAAAGCCGTAAAACCCTACTGCGGGGATCGTAATGATCAGAGAGAAACCCACTGCCAAGCTCAATAGATACATCCCGTATACCCTGGGCATCAAGGATGAGGCGGGCAGCCCGTGCCCCTGTTATTCCACGGGATGTTGGTATTTGTGAATACCGTTTATATGATGATTTAACCTTGATCTGAGCAAAAAGGCTTAACAAAACCGTAGGAACAATCATCATGATATAGAGCGGATCTAAGAACATTCTTTTACTCCCTTAAGAGATTTCTGTCATTTCATAGTATCCGGCGAAGGGGAAGTCAATATATCCATGTTTGTTATTGCTTTTCCTGCGCTATTGACTATGTTATCGAGAGTATATCAACCATGGGAGGGCTTATGAAGAGGGTATCCCTACTCTCGATTTTTTTTATCATATCAATAGTTATTCTCACAGGGTGCAGCAAAAGCCCTGAAGAAAAACGAAAAGACTACATCTCAAGCGCTCAGAAATATCTTGACCAGGGGAAATATGCTGAGGCGGCAATCCAGTACCAGAATGCTCTCCAGATTACTCCTGATGATGTCAAGACACTTATCAGCCTCGGTGAAGCCCAACTCAAGCTGAACCATCCGCAGGAGGCATATACAGCCTTCTCAAAGGCATCTCAAGCCGACCCTAAGAATGTGAAATCCAGAGAATACCTCGCTTCCATGCTGTTGCTCGCAAAAAAATATGATCCGGCCGAAAAACAGGCTTCTACTATCCTTCAAACCGATCCACAAAATACCCTTGCAAAAGAAGTCCTGGCTCAATCCCTTTTCATGAACGGCAAGAGGGAACAGGGGATCAAGGTCATGGAAGAACTCCTGAGCATGAAAAGCCCTACTGAAGACATGTATATAAATACCATTCAGATGTACATGCCTGTGGGTAGAATTGATGATGCCCTTGCCTTGGTAAACAAGGGATCTGCACTGTTCCCCAAATCGACCAGATTGCGTTTTATTGCCAGCGACATTTATGCGTTCAAGAATGATCTCATTAGTGCCAGGAAGTGGGCTGAGGAAGCATACCATGTATCGGGTAACAACATCTCTGCCGGGGTTGCTCTGGCATTGTTCTATGCCCGCCATAATATGGCTGACCTTTATCAGAACCAACTTGAAGCAATGAAGAAAAACTCCCCCCAAAGCCCTGAACCCTATCTCCTTGAGTCCTCTATCCTCCACCAAAAGCGTGACCTGGACGGAGCCTTGAAGACTGCCCAGATGGCACGCAATCTTAAGGACACAACTCAGATCCGCATCCTCATTGCGCAGATCCTCCTGGACAAGAAAGATAGTGCTCAGGCGAAAAAACTGCTTACTGAGACAGTTGAGAAAGACACCAAAGATATCCAGTCAAGAATTATTCTTGCACAGATATACATCGAGGAAAAGGACAGCAACAAGGCTATTGAAGTACTCAGTGAGCCATTGGAGGTCGCCCCTGCAAGCCCTGATGTGGCTTCAACGGCAGCTCAGGCCTACCTTATGAAAGGCGAGGTAAAAAAAGCGCAGGAGCTCGTTGATTATTCTCTTCGGGAGAATGCTCAGAATATACAGCTCCATAATATGATGGCAAGGATCCGCTTCCTCCAGGGTGAATTCAAAGAGGCCCTTGAAGAAACAGATCTTCTCGTCAAACACAAGGTTATCGTCCCTGATATCCTCTATATCGGTGCACTCTCTGCCCTAAGATCATCAGGGCCACAGGCAGCCCTGCCGTATATCCAATCCCTTAAAGAGACAGCTCCCAATGACTGGATCACACTCCATGCTCAACTCAGTTACTATCTTGATCAAAATGATAAGAAGAGTGCTTACCCCATAGCTGAGCGTGCAGCTACCCTCTACCCACACAATGAAGAAGCCTTGGCACTTTTTGCATACACCTCACCCGGGGTTATTGGATGGCAAGAGGCTATTAAAAAGATAAAAGGCATCTGTGCCAATTCAGATACGGCAAGTTGCCACATGGTTCTCTCTGCCCTGCTTGAAGGTTCAGGGAAGAAAGACGAAGCCCTGTCAGAGATAAAGAAGGCAATAGAGCTCGATCCGAAAAAAGATGCCTTCTACCATGCCCTGGCCCAATACTATGCCCGGAACAACATGATAAAGAATGCATTGAATGAATATGAAAAAATCCTGAACAAAAACCCGAATGACATGACCGCTGCCATGATGCTCGCCTTGCTCCAGCAGGGCTCAGGAAACTTGGAAGCAGCTCAAAAAATATACAAGTACATCCTCGATAAGAATCCCAAGAATGGCCTTGCAGCAAACAATCTGGCATGGATCCTTGCAGAGAAAGGAAAGAAAAGCGACCTGGATGAAGCCCTCAAGCTGGCACAAACAGCCAAGGATATATACCCTGAAGATCCAAGAATAGCAGACACCCTTGGTTATGTTTATCTCAAAAAAGGGCTAGCCGATAATGCCCTGGCTCAGTTCCAAATGGCTTCCGAGAAACAGGGAGACGACCCTACCATACTTTATCATATGGCATCAGCTCTCATCGATCTCAAAAGAGGTGCTGAGGCGATACCATACCTAAAGAAATCGCTCGCCACTACTAAACAATTCCCGGAGAAACAACAGGCACAGAAACAACTTGAACATCTCCAATCAGGACAAATCAAGTAGCCTTCTCCAGCAGTTATCTAGGCATCATCCCGTTATCAGGGGGTGGTGCCTTGACTATATAGGCAGGGAACAAAGATACTCAAAATAGGGCTGATCTTACTTGGTGAACATGCTTCTTCGTAAAAATAGCTCAAGAAGCTAACGTAAGTATCTTTACATACCAAGTATACTTACTGCTGTTATTGCTGCTGTGGTTGCCCTTAAGATCGTATTCCCCAAGCTCACAGCTATATAGTCGGAGTTTGTTATCATCCGAAATTCTTCCGATGAAAAACCCCCTTCAGGACCTATAAGGATACCGACATTGTTTCCCAGGTATTTTGATATAGAATGCTCTGCACCTTTGCGGGCTACAAGCCGAGTATCCCAACGAAGTGATATCTCGTGGATAAATGTATCAAGAGACACCGGCCGTTGGATGGATGGGATTGTCATTCGGTCACACTGTTTGACAGCCTCAAGGATAATGGTCTGCCATCTGGCATATCGGGCTTCCGTTATAGACCTTATGTTTGATCTGGAGGATATAACAGGGTAGATACATGAAACCCCAAGTTCTGTCGCAGACCGGATAGCATCTTCAAGATCCTTCATGTCAAAAAGACACATAGCCAGATGCACTATGGTGTTGCTTCGATCTTGAAGGACCTCCTCATCCATAATATAAACAAGGATCTCTTCTGATCCGATGGAGGTAATTCTTGCCCTGAAGCCTTTGGTCCCCACACGGATGGCAATCTCCTCACCCCTCCTCTTCCTCAAGGATCCTGTAATATGATGAACAATATCTCTTCCCTTGATTACAGCAACGGGGAATTGGGTGATCTCGGCAAAGAACCTAGGCATATCTCATTTTCCTGTCCTCTATCATGAAACTACAAGCGGAGGGAAGAATATAGCTGCATCCTTAAGGTGGTATGTAGTTGAAATAGAGCTCTGAAATAATCACCCATCGTTCAACAACAGGGGCTTTCTTCAACTCCGACATGCTTAAAAGACCCTCAACGTGACGTCAGGAACACTAACCTGGCATTGGAGCATAAAATAGACACTCCACCCCTGGAATGTCTTCTCAAAGCCATCCTCACTTTGGGACACACATTCAATAGGAACGATGCAAACAACCCAGTGAGATCCCGACTCTATCCGAACGGTAACCCCTCGAGAACTATCCTTGATTTCAACATGGCGTGACCTGTAAACACCACGGTCATTCTCCATGGGTTGATCATCTACAAATGGCCTCTCCCCGGAGAGTGTGAAGATATTCCATTCAAGGACGATCCATGTATTATCGCTTAAGGGAGAAATAGAGTGAGATAGGGTAATAGATCCTTCAGGATCATACCTATATGCCTTGCTTATATCCAAAGGGCCTTGTGTACCTGTAAATGTAAGAGTAATGCAATCTTCTCCATCTGACTTCGACACAAATCGGAATGGGAGATGTGCCGTGAGAGAAGTATCGATCCTGTTTTCCTTGAGGATCTTCTCAACCGATGCAGGGGCATCAAGATAATGAGTTATAAAGGAATTCTTACGGTAGGTATCATATACAAGAAGCCCTTTGAACTCTTCGGGGGTTACATGGGGGATATCATGGATAGAAAGCGGTTCCTCAGCAGATTTTTTCTTTTTGCGTGACTGGGGATTCAACACATCCTTGTGATAGATTTCCGGGTTTCGCATCAGGATGTTTGAGAGACTATACTGCTTAGGTTTGTATTCAAGTCCGAAGACAGAGGCATTGTCCTGAGGAGAGATATAGCAATTGAGTCTTCTCCCTGAAATGAGGACTTCTTCATGACCGTCCACATCGTGGTCTACCTTCTCAACTATCCAGGAGCTGTTCCTCATGCGTTTTTCATCAATGATCTCTTCGGCCTTCAGAAGGTTCTCATAGATTGCATGCCTAAGCGCCCCGATATAGATTCCGCCGAATAGTCCATGCCAGTAAGCGCAGTTGCATTGACCCATAAGGAGGTACTTCATGGCATCATCTGATTCCTGTCCAAATGTCTGCAAGAGTGAGCTCACTTGTAACATCTTCTTGTGCATCAAATTTGATTCACGATACTTTGAGAGAAAATTGTCCCACATGCCCCCTCTAAAAAATGCACGTTTACGGTCCCAGTCATGTTCTGTTTTTGCCTTCTTGACAAGTTCTTCATAGAATCTGCCCTGGGGGGCAAGAAGACTCCACTCCATCATCTCCTGGTAGGTTGCCGTAGGCAGGTAGACGAGTCCCTTCGGCGGATAACTGTCGAGTGCTTCAGACAAGGGTACAATCTCTATCTCATCTGAGACCTTCAACATTGCATCAAAAAACCGCCTAAGCCATCCCTGTTCAATTACCCATTTGTAGGTTCCCGGCCACATACCGAATTTCTCTCCATCGTCACCATAGGTGATCACCTTCACACCCCGTGCTTTCAGACAGAGAATGTATTCGATGATTTCATCGGGTTCCTTGAAAGGGATAAGATAACGAAGATGCATGTCTATGGGGAATACCCTCAGGGCATACCCCTCTCTTTCGGTAATATAATAACCGTGAACATCTTCCGGGCAGAGACCTGCAGAGAGGAAATGACTGTCATCAAGGAGCGTGTACTCCACTTTTCCACCGGAATTAATCTTTTTCGGGAGGCTTGGGTCCCAAATCCGCTCCGTACACCACATACCTCTCGGGATTACCCCGAACCTGTTTTTCATATAGGTTTTTGTATACTCGATCTGCCTTATGACATCTCTCTCAGGGATTACGGATATAATGGGCTCATAGAATCCCCCACCCATGAGCTCCACCTGAGATCTTTCTACTAGATTTGCAAGCAGATCGAAAAATTCCGGTGAATTCTGCTCAAACCATTCCAGCAAGGGCCCTGTATAGTGGAGTGTCGCCCGAATATCAGGATACTCCTGCAAGATTCTCAGGAAAGGCAGATAGCATTCCCTGGTCCCCTGTTCGAAGACACTCGGGTAATTACCTACTGGCTGGTGGGAGTGAATACAGAAAGCAAGCATGATTTTTTTAGACATGCCACATCACCCTTTCATAGTTTTTATCAGGAATTGTGAAGGATAATAAACCAGAACTCGGATGTCTCTCAACTTCCAGTTCATCCTTGAGAAGTGATACAGAAAATCTCCGTCCCTGCACCCTGCATCGGTATAGTCAATAAGCTGGGCCAGAAGCGATGGAACAAGATTGAAGGTGCATCGAATGTTCGGGTATTCCCGCAGCAAGTCAATCATATCGTAATAACCACGTATTGAATGCAGCCTGACCCATGGCATCTGGTACGTGCCGGTAATAGGGTCTTTATAGTATGGCTGATGCATATGCCATAAAAAACCAACGGCAATATCTCTCAACTTAAAACCTCCACAACTATAGTAATATAAATAATCAGGTGCATGAGGGGAAGTAAAACTTGAGGATTTCTTTCTTATATAATTGTTTTTAAATTACAAACATTATTCCATGCAAAAAGGAATTATTTTACAACTTAAATGGTAAATGTTTCTATTTTACAGTATAATTTCTATTAGTTGCGCTGCCTTATTTAGTATTATCTCTTTGATTTCAAGTTATTATAAACCACTTGATTTTGGCATTAATCATGCTATATAAGCGAATAGCAATTGGAATTTTGACGGGAGGATATGCCTTGAGCACAAAAAATGCTGTAGCGGTATTGCTATTCTTACTTATTCCCTTCGTATCGTATGCGGTCCCAATTACTATGAATACACACCCCCAGTCTATTTATAGCTATACAGCCTACATGCTCAAACCTACTCCCAAGTGCAATATAGTTTTTAATACGACCCCCCAGAGAATACAGGTCTCCGATAATAACCAGGGGAGTTACAATACAAATCCTCTTCATCCGACCGACCCTCCGGCCCCTGTCCCAGAACCGACAACAATGCTCCTTGTAGGTTCCGGCATGGTCGGCATTGCAACATTGGCCAATTGATTTTGGCATTAATCATGCTATATAAGCAAATAGCAACTGAAATTTTGACGGGAGGATACACCATGAGCACAAAAAAAGCTGTAGCGGTATTACTATTCTTACTTATTCCATTCGTATTGCATGCGGTCCCTATTACCTATACAGCCGATATGCTCAAACCTACTCCCAAGTGCAACATAGTTTTTAATACGACCCCCCAGAAAAAACAAGCCTCCAATAATGTCCGGGGGAGTTGCAATACAAATCCTCTTCATCCGACCAACCCATCATCAAATGACAATGGTGGCAGCAATATTTATCCTCCACATCCGACCAACCCTCCGGCACCTGTTCCTGAACCGACTACAATGCTCCTTGTAGGTTCCGGCATGGTCAGCATTGCAACGTTGAGGAAGTTTTTTAACTTTTAGTAAAAAATGAGAAGCAGGATCTAATACTTTTCTGCTTCTCAAATATTTTATGTTTTCTTTTTTTAATTTGGTAGCGGAGGAGGGATTTGAACCCTCGACCAATAAGGCCCAGCAATAGTTTACGGGTAGGGTGCTACTGTTGCGCTACCACAGCCCTGCTATTACTTGAATCCTTATGCATCACGGGGAGGATACCAAAGCGATAGGATCGGCATCAGGAAACAATCTACGCTCACTCATCTGGACACTGTTAAAGGCTTGAACGGATATTTGTCTGGAAAATCAATTTTCCTTAATTTTCTTTCGATTTCTCCTGCTATAGTTACATCGCCCGTATGGCGGCACCATTACTTGCTATAGCAGGAATTGGCAAGAATTTAGGTCAGGATTCGAGAAGGCCTGATTCTGAGGTGTGGAGCTATCCAGGGTGGAGTGGTGGATTATTTATTACTATGCGTAGACACAGGGCGGCTGATGGATAAATTACCAAGATAATCATCTTGCTATAATCTCTTAATAGGAACATAATATTAAGTTATTACAGCAGACTAACATCTTTAATGGTTAATTTTATGGGGGGTATGTAAGTCATGAAGAAGACGCAAATCATTGTACTGCTCATATTGGCATCAACCAGCGTGTGGTTCTGGTCATCGAGCCTTCATGCCGGAGGTAGGCTTATGGGAAGCGAAGAAGCCAATCGGCAATTAAAGGAGAGTACCGATTCCTTTGTCAAATCAATGGACAATATAAGATTCAAACATGCTACAAGTGATCTCTTGGAATTGATTCAGAATAAAGGGGCTGATGGAGTCTCTTCTCAAGATGTCATCGGTATAGCCCAAAAGCATAGTCTAAACCCTGATCAAACCATGCAACTTATTGGTTTTCTCCAGCAGCTTAGGTCATTGAAATCAACATCGCAAAGACAAAATCAGCAAACCAAGAGAGTGGCTCCTTGCGAAGATCATAAAGGTGTATGTGGCCAAGAAAACGGCCAAGCAAAATGCTGTGATGGTACTTTAGATTCGTCAGAATAATTTTTAATAAGACGAAGCCCTTTAATCATCTCGATAGAGGCATACCATGAAATATTATCGGGGGGTATATGTGTCTGAAGAAATTAATCATCGTTGGAGTTCTGGTACTCACAGCAAGTATTGTATCAGCAAGTGAGTGCTATGAATCATCTATTGTTAGCCCTAGCCCGTTTATGGGTAACAATGGCGAAATCTTCAAGCTGGCTAACGGATCTATCTGGGTAGTCAAGTATGAGTACGAGTATTTATACGAATATAATCCAGATGTTATTATCTGTCCATCACAGGGAAAGTTAGGTATAAATGGCAAAATGCTCAAGGTTGAACAGCTCAAGCCGGAAAAGTCAACATCACCAAAATCTAAGTCACGAAAAGCACCTTCTTCGGAAGTAATCGAATGCAAAATTGACGGTGCTTTCGAAGGATGGGAAGGAGAGACTATTGTGAAGCTGACAAATGGGCAGATATGGCAGCAGAGTGAATATTTACTATTGCTACCATTATGCCTTCATGCCGAAAGTAATTATCTTCCGGTCTGGTGGTGGATATAAAATGAAGGTCGATGGAGTTGAGAAATCAGTGGGCGTCAGTCAGTTGAAATAATGTTCTTCCCTTTGATTCCCATTGGGCAAGATAGCACACTGGAATGTAAACATCTTGAGCCAAGATCTATGCTGGCAGGTGTAAAAAAGGTATATCCCCAATATACTAACATCTTAAGAGAGGCGCACCATGAAATATATCTCGCCCAGAGCTATTATTCTTGCATGCTGTCTGATTATCTTAATCCTACCTCTTTCAACCCATGCTGAGCAGTTCAGGGGCATAGGGACTATAGATGCCTACTTCTCCCCTCATGGTGGTGCTACTGAAGCCATAGTGAAAGAGATCGACAGTGCCAAGACCGAGATCCTTGTGCAGGCCTATTCCTTCACCAGTAAGCCTATAGCTAAGGCCCTTGTTGATGCACGAAAGAGAGGTATCAAGATAGAAGTCATCCTGGACAGGAGTCAGCAGTCCCAGAAGTATTCCTCAGCCGACTTCGTAGCTCATGCCGGGATAACCACCTACATAGACTCTGCCCATGCGATAGCTCATAACAAGATAATGATGATTGATCGAAACACCTTGATCACTGGTTCGTTTAACTTCACCAAAGCAGCAGAGGAGAAAAACGCTGAGAATCTCTTAATCATGAAGGGCAACAAGCCCCTGGTGGACAGATACATTCAGAATTACAATGAGCATAAAGCTCACTCTGCGGTATATATGGGTAACAAGCTTAACATTAACCAATAATATCCTTTAAGTTATTGGAGATTTATTTTACTATGTCATAGTAGTTTAAGTGATTAAGATGTCATTTGTAATTACTATAAGTCGAAGAGGTTACTGATGATTTTGCGCAATAAGGCACTTAAATTAATTTACTTTGGGTTCGGCTGTTGTCTCTTGTTCATCCTTTTCGTGCCACAACAAGGATATTCAGAGATTTATCAAGGCATCATGCCACTAGATACCTTGGGGGATATTAAGGCAAAATTTCCCAATGCAACCTTTGAAAAGAAAGATCCTGCTTGGGCAGCTGAATCTGATGCTTTATATTTTATAACAGGAGAAGGTTTGACTGGACTTATTGTTGTGAAATTTACAGATGAAAGACCATATTGGAAGAGTGAATGGGATAAGATTCCACCTGATAAAGTAGATGAGTCTAGCACAAATCAGCAATTCATTAAGTCACATATGGATACATCAGATGAAGAAAGCCTTACCGTCAATTGGGTGAGGTGGGTGCCTCCCGATTCAATGCCCTTGGAACGATATATCACTAAATATGGTAAACCTGAAAAGTCTGGTTTTGCCGATGATACCATGGAACCTTATAGGGAATGGACAAGCAAGGGAGTTACTGTAATTCTTAACGATGATGGGAAACATGTGAAAAGGGTTGATTACTCTTTTACAAAAGCTGAATTAAGACATGCCTACAAAAGTAAATTTGGTCAAATCCCAGAATTCCTACAGGAGAAAAGTTCACCCAAGAAGATCTCCAGCAAGAAAAGGGAACAATGAAGAAATTCGTCATCACTATAAGCGTAATTTGAGCGTTATCTGATTATATAAGTATATGTCCCGAGAACATGGGATTCATAGAATGTTTGTAATTGTTCGGTTGGCATTGTTTTTTTATATAGGTTTTGGAATTTTTTCGTTGACCCCAGACGCCCATGCGTGTACATAGGAATCAGTAAAAGGAGGTCTCTCCCCCCTGGCATTCCTCGACGGCTGCCCCCTGGGGGTCAATCTGAGGGCCATAAATCCTTGAAAATCCTTGAGTTCATAGAGTGGGTCTCCAATCCATGATGTCTGCGGCTTCTCCTTCCATCGAAAGGAACTGACCCCAAAGGGTCGAGATATGTTCAGACTGAACCATGCAGAAAGGGCCGGGGTTTTCCCCCAGCCCCTTTTTGTGTCCTTGCTATAAGTTGCTCTAGGATGCCCAGGAATATCACCAGGTGGGAAGTTGATACTATCCTATCAATCTTAAAAGTGGACATCATTTAACCCTACCCCCAGACCATTTTACTCACTTCTCAGACTATTTTACTCATCTATTGGACATCCGAACAAATGGTTCCCTTCTCTAAGATATCCTCAGAGACATACAGGGAGCCGTAATGGCATCGAGGGGACGTCCAGGGTGCAATAAGGACACGGCTGATCCGGTGGCAATGATTTGTATCAACTACTTACTCAACCCGTAATTTCGGCTTAAAAACTGCCCGTATCATGCCCGTGGTGAGCCTCAATGCTTGACCCCTATCACATTGTACATCTCATTGTTCTGTTAAGCTCACGACCTTATTTGAGCATCATTCATCTCGATTCAATACCTCTCTGGGGCTGTCTTCTGATATGGTCATAAACAATTGTTATTGACTATCCCTAAAACATCATGTATGATCCTCATAGATACAGGATCTACAGACACCGTTTGAAGGGGGTTTATGACTATGGCAAAGAAAGCAGAGATTAAGAGAGTGGCGATATACACACGGGTATCCACAAAGGATCAGAATGTGGAGCGTCAAAGCAGCTCACTGAAGTCCCATGCGGAGGCTAGGGGCTGGGAGGTAGTTCTTGAGGTCGAAGAAAAGATCAGTGGATCAGCGGAGCGTAAACCAGAACGTGAAAAGGTCTTAGACATGGCAAGGAAAAGAAAGATTGATGCTGTCCTTGTTTTGTCCTTGGATCGCTGGAGCCGGTCTACTAAGGATCTCGTAAACACAGTGGATGAACTGAGGAGCCTCGGGGTGGCATTCGTGGCCCCCGGTCAGGTTGATATGACCACACCAGCAGGTAGAATGATGGCAGGTATGCTTTCATTGATAGCTGAGTTTGAACTTGAGCTTATCAAGGAACGCGTCTTATCAGGGCTTGCCAATGCACGAGCAAAGGGAAGGATTGGCGGAAGGCCTAAAAGAGAAGCCGACAAGGTGGAAGACGGTCTTGCCCTACTCCAGCAGGGGAGGAGTTACAACGAGGTATCACGGGAGACAGGGTTGAGTGTGTCAACGCTTGTCAGGGCGCGGAGAAGAGATAAGGCATCTCACTCGGCAAAGGTGGCTTGATCAAGCCTATGTATTAAACAGAAGCACATTCCCGGTCGTAATGGCTCGCTGACTTTACCTCGGGCTTGGCTTGCTAGTTAGCAGCTTTCTGCCTAATCCTTATGAACTGCTGGATCAGGTCATCCTTGTTATACTTATCCAATAGGTCAGCAAAACCCTCTTCGACAAGATCATTGATGTTCCTGTCCATGATGATTGCTAGTGCAGTGACCTTATCAAGCAAGCCCTCATCTATCCGAGTGGTGAATGGTTTCCTTGTCATAAGATCATATATACCACTCGCCGTCTAGTAGGTCAACATTCATGTTGACTTAAATTAAGAACTGAAGTATAACTTGCAATCATGATTACACTATGGAAAGTCTACTCGTTGCTTCCGGTATCTTTTGACAAACCCCGTGGGTTACTGCTGGGGTAAACCTATTATGAGAGGAGTATCTATGGAAAAGGGAACCACTTTAACAGGCAAGCAGGCTGAGGTTCTATTGGGCTATCTCCAGGACTACAAGACCTATCTGGAAGAGAACTGCGCCGAGAATTCTGACGATTACGTCAGCCTTCTACCTTTCATCGACCAGATCAAGAAAGGCGCCCACTGAGTCTTCGTTGGGGGGCAGTCTTTTCGCTGCCCTCCATCCTTCCCATGGGAATTCGACCGAAGATTATCCCCTCGAATAATGACGGCACTGGCAGATCAATAAGTAAGCTGGTAATGTGCTGGAAGATCATTAGAGGAGACAGCATCGATGTCACTTAACGAAAAGCATCCATATAGAAGCCCTGGTTTACAAGACCTGATGGATCATCATGCACATGTAGGGTTTACCAAAGAAGAAGCCATAGCAAAGGCACTTCATGACGATAAGTTCAAACGGATGGATATCGCTAAAGTCTTGGGCGTACCCATAAGGACATTTTCGAGAAGGCTAGCTTCGGCGCAAAAGAAAATGAAAGCGCCAAAGAGATATGTATCATCGAGAGACCTTATAAGTGCTATCTTCAAGGAAGCGGAAGATACTATGGGTAAGGCAATACACGTCGATCCCTTTGCTGCGAAAGGTCGTCCTTCTTGTCCCGAATGTGGAGACCCAAGACCATATCCCAAGAAGGCTTCATGGCAATGCAGAGCTTGTGGAAAGACATGGTGGATGAACCCACGTGAAGATCCGGAAGAGTTCAAGGATAGGCCGGAATGTCCTGAGTGTGGTTCACGATGGGCTAGGAGCAAAGTAGACAGGTGGTCTTGTGGAAGGTGTGGAGCGCAATGGTACAAGAACCCAGACAGAAGACATTATCGCAAGAGACGATTGATCCTGCCGAAATTTGAATTCCCATAAATACTATGGGTTTCGGAATAGTTCAAGATTAGTTGGCCCACCTTTGATGTCCAAATCGTCCTTACCTTATATAGACACAATAACGAACAGTAAGCATTAATACCTCAGATTACCATTCAATAGAATTATTGACAGGGCATCACCTATATCCATTTGTAGCATGGGTGCGCAAAAATGCACCATGACCCGACAATCAAGGAGGTTACATGGCAGAAGTAGAAAAAATGCAGGTCTACAACACAAAGTATTTGGCAAGGCTTTTCAAAAACCACCCACAGACTATTACGAGGTGGCTTAAGAGACGGCAAGATCCAGGGAAAGAAGATCGGAAGGAGGTGGTTTATAAAAAGGGAAACCATCGACGCACTGTTAAATTAACAGCCTAACCAAGCCTCATTCATTGAGGCTTATTTTTAGTCCAGCTCCAAGCACCAACATCATTTAACCAGAAAGGATAACCATGAACAAAACGGCAATCGTCATTCCAAGGCCATTAGAGCATCCGTTGAAAGCAAGACTGAGAGCATACAAGCTCACAACATGGCAGCTCGCCGAATTATGCGGAGTAAGCAGGAGCTACCTGGCACAAATGATGTGCGGAACTGCTCCTATGCAGAGTGAAGTTGAGGAGAGGCTCCGTGAGATCCTTATGAATCTGGAGGGCAAGTGATGAATGTAAAGTTCCAAGATCAACCAGACTCTGATTCCCATCCGACATTCATGCAGGCGCCTGATGATGGGCGTAGTCTCCTTCAATCAGCGCTCCACTATGCATCACTTGGTTACTCGGTCATTCCTGTAAAGCGTAACAAGAAGGGTTCATATCTGGAGACCTGGAAGGAGTTCCAGGAAAGGCGCGCCTCTGAGATCGAAATCAGAGCATGGTGGAAGAGGTGGCCTGATGCCATGATCGGAATAATCACGGGGAAGATATCCAATATTGCCGTGATAGACATTGACTCTGATGAGGGGAATGAAGCCCTTGAGCCATACTTGCCAGAGAATCTGGAGACTCCTACTGCCAAGACCCCACGGGGAAAGCATATCTACTTTCAATACGAAAATGCTTTTCCCAACAAGGTAAAGGTGTTCCCCGGAGTTGATACTCGTGGTGATGGTGGGTTTGTAATCGCTCCGCCTTCAGTCAATGAGGAAGGGAAGAGGTATGAGTGGCTTATACACCCTGAGGAGATAACACCACTCCGAATGCCGCACGGTATACACACAATTATATATAAAGATATGCATATACATATAGGGGGTAGTCTGTCCTGAACCACGCCCGACCACGCCCGACCACAAGGGTCACATGATGTTTACTGAAGGAACACGTGATGATGATCTCTTTCATGTCGCCAACTGCATGGCTATTGGTGGGGCAATCGAGGGAGAAACATCGCAAGTTATTGATATACTTGCCAGTAATTGCGAGCCACCCTTCTCTCGTCAAGAGGCAATGCTCAGGGTTGAGAGTGCTTACTCAAGAGTGAGTAAGGCGGATAGGAATATATCAGCAGAGGTGCGTGACCTCATATTGACCACAACGGGCAACATCAGAACCACAGATGTCTACAACTTGCTACATCTGACCACAAGGCAGGAAAAGAAGGCTTGTCAGATGGCACTCAGTAGATGCTGTAAGGATGGTTTACTGGAAAATGTCAGTCTTGGTAATTATCGTCGTGTTGAGTCGGATATCGAGATCGTTGATTTCCTCAGCGCTCCCACTGAAGAGTTCAGGATCAAGCTTCCTCTGGACATCTCGGACAAATGCATCATCTACCCTGGAAATGTCATCGTTGCGGCGGGAGAGAAATCTGCTGGTAAAACAGCTTTCCTCCTGAACATTGTGAAGGATAACATGAATCAGTATCCCATCGATTATATGGAGTGCGAGATGGGTGATTCAGAGTTGCGAAGAAGGCTTGAAGCCTTTGATGATGTAAAACTATCTGATTGGAAGTTCAGGGCTATCTCTCGTCATGGCGACTGGTGGGATATCATCACAGGGGAACGCAAGATATACATCATCGATTACATGGAGCCTCCTGTGGAGCAAGTCTTCAAGGTAGGTGAGTATATCAAGAAGATCCACGAGAAGCTCGGAGATGGCATCTGCATTATAGGGCTTCAAAAGCCCAAGGGAAGAGATACCGGACGGGGTGATACCTTCAGCATGGAGAAGGCCCGTCTATATCTTGCCCTCAATTACGATGAGCAGAAGAAGATGAACCAAATCAAGATCGTTGACGCTAAGGCTCCACGAGGTTGGGAAAACCCCAGAGGGTTGATGCGGTACTACAAGATCAATAATGGGGCTATTTACAATTCGATATCCTCTTGGGCCGAGGATACAAACCCATCATCCAAGTAACACCAGTCCTTACCCTGTTCGGAACATACCATTATCGGGGCCACCCTTGTGGTCCTCAATGGTGGTTTTACAAGTCGAACCCAGGAGAACAATGGAGACATCCATACAAACCATCTCTGCGCCTATATTTGGAAGCACTTCTTCTGCTACAGTATTGATGTTTCCACAGGCAAAGAGTACCCTTCCCTCAAATACATTTGGGGGGATTTGCATGGATGGTGGGATATATACACGGGAGAAATGTTATCTTTGCGGAAAGGCACTGAAGCATGATGGAGGGCGTAAAGGGTGCTTCTGCCCAGATCATCCAGATGTTAGGGCGCACAGCTTTGCTGTGAAGTTTCCTGGAGGCATCTACCAGAGATATCAGTCTTACGATGCTGCCACACAACGCTTGAATTACCTGCGCTATGAGAAGGGTGTCCGAAAGGGCAGCTTCGATCCCAATGATTACCGTAGTCTTCGGCCTAACTCATTTACAGCCCTTGCACCGAAATATCTTGATCGCAAGAAGCAGCAAGGGAAGAAGAGCCTGACAAAGATTTCCTACTACATCAACACCGCAGAGAGGCACTTCGGTCACACGAACATCAGGGATATCACTGGTGGGATGATTGACGACTACATCTACTCCCTGCCATGCAAGAGCGAGAAGACGAGGGCGAACCATTGCGCCCAACTTCATGACTTTTGGAAGTGGTGCCTTGCCCGTGGTGGTATCATAACCTTGGCCGAATTCCCGACCTTCCCCAAGGTCGAATATGAACTGAAGTACCGCAAGATTATTGATTGGGAAATGCAGGGGCAGGTATTATCGAAGCTTAAGGAAATATCGTACCACATCAATCCCAAGATATGTTTTGGGTGCGACCTCCTTGCCACCTATACTGCACTGAGGCCCGATGACCTTAGACGGGTGAAGGAAAACAGTCTGGATAGTAGCGGATGGCTGGTGATCCACAACCCCACCAAGAAGAAGAACAATTTCAAGACCATCAGACTGCACCAGGACCACCTGGACCAATGGCGAGAGCTTCAGAGGACTTTTCCCGCCATGCCCGATATGCCATTCTTCCGGCATCACGGAAAGGTGAGGGGGACCACCAAGGAGAACATCGTATTCGGGGAGAATATGCTTTATCTCTGGTGGAAGAAGGCTTGCAAGGAGATCGGACTTGAAGGAGTTCCGCTTTACCCCGGTACCAAGCATACCACGGCTACGGAGACCGCTAAGATGCTGGGATCGGAGAGAGCCTTGAATGCATCCGGCCTAACAAACAAGGCATTTGAGAGGTACTGTCAGGTGGAAAACAAGGATGCTTTCGAGGTTGTGACTGAGATCAGGAAGCGTAAGATGGGCGAGGTAGTACCGCTCATTCGGAAGGCTGAATAACCAATGTTCGATGCTACCAATCCGCTACCAAGTTTTAGTTGTCTTTGTGTCAATATCATCAATGATATCAAGGTATAT
>CAWKAM010000016.1:0-26538 GCA_963847605.1 uncultured delta proteobacterium | reverse complement strand
CTCTCTTTATTCCGGCAACCCGTCCGCTTTTCGGCCTTGAACAATTAGGTTTTATGTTTTTTCTTTTCCATAACTTTTATATATTGCTGAACCTTGTTGTATAGGTCATCGAAGCTTTGGTAGTAATCAGGATCTTCTCGTCGCAACTTAGAAATATAAGCTTTGACTTCTTTGTTTTCATAAGTGTTGATTATGTAATCTGAAAACCATTCATACACATCATCAATGGAAATTATGTTACGAGTATAAGCGTCTTCTATAGAGCATAGATCGCTTAAATATAAGTCTAGATCATCTTCCGTAATTTTATTCGTAATGATTGGTCTTTTATGCTCAATTGCCAAATAGATTTTATCATTTACTCTTTCACGTAATTTTGTATCCAATTGCCATAACACATCAAACGTAACCTTATTTGCTGCCAGGCGAGCCTGCCATATCTGATAGGGTATCGCAATCAATGAAGCTACACCCAAAATTAAGATCAGGAGCTGTATTACTCTTGCTATACGCTCAAATTTCTCCCACTTTGTTAACACTCCCATTCGAGATTCCTAATAGGCTGGCAATAACTGTACTGCACTCCAGCAGTTTTCCGAAGCGTACTTGCAGTATATCCAGAGATTGAATGCATGGAACACCTTTAGTATATTTAGGTGTCGTGATGAAAATCACTGATGTGATGCCATGACACTGAGATCTTAATATCATATTATACTGGAATGATCCACTTTGAGCTGACCTTCTCGTTGTTCTAACGATAATAGCTTCGGTGCCATGCCCTTTGTTTATCAAAAATTGAATATCTCGGTGTAATATCTGGTTGTACTCCTGATGTATTTACCCGTTCAGTTCCTCGATCCCCTCGTGGATGTTGTCCCTTATGAGGTTCAGGACCTCCATGTTGTTCAGAGGAACATCACCGAGTCCTTCACGGAGCTCCCTGGTGTCGAGGATATAGGTATTACCGTTCTTGCGATGGGTATAGACGATGTCAATAGCAGGGTTTCCGAGGATGAGCATGGTTATCACCCCTGCAATATCGCCCAGGGGCTGCCGGTCGATGTGGGAGTGTTTGAACTCGGCATAGACCGCCGTGCCCTTGCCGACCTCCGATTGAAGGGAGAATCTACCTTGTGCCGTGTTGGCCGCCTGCTTGAGCATGGGCAGGCCCAGGCCGATGCGCCTGACCTTCTTGGTGGTGTAGAAGGGGTCCAGTGCCTTCTCCATGGTCTGAGCATCCATGCCCTGGCCGTTGTCCTTGATCTCCAGGGAAAAGATATCGCGCACGAGGTCCTCCACGATGGTAATCTCGATAAGACTCGCCTGCGCCCGTGATGAGTTTTCTGCGATATCGAGCACGTGCAGGGCTAATTCCAGCATGAACTACTCCAGGACATATCTGCCCATCTGCTTGGAGAGCGCCAGCTTTATCTCGGGGAAGGCAGGGCTCTCAAGAAACATGCGTGTGGATGCCTTGCCGATATCCGCTACAAAATGGGCATCAGAAGAGGTGATGAGCTGGTATCCCTTCAGTTCGGGATAGCGCTGCCTTGCCTGGTGAATCCCCAATCCGGATGAGACCTCCAGGGCATCGAAGGGGACATCGGGAGGGACAAAGCCGAGCTGGCCGATAATGCCGAAGGCGGTTCTGTCGATGTGGGAAGCTATTGCGAGGCCCCCCAAAGAGTGTATCAGATCCACTGCCCCATTTAAGGAGATCCCCGTGGCCCCGATCAGGAGGTGCTCGTTGAATCCTTCCACTTCGCCCGTTTCATTGACAATGGCCTGGATGCCGAAGGCATCCTCGTCATTCTTGCCGGACAGGTGCGCATACACGGTCTCCTGCAGAGAATAAAGCTCGTGCACATGCTCGAACAGCGCAACGATATGCACCTCCTCACGGGTGGACAGCTCCATGCCGGGTATGACGACCAGGTCCGTACCGAGGGCCGCCTTGAGCACATACTGCACGTTTTCCGATGCGTTATGGTCGCAGATAGCGATGATATCAAGCCCCTGCGCAATGCACTCCCTTACAACTGATGCGGGGTACATATCGAGCTCGGCGCAGGGTGAAAGGCAGGTGTGCATGTGGAGGTTGCAGCGATATACCCTTCCCATTGCCCGGAAATTTAAGCCTTCATCCTTGTGAAGGGTGCAGGAGCTGATAAAGCCTGCCCACCACCTCGAATTCGTTCATGTCGGCCACGAGGATGGGGATGCCCTCCTTGGCGGCCTTCTCGATGGTCTCTTTCTCGGGGGTTGCGCCATGGACGATGATGATGGCCGCATGTTCTTTCAGGGCCGCTACGGCCACGATATTCTGATGCACCTGCCGGGTCACCCAGATATTCCCGGCATTGCTGTTGGCCATGACGTCGCTTAAGAGGTCGCCTGCATATCCCCCGGAGACTTCCCGCGAAAGGTTCTCCCAGCAGCACTTACACTTCAATGAGAGCCGTTCGGAAATGGTTTCAAGTGTAATCACGTCATAATTCCTCGCTCAAGTTCTTTTCCATTTAACATGATAATGCTCTTTACACAGGTGCCCTTGCCCGGTTCCGAGGTTAGGTCTAGATCATCCGAACATTTCTTGATGTTCGAAAGCCCCATACCCGCCCCAAAGCCCATCTCACGGATGGCATCGTCCGCAGTGGAGTAGCCTTCCTGCAGTGCCAGCTCGATGTCTTCGATACCGGGGCCCACATCAATCGCCTCGATAATGATGGAGTCGGGCAGGACATAGTAGCTGATAGTCCCTTGCTGTGCGTAGGAGATGATGTTCACCTCGGCCTCGAAGGCGATGATGGCCACCCTTCTGATTACATCCTCGGCGATGCCCATGGATTTCAGACCCTTCTTGATCTGGCTCGATACGATACCGGCATCGACAAAGTCCCGTCCATGGACCTCATAGCTGCCCTCAAGGTAGTTCTCATAATCATTCATGGGCACTTTTCATGTCCTCGATGAATATCTCTCTGACGCACCCGGTCAGGCCGGCACGGTACAACCGGCCGCAGGACTCGAACATGATGAAGGTAGTCCACAAGACCGGGATCCCGAGATCACGGGCGATCTCAACGAACTTGTCGGTCAGGGGTTTGCCCCTGCATATCACGATAGCCGCAATGTCAAGGGCATAGGCGGTCCTTATGGCCTGCAGGTTTGACAGCCCCGTGATAAGGAGACAGCCGGAACGCGCATAGGCGAGCACATCGCTCATAAGATCCGCACCGAATGCGGTGCGGATCTCGATGCCGAGTTTATCTTCACCAACGATCACTTGAGCCTCTAAAAGATCCTTAACATCAGCAAGTGTCACAATAGTACCTATCGCCTCCTCAAGGATAGAATTGATATCAGTGTCCTCTCATGGTGATTATGCATTCAGACAGCTATTCAGGTCCAGTCCTTTGAGCTGGGGCAATTCTTTTATCTTCCTGGCATCTGTGGCGCCGTTTACGTTCGTGATGACCAGGCGGCCGTGCCCCTTGCCCAAGGCATTCACGAAGTCGTAGACGGCACCCACGACGGTAAGCCTCCCCTCATCGATGAGTGCCTTGTATCGTATCATGGCCGTGGATACCTGGTGCTCCACGTTCTTTTTGATGTTCTTCATCAGTTCTTCATCGAAGCTCTCACAAGCCGAACCGGTGAGACATGCCTTTAAGTTGTCAAGCTCACATTTGACGGCATCGTTCTCTTTCTCATAACCCTTCATGAAGGCCTTGATGGCGCCGCAATCCGTGTGACCCATGATGAGCAGGACCGGTGTGTGAAGATGCAGGATTCCATAATCCACTGAACCCTGGGCCGAGGTCATCTGGTTGCCGATGGTCTCGATGGTGAAGACCTTGTTGATGGGGTCAGGCTCGATGGCAATAGGCTGGACCCGCGAGTCGCAACAGGCGACAAGGGTAATCTTCGGATGCTGGGCCGCCATGTGCGGCTTGAAATATGCCTCGCCATGGGAGGCAACGAAAGTACCGTTGTTTTCAATGATGTCTCTGATAATCTCGTTGACCACGGAACCCCCTTAAGAGTGCACTATAGTATAAACGTGTATGGAGGAAAACCGCTCAATTGTAAAGAGTGAAGTCTTTTGGATTATCCTTGAGTTTTATATTAAGAAAAAGCGCTTACATACCGGTACACGGTCCAGAAATGGGCAAGAGTTCCGAGCATCACGAAGATGTGGAATATCTCATGGAAGCCGAAGAAATGCGGGATGGGATTCGGTCTCTTCAGGGCATAGATGAGGCCGCCCGTAGTGTAAAGCACCCCTCCTGCGAAGAGCCAGAAGAGCGCACCCGGCTGCAGGGTATGAACCAGCGGCACAACCCCCACAATGGCGATCCAGCCCATGAAGATGTACATGAGGGCTGTAAGCCACCTGGGGGCATGGATCCAGAAGATCTTGAACACGATGCCCATGAGCGCCACAACCCAGACAGTACCGAAGAGGCTCCACCCCCATGCCCCCCGGAGCGGCACAAGGCAGAAGGGTGTATAGGTGGATGCGATAAGCACAAAGATCATCATGTGATCAAGCTTTCTTAGGCGTGTCGTTCCCTCGGGGGAAAGAGGCAGCCAGTGGTAGAGTGTGCTTGCGGTATAGAGCAGGATCATGCCGATGCCGAATATGCAATAGGTGGTGAGGTGCCAGGGCTTCAGCGGGCTCGACGCCTTGATGATGAGCGCAACAAGCCCTGCTACGGCGAGCAAGGCCCCTATGAAATGTGTGAAGCCGCTCACCGGATCCCGCAAACTCTGGATCAACCGCTCGATGCCTCTGGCTCTCTTCATGGATGCCGCCCTCTCTTGCATACCGATCAAAAGATGATTGAATATCTATCAATTACCATGAAGACAGGTTTCTTGTATGTGAAATAAATTCAAAGGAAATGTCTCTTTTCTGTAAAACCTCTCCGAGGAATCACTTGATAAAAAAGATTGAATTAGAGTAGACCTTGCACGTACATAACTCTCATATAAGGATAAATCTCATTTGAAAGAAGGATGCCATGGAACCGATACCTGCAAAGCTTGTGGATAAAATTTGGCAGGAGATTGCGCTTTATAGTTCGGATCGTGCAACCGAGGAAATGTTGGAATTCGGGAAAGTGCAGCCGGATCTCCTTTCTTTCATTTTGGAATTCACTGAGGATCTTGATGAGCAGGCCGGAGAACTGGGCGTCTATATACTCTTCGTCGTGTATCACATCTTTCTGAAAGGATACGGCAAGAAGATCAAGAGGGTTACCCCGGAAGAGATTGTTGAGTGTTATGAAAATAACGAGAGACTCATGGAAAGCTTGGAGACGGCCCATGTGAGGTTTTTTGAAAGAGTAGCCGAGGTACAGCTCTCTCCCCAGCCTTATGTGATCAAGTATGTTGTTGATACGTTATTTGAGGTCCCTGATGACGAAGAAGATGATTCGAACACACCTCTGAGTGAAGAAGACATGGGATATCTCTTCATGTTGCTCAAGACCGCAATCGATGTGTTGAATCTTAAGACTAATGATTAGACTCAATCACCAGTCACTGCCTTTTTCAACCTAAACTCCCTGGGTGTCATCCCGGTCTGTTTTTTGAATGTGGTGTTGAACGTGGACTTGGAGTTGAAACCCACCTCGAAGCAGATGGTGAGAATGCTCGTATCGGGGTTTGCCACAAGCAGCCCCTGGGCTTCCTCAATGCGGAATCGGTTGATGAAGTTACGGTAGTCCATATTGAGGTGCTCGTTTAAAAACCGGCTGAGCTGGTGCGGGGTGATCGAAAGCAGGTCGGCCACGGTTTTGAGGTTGAGCTCCATGTCCTTGAAGAGCTGTTCCTCTTTCATCAACTCCATGAGCCGGGTGTAGATGAGCTCGGTGTTTACACCGGCCAGAAGCGTCTTTTCATAACGCTTCTGTTTGATCTGGCGCTTCAGTATCTGGAAGAAGTGCGGGTAGCGGTGGTGCGCCAGGAAGATGAGCACATGGATTATGGTAAGCAAAGCCCCGCCTGCAAGGGTGAGTGGTATCATTTTGAAGACAAAACCCACCCCCAAGATGGCGGCCGACATTATGGCCATCATATTGATGAGTGCAATGATCCTGACCTCTGACCTGATCTTCTCCCTTTTCCACAGCGCCAGCTCCACCATCAAAAGAAAGACGAGATACGAGATTACATGAGCCCAGCCCAGCGCAACCAGGATACTCATGGGGCTGTGCAGCGGATCGGCGAACATGCCTGTGATCAACTGCTGCCTGAATGCAAGAGGTTGGAACAGAAAAACCAGATCCAGGAAAAAGATGGTAGTTGCAGGTAATATGTGAAGTTTGGTCTTGTATGAAAGGGGCAGTTCAGGGTCCAGCAAAGAATGGTAGTAGAACAGGTTCAGAGGGCCTACTGCAAAAAGCGCGGTAAAGAAGAGGAAGCCGGAGCTCGGATATATGGCCTGGATAAGGTTCACGCCTAAGCCCACGCCCAGAATGATAAGCCCATTGCAGCAGAGCAGGAGGAACGAGAGGATGTTCAGGCGGCTTGTGTCCTTGCCTGTCACCTGTTCGAGGGCCAAGAGGAAGCATAAGGCGCTCCCGAAGAAGATGAATGCCATGGCACTGTCGTGGAGCATATGCATAGACCCTCAACATAAATACATTAGGATTCAATCCTGAATACCGACTACTGATTCCTGAATACTTAAGTTATTTCCTCTTCTCCAGCGGAACGTAATTGAACTCCTTGGGCAGGGAGCTCACATATGCCGGCCGAATGAGCTTGGACTGGATAATCTGCTCGATCCGGTGCGCCGACCAGCCCGCTACGCGGGACATGGCAAAGATAGGGGTAAACAGGTCGATGGGGATGTGGAGTATCTTATAGATGAACCCTGAGTAGAAGTCCACGTTCGGTGCAACGATCTGTCCCTTGCGCTCGAGGATAAGCTCGCTTCCGACTTCGGCCACGAGCTTCATGAGTTCCAGCTCGCTCTGGAGCTCCTTCTTCTGGGCTGAGAGCTCCTCTGCCTTTTCCAGGAGTATCTCGGCCCTCGGATCGGAGACGGTATAGACTGCATGGCCTATGCCGTAGATCTTGCCCGTACGGTCATGGGCCTTGCCGTCGAGGATCTTGACCAGGAACTTCTTCACCTGGTTGCGGTCTTCCCAGTTCTTCACGTGCTTCTTGATATCCTTCATCATCATCATGACCGCTTCGTTGGCGCCTCCGTGGAGATGGCCGCTCAGGGAGGCAATGCCCGAGCAGATGGCCATATAGGTGTTGGCCCCGCTGCTGGATACGGTGCGCACCGTGAAGGTGGAGTTGTTTCCGCCGCCGTGCTCTGCATGCAGCATGAGGGACAGATCGAAGAGCATTGCCTCCTCCCGGTTCGGCCTTGATCCCCTAAGCATATAGAGAAAGTTCTCGGCCATGGAGAGGTCCGGGTCCGGGGGTATGATCCTCAGGCTGCCGCCCTGGCGGTAGCGGGACACCTTGTAGTTGTATGCAACGACCGTGGGTGTCTTGGCAATGAGGTTGATGCATGTCATGATCACATCACTCAGTTCTATGGAGACCGGGTTCGGGTCGCATCTGCTCAAGTGGGATATGACCGAGTGCAGGGCGAACATCTGGTTCTCGTTCTCCGCTTCCTGCGTGATGATGCTCCGCTCGACCTTGTTGAGGGACCTTGTTCTTGCCAGGAGATTGGTGAAGTTCGCAAGATCCTCGACACCCGGGAGCACTCCGGTGAGCAGGAGGTAGGCCACCTCTTCGAAGCCGAACCTGCCCTCGGTCTGGATCTTCCTGGCAAGGTTGATGGCGTCATACCCGCAATAGAAGAGCCTCCCGGGTGCAGGCTGGACAACGGTCCCCTGGCCGTTTTGACTCTGTATCGTCTTGAAGCCGAATACGGTCCCCTTGGAGGTGATGCCCACGACGACGCCGGTGCCGTCCGCATTGCGCAGGCCCAGCTTGATGTCCTTTGCCTTCACAAGTTCCGGAGAGACCTCGTCATGGTATCGTGCGAGTGCATGGATCTTTCTTTATGAATTCTTCCATTTCCTTCTCACCTCTGTTCTGTCTGTATGTCTTTTCCCTAGTTAAATTCCTCTGCCGAACACATTTTCAAGAATATTCTTAAATACCACGGAAAGCGGCACAGGGGCAATGGACTTGCTGTCCGACGACCCCCCTCACCGAAGTCCCTCTCCCGCAAGGGTTCATGAGGAGAAGAAGATCAAAGGAAGAATATGTTGTAGGAGCGGCTTTAGCCGCGATGTCCGGTAGAGGTCGCGCCTGAAGGCACTCATTATAGTCTTGTTCCCAAGGTCCTCCTTGGGAACACATATGATAAGAAGCTCCGGCTTCTCTTAAATGGAAACAAAAGCTTCCCCTGCATGTGCGGTCCCAACCCGGAGCTTGGAACCGAGATGATAAATATCTTAAATCCCCCCTATCCCCCCTTTTTCTAAGGGGGGCACCGTGATTCAGCTCTATCCATGGACGCAGAGGTCCTGGTCTCCCTCTTTGGCAAAGAGGGGCCAGGGGAGATTTGATCACTGGATGGTTTCTTCTACGATAACGGTAAAATTTCCCCCTGCACTTCTTTTGCCAAGGGAACACCTCTTTTTAATAAAATGCCCTACCTCGAAGCCGTCTTGTTCCGGAGCCGCTGCATGCGGTGTTCCAGCGACCGGCGCTCCGCCTCGCCCAGGTGCCAGGCCTCATCGAGGACCCTGTGCACGATCTTAAGGGCCTGCTCGTATTTGCGGGCATGATGCTCATAGAATTTGGCAAGTTCTTCCACGGCAAACACATCGAGCGGGTCCGAGCCGATCATGTCCTCCCAGAGTTCGGCGGCATCATCCCATTGATTCTTCTTCTTGTATATCAGCGACAGCGACCGCCGCGCGCCCTTGGCAACCTCCGCCAGGTGTGATCCTGTCAGCGGGACGAGCATGCGCATGGCTGCCGCGAGGTTGCCGCGCTCGTGGTGCAGCCTGGCTGCTGACAGGAGATCGCCATGGTTGGCGTGCGCTATCCCGCTGCCTCCGTCCACCAGGTCTGTCAGGTACTTCAGCAGTGATGCCATGGAGACGATATCGAGCCGGTTGTGCCGGAACACGTCTTCCAGCAGCCTCCCGTCGCGCCTCCGAAGCCAGTCGAAGTAACGCTGGGGGATCTCGTAGCCCGGCACATCGCCCTCTCGCCTCACCCCGAGCACGCTTGCCTCAATGGTTACGAGCCTCGCATTCTCCAGACGGCTGCCGAACATCCTCCTGCTCGGATGGAGCAGGTCTATATGCGGCATGAGGGATAACACATCCTCAGACCGGTTGAGGATAAACCGGGCCGAAAGGATGTTCAGGTCATAGGCCCTTCCGTTGAATGTCACGAGGAACCTTTTGGCGGATGCAAGATCGGTTAAACATGTAAGCATGGCTTTCTCTTCGGAGAAATCCCGGGCAAAGAGCTGGCAGGTGATAAAAGATCCTTCCTCGAACCACCCGAGCCCGATGAGGAAGGGGAAGGTACCGGTCCCGCCTGCAAGGCCCGTGGTCTCGGTGTCGAGGAACAGGCCGTCTTCTATGGACAGACCTGCAAGCGCCCGGGAACCCGTAAGGATAGCGGCTGAGTGCATGCCCGGGCAGGCAAAGTCGCAAACCCGTGTGTGCCCGTGAAAATCATCGGCATTAAGACTGCTGCGGGAGATGAAGAATCTGCCGTGCTCTGTGGCCGCCTCCTCCCCTGTCACCACGTGCTCGATGGGTACCGGTCGGCCCCGTGCCCGGGGCGCATGAGGCGAATCCAGGCGCTCCTTACGGTTCATGACCTCTTCTATTCTTTTGCGGAGTTCGCTGAGCCTTTCCTGTTTCGGATCAGTCTGGACGGGCTTTACAGGCTCCCCGGTGAGACGGCCCAGTCGGTCCTTGAGGCTCATGGCTTTTCCATCAGATTAAGGATGAGCAGGGCGGCGCTCTTGGCCGAAGGTCCTACCTCCAACGACGGCCCTACGCACATGGGGCACCCATGCTCGCACGGGCACGAAGAGATGAGCGACCGGGCGGACTGTATCAGTTCGTCGTGCCTCTCGAACAGGTTCTCCGAGAACCCGATGCCCCCGGGGTAGGCGTCGAAGATGAAGACCGTGGGGTCATAGGCGTTCTCCATGACATTCATGGGCTGATCCGGACTTGCAGTGATGACGCGGCGGTCTTTGCCGTAACGCACGAACCACTCACCGCTCTTGTCGCCGATGCACCGGTCGATGTCGCGGATGTCCGACATCACGAGCATGGCAGAGATGTGGTGAAGGCAGTAGGCGAGCCCTGCAAGCCCGTCGATGATCTCCTCCCGGGTAAGCTGGAGGAAATCCAGCAGGTCCCATGGGATGGTGAACCAGTAGCTTGTCGTGTGCATGTCCTTCTGCGGCAGGTTCACGTCGCCGTAGCCCACATTCTCGCTCGTGTAGAACTTGATCTTCTTGTATCCCACCACCTTGCGCGACACCTGGACCTCGCCGTGCTCCACGATGATTCTCCCTTTCATTTTCTTATTGAAGTCGTCGATGACACGGACATTGGTATAGGTCATGGCGTCGGTGTAGTAATCAACATCCACCTTCTTCACGTATGCCTTCTTGCGCTCCAGGTCGAGCTTGTCCACATGGTACTGCTGGGACTCCACCATGTAGACGGCCCCGTCGTGGACCGTGGTGAAGGCGCTGTCCCAGTCCACCTCGGCAATCACCTTGTGGCCCCCGGTCTCGGTGGTGTCCACGACCACCACGTTCTCGGGATTGATGGCCCTCAGGCTCACCTCGTCTGCCGGGTAGCTCTCGGCAGCCCAGTGCCACCGCTGATCCACCCGATGGAGCACGCCCTTCTCTTCCAGGTAGGCCAGCAGCTCCATGAGGTCTTCTTTGCCGAAGCGCTCACCTTCTTCGAATGGCAGCTCGAAGGCGGCGCTCTTGATGTGGTGCAGCAGGATCAGGAGGTTGTCGGGGTTCACGCGGCAATGCTCGGGTGAGCGCGTGAAAAAGTATTCCGGGTTCTCCACGATGAACTGGTCCATGGGGTTGCTCTTGGCAATAAGGACGGCAAGGCTGTGTCCCGCCCTGCGGCCCGCCCTGCCCGCCTGCTGCCAGGTGCTGGCGATGGAACCGGGGTAGCCGGCCATGATGCAGGCCTCCAGGTCGCCGATGTCGATGCCCAGCTCCAGGGCGTTCGTGCTCACCACGCCCATGACGCTGCGGTCCCTCAAGCCCTTTTCAATATCGCGCCTGAGCCCGGGCAGGTAGCCTCCCCGGTAGCCCGTCACGTAGTGGTCATCGCCGGGGATCTTTCCCCTGAAGGTATCCTTGAGGTACTTGGTGAGCACCTCCACGTTGAGCCTGCTCGTGGTGAATACGATGGTCTGGATCTTGTTACCGATGAGGTCGCCTGCCATCTTGCGGGCTGGGGTCAGGGCCGACTGGCGGATGCCGAGCTCCCGGTTTACGATGGGCGGATTGTAGAGGATGAAGGTCTTGGCAGCCCTGGGTGCCCCGCTCTCATCGATAAGCGCCACCTCACGCTCCAGGAGGTTTTCTGCGTGCTCCTTGGGGTTGGCAACCGTAGCGGTGCAGCAGATGAACACCGGGTCGGTGCCGTAGAAGCGGCAGACCCTCTTCAGACGCCGGAACACGTTGGTGAGGTGGCTTCCGAACACCCCGCGGTAGACGTGCAGCTCGTCCACCACCACGTATTTCAGGTTGGCAAAGAGCTTCTGCCACTTGGTGTGGTGGGGCAGGATGCCGGTGTGGAGCATGTCGGGGTTGGTGACCACCACATGGCCCTGCTTGCGGATGGCCTGACGCGCGTCATCCGGCGTGTCTCCGTCATAGGTGAAGGTTTTGATGTCGGCCTTGAGCTCGCCGATGAGGCCGTGCACCTCGTTCATCTGGTCCTGGGCCAGGGCCTTGGTGGGAAAGAGATAGACGGCCCTGGTCTCGGGTTCTTCCAGGATCTTCTGGAGCACCGGGATGTTGTAGCACAGGGTCTTGCCGCTCGCCGTTGGCGTGACGAGGACCACGTCTCTGCCGTTACGTACAAGGTCGATGGCATGGGCCTGATGGCTGTAGAGCTGTGCAATGCCTCGCTTGGCAAGTATTGATCGCAGGCCGGGGTTCACCCATTCAGGATACGCAGCAAAGCTCCCTTCGGATGCAGGGATGTGCGTGATGGATGTTGCATTCTCCCTGAACCGCCGGTCGTTTTCAAGGCGTGCCAGCCATTCTGTGAGGCTTAAGTTCGCCATGTCCCTCCCTGACAGATGGGTAATCGAGCACCTTCGCATGTCATGACAATACCAACAAGAGAAATGCGCTCCATGGTATGTAAGACTATAGAAAGGGGGACGCTCGTGTGTCAACTTCGATTTGTTGCTGCACGTCTTCCCGGCTGCTGCCGATAAACTCTTCCCCTCTCTAGGGAAATGTTCTTATATCCGATTGGGCGGTGTTTTTACTCGTCCGTATCTTGCCTGATTCAAAATTGCTATTAATTAAATGCTAAGGAGAATCTATCCATGGCGCTCACCGCACATGATCGTGGCAGTCCGGGAAACGAGGCAGGGTTGCAGCCGGTCACGCTTTTGCCGCAGCCGTTTGCCGCAGTCGGAAAGGCGGTGATCGCCTGGATCGACAATCTGGGTGCCTCAGCCATTTTCCTCATTCTTGCCCTGATGAAGATCTTCCGGTACGATCAATTGTCCAAGGGAATTCAGCAGCTCTATTACATCGGGGCGAGGTCCACGGCGATCATCATCCTCGTGGGCCTGTTCACCGGCATGGTCCTTGGCCTCCAGTCCTACTACGCATTGGTCAAATTCGGTGCGCAGGGAGCGGTGGGAACCCTGGTGGCGCTGTCTCTGTTGAGGGAACTGGGGCCGGTCCTCACGGCCATCATGATTACGGCCAGGGCGGGTTCCGCCATCACGGCAGAGGTCGGCATCCTGCGCATCTCCGAGCAGATCGATGCCCTGCACACCATGCGTATCGATCCGCTCGCATACCTCATCAGCCCGAGGATCACCGCCTCCATCATCGGCTTTCCCCTGCTCACCGCCGTCTTCGACCTCGTCGGCATCATGGGCGGATATATCTCAGGGGTGCTGCTGCTGGGCGTGAATGCCGGAACCTATTTTCACAGGGTACAGGCGAGCCTCGAGATGAAGGATATCACGGAAGGCTTCATAAAGGCCCTCGTCTTTTCAGTGATCGTCTCTACGGTCTGCTGCTTTCACGGCTATTTCGCACACATGCGCTCCGACAGTCATGGGGCCAAGGCCGTCGGCCTTTCCACCACTTCGGCCGTCGTGACCTCCTGCGTGCTGATCCTGGTTGCGGACTATGTCGTGACATCACTCCTGATATAGAGAGATATATGGATACACCGCTGATCGAATTCAGAGACGTCACCAAGCGCTTCGGGGCAATAACGGTCCTTGAGCGTATCAATCTGAAGATCTATGAGGGGCAGATCACGACCATCATCGGCCTGAGCGGCGGCGGCAAGACCGTGCTCCTCAAGCACATGATCGGGCTCCTCAAGCCCGATACGGGGACGATCCTTTTCCGGGGCGAGCCCATCGCCAAGATGAAAAAGGCGCAGATTGACGCCTCGCTTGCCCGGATGAGTTTCATGTTTCAGGACAATGCGCTCTTCGACTCCATGACCGTCCGAGAAAATATCGCGCTGCCGCTTAAGGAAACGACGAATCTGAAAAAGGCTGAAATCGACAAACGGGTCATGGCCAGGATCGAACAGACGGAACTCGTTGATGCGGCCGAGAAGTTCCCTTCGGAACTCTCAGGCGGCATGCAGAAACGCGCGGCCCTGGCGCGGGCGCTTGTGACCGATCCCCAGATAATCCTCTTTGACGAGCCCACTGCCGGCCAGGACCCCGTGCGAAAAAATGCCATCTTGAGCATGATCGCCCAATACCAAAGAAAATTCGGGTTTACCGCAGTCCTGGTGAGCCACGAGATCCCTGATGTCTACTTTATCTCAAACCGCATCCTCGCGCTCTATAACCGCGGAATCGTCTTTCAGGGCACGCCCGAGGAACTTGAAAATTTCGATCACCCCTTCAAGGATGAAGTCCTCCACAGCATGGAGGGTCTGCAGGAAGAATTGTCGGGCCTGCATTCCAAGAGGCAGTTCAAGGTTCTTTACCATTCTCAGATGAAGCACAGGGCGCTTGGAGAGACCTATACGGTTGCGGTTTTTTCTCTGGATTCGCTGGAATCAATCATCTCGATTCTGGGCCACGAGGCGGCACAGGAGGCAATACGGAGTATGGGATCGTATATCGACAAACACTTCGGCGTCATCGGGGGCTTTTCCACCCGCCACCACACCAATGAATTCGTCACCGTGCTTCCCTATTCGGATCTTGATGAGGCACGGGATATCCTGAAGGAGTTCATCGAAGATTTCAAGGAGCACGGAATTCGAGATATATGGGCGGGGGCCAGCAGGCGAGCTGCGCCGGGGGAGTGCGCCGAATTCACTGTCCTGGCCGGGCTTGCCCAGGGCCAACCCATTGCAGACATAGACGCCGTCATAGCTTCCGCAGAATCTCAGCTCAAAGAAATCAGCCGGATGCAATGCCCGGCCGGGGGGGTAAGCATATGAAAAAGTACGCCATGGAGACAACAGTCGGGATCTTTGTCGTTCTCGGACTTGCCTGCATAGGGTACATGACCGTGAAGCTCGGCCATGTATCTTTTTTAAGCGACAACTCCTACCCCCTCAAGGCACAATTCACCTCGGTGTCCGGCCTGAGGGTCGGCAACCCCGTGGATATGATGGGCATTGAGATCGGACGGGTCGAAGGACTCACCATGGACCCGCAGCAGCAAAAGGCGGTGGTGGAAATAAGAATCCGGAATGGCATAAGGATCTATGATGATGCCATCGCCTCCATCAAGACCGAAGGCCTCATAGGAGATGATTACTTGAGCATAGACCCCGGAGGCGCAGGCACACTCCTCAAACCGGGCGGGAGCATCATCGAGACTCAACCACCCGTGGATCTCATAGAGCTCATCGGCAAGTCTGCCTTCGGCGAGGTGAAAAGTAAGGATTCAAAACAATGAGGAGGGGTAAATTCGTGAAAAGACAGATCGCTCTCGTAAGTATTCTGATGCTCTTGCTCGCATCGGTTCCGGCGCACGCCGGCGTGCCGCTCGACACGGTACGAGTAGAGGTGAACAAGGTGCTCGATGTCCTGCGCGACCCTGCGCTCAAACCCGAGTCTGCCAAGGAGATCAAGAAAGAGAGACTGCGGTCGATCTATAATGACATGTTCAATGAGGTCGAACTCTCCAGGCGGACCCTGGGGCGTAACTGGAGCATGTTGAATCCCGATCAGCAGAAGGAATTCATTCATCTCTTTGAGCAGGTACTGGAAAAGGCCTACATCGACAAGATCCTTTCCTATACCAATGAGAAGGTTGTCTATTCTAAAGAAACCCCTCTCTCGGAAAATCAGGTGGAAGTCCAGACCAGGATCGTCACCTCATCAAAGGAAATCTCCATCTCCTACAGGATGATCCTCAAGGACGGCACCTGGAAGGTATACGATGTGGTTGTGGAAAACGTGAGTCTCGTATTGAACTACCGTACCCAGTTCAATGAGATCCTGGCAAAAAATTCGCCTGAGCAGCTCCTGGAGATCCTGAGAAAAAAGGTGAAGGAGCAGTGAGACTTTTCTTTTTTCATTTTTATCCTATAGAATAGAGATGAGAGTTATATGTACCAAGAAGCTTTTCGTCTTATTGGCCGTGTCTTTCGCCTTTCTGGCTGTGGGCTGCGCCCATAATGTGAACCGCCCTCCTTCCTTGGGACAGCAAGAGGTAGCCTCACCGTCCCAGTCGGTTCTCCCCTCTTCCGGGCCGGAACAGCCCCTTCAGGAAGAAGAGCCGGTGACGATTGCAGATCCGCTGGAGCCCTTCAACAGGGCCATGTACCTCTTCAACGATAAGTTCTATTTCTGGTTGCTCAAACCCGTGGCTCACGGGTACGGCACGGTTGTTCCCGAAGGCGCCCGGATAAGCGTGAAGAATTTCTTTTCCAATCTCGAATTTCCGATCCGTTTTGTCAACTACCTGCTTCAGGCGGATCTTCGCGGTGTAGCCACCGAACTAGGCCGCTTCGGCGTAAACACCACCATAGGTATTGCCGGATTTTTCGATCCCGCTTCAAGCAAGGTGTTCGATCTCCCGAAACGGGATACCGACATGGGTCTGACCTTTGCTTCCTGGGGGATCGGACACGGATTCTACATCGATTGGCCGATACTCGGACCTTCCAGCCCCAGGGATACCGTAGGTAAAGCGGGCGATTATTTCCTGAATCCGGTCTCGTATATAAGTCCCTGGTATGTGTCGCTCGGAATCAGGGGATACGAAGATGTGAACGACACATCCCTGGCCATCGGGGATTATGAATCTCTCAAAGAGGCGGCCCTTGATCCCTATGTGGCGCTCCGGGATGCCTATGTTCAATATCGGCAGAAGGGAATCAGGGAAAGAAAGGCAGAACCGGAGCCTGTCAACCCTCAGACGGAGTGAACACCTAAAGATATCCCCGCTGGAAATCTGGCTCAGATCCATGCAAATCGTCATATCGGGTCGGGAAGAAGGGGGTTAGAGACGATTTTCTAATACCGATGATTCCTATGATTTCATCACGGTTTTGAGATAAATGGAAACTGAAGATCTTGGATTGAAACGTATGCAACAAAGCACATCATGTCAAAGCGTGGCCCCTGGCACGTTATCATCAGTTTCTCAGGTCTTGTGAAACCGCTCATTTATCGAAGAGATCTTCACTTTCCAAACTTCCTAGGATTCTACTAAAGAAACACCTGCACAGGCAGGGTTGATTTCCTGGCATAATACCCTACTAATTGATGCATCAAAGGGGGAATTCATGAAAGACGGAGACAGGAAGAAGATTGAAGAGATCATGGCGGGAATGCAATGCCCTAAGAACTTTAAGTGTTCAGAAGGAGGCTTCGAGCATTTGTGCAAGGCAACAGATTTTGGACTGGAGAACTATCTCAACTGCCTTGAGAAGAATCCTGCTAATTGTTCCTTTGCTCTGTCATTCGGGTTAAGGCATTTTTGTCAATGCCCGTTGAGAGTCTACCTCGCCAAGAAACTCAAAAAATAATGCTTATTCAATCATATGCATAGTGTCATTTTATGATCGAGTACATAAAAATAGACTTAAATTCACATTCTTTTTGGATGATAATAAGAACCTTGCCTTTAAAGGACGTAATTTAATTATCAGTTTCATTTTCTGAATTAATCGTGAATCTTATCTTGAGATCTTCAGTATGTTTTCCAAAGTGGTTGTAGCGTTCGTGAAACCCACCAGTTCTCTGTCATTCCGCAATTACGGCAAATACCCTCTTTGATAATGTCATCAAGGCCGCCGGGAGAGATCTTTTCCCCACTAAGAGTCATTTTCATGTTGCAAGATCCATCGCTCAACTTCGGCAAGATGTCTCGCTACGCCCGATATGACAGGACATTGTAGTCAAGGAGAGTACCCCTTGAATTCCGATGAATACACATCGGCGCACCGGATAATCCTTACCGGCGGCTGGAAGTGATATCATCGGGTGACAAGGACAGACAAGGGTAAGGCCGGCGCCCTTCGCCCATGCCACCCTACCGCGCAGTCTCAATATCCTATCAATATCTATCTATCGATTTTCTACCCAGCTCCTTTTAAAGCACTATTACTGAGTTTTCAGTATTGCCGAGCGGAGAAGGAACATACTTATCTGCATCCCAGTCATTCTCCCATTTGGCGGCATCAATAAGATACCGGTACTGATACTCATGGCCCGGCTCAAGATCCAATGTGAGACTAAAAGAGCCGTCTCTCTGCTTCTTCATGGGGGTAGCATGAGTATCCCAATTATTAAAATCACCGACGAGATGCACATCTCTTGCAGAGGCCGCCGCCTCTTTCGGTAAATGGAAAGTAACCTTGCACTCCTGCCTCGCTTTTTTGAACTGTTTCTTAATACTCATTGCCTGTCTCCTTTTTGACTTTTTGATATCAATGATGACCTGCTTTCATAAGGCGAATCCTTTGTTATGATGTTTCTTTCCACCCTGATACCCTTCTAGTGCGATATTCCTCATAATCAGGCACCAGACGATCATATTCTCCGTCCATTAAGGGAGAAGATATCATGAAATCAGCAGAGGCCCGGTTGCAGGCAATGGGTATGTTCCATACTACTGCCATCCGCAGGAGGGCCTTTACATCGGGATCATGGGGCTGCGGCTCGAGCGGGTCCCAGAAAAAGATGAGGAAATCGATCTCTCCATCTGCGATCTTGGCACCTATCTGCTGATCACCGCCTAATGGCCCACTTTGGAGTATTGTCACCTTGAAGCCAAATTCCCGTTCCAGTATCTTGCCAGTGGTGCCTGTGGCATATATCTTATGGTGCGCCAAGAGAGTTCGGTTAAATTTCGCCCACTCCACAAGGTCCTCTTTCTTGTTGTCGTGCGCCACCAGGGCGATCTTCTTATCATGTTCCATAGCGATTTTTTTATGCTCCATACGCATTTATGCTCCTTTCTATTTAGTAGAGAAAAGACCTTGAGAGAGTGACGAACTCTTTGATGGGTAATCAAGGAATAATTCATACTCGCACACTACGGCTTTAATAAGCAACAAGAGAATGTTTGGTAGATATTCAGGGCGCTGTATGAAGTTGCCCGAGCACCTCCACCCTCCTTCTCCAGTGCCCATGCCGAATTGTGATTCGGGACATCCATGTCCCTCACCCTGAAAGGCGCACGTAAAGTGCGTCCAATTCGGCTATCCTTGCCGAATTGTATTGTATTCCGCTGTGGAAGGGGTATCGTGTCTAGAGCTGAAAGGGAGGAAATCATGGAACGTATTGTCGAGCAACAGGCTAATATCGATCGCACGCGGAGGAGGATCTTCACTCTGCTTACCCAGTGTATCGCGGACATCCGAAAGACCGTCACAGCATCGGGGCTTGAATTGCTGGATGTCGGTGTCGGCGTAGAGAGGCACCAGACAACCGCGGATTCATACATCGTTGATTTGAAATTGTGTGTATAAAAACCTTTTTAAGAAAATTCCATACAGGGAGCCACAGAGGCTCCCTTCTTTTTTATTCTATCGATAATGAATCATATCAGCCTTTACAAATAAATCGATCCGGAGGGTGAACCCGACAGCTCGTGATCAATTCTCCGGCCTCAAATCTCGGGTCGACCCGACCTTGAAATTTTTCAAAAATTTTACCTTCATATATCTGAACGTAGTGTATACAGATGTTCATGCTGACCGATAAATTCATGGCAGCCTGGGCACTCACGACAACCGCCCTGTATACCGTCATACTCGGGATCCTGGTTATCGTCATCTCATTCTTCAGCAAAACAGGCAGAATCCCATACAAGTTCGCGAGGATGTGGTCCTGGCTTGTCGTGAAGACGAACCGGGTAAAGGTCCGTATAGAGGGGAGAGAAAATCTCCGGGCTCACTGCTCATACATCTTCATGTCCAACCATGCGAGCAATCTCGACCCGCCGGTGATTGCATATACCCTGGAACATACGCTGCGGTTCGTGGCGAAGAAATCTCTTACCAGGATCCCCGTGTTCGGCACCGCCATCCGGTTTGCAAGGATGATCGTCATAGACCGGGATGATGCACAAGGCGCAAGGGAGGCCATAAACCGTGCCGTGCGTGATCTCAACGGCGGCATCAGCGCCTTTTTTTTCGCCGAGGGCACGAGAAGCCTCGACGGCAGGCTGCAGAAGTTCAAGAAAGGCGGTGTGATGCTCGCAATGAAAACAAAACTCCCGATCGTGCCAATAACGATCATCGGCAGCTACGAGCTGCTGCCGAAAAACGCCATCCGGATAAAACCCGGCGTGGTCAGGGTCATCATCAGCGACCCGATCGACACGAAAGCTTATACGGAGGACGACAGGGATGTCCTCCTCGAACGGGTGCGATCCATCATCAGCGCAAACCTCGAAAAATACGGCAACGCATGAAGGCCTCAAAGGGCCGATGGACGTCTTTATTTATCAGCTCGTTCTGAGCGACTCCACGATGTTCATGCGCGAGGCGCGCAGTGCCGGCAGCACGCCGCCTGCAAGGCCCATGATCACTGCGAAGGCAAACGACTCTGCAATGATGGCAGGCTGTGAGGGCGAACTTGAAGGCAAGCTCGGAAAAGGTCTGGAAGTTCAAGGTAGAGATGGTGATGAGCTGCATGAACGAGGCAAAGAAGAGCCCGATGCCCCCGCCGATGATGCCTAAGAAGAGCGACTCCATGAGGAAGCTCAGCAAAATGGCCCTGCGCTGGAACCCTAAGGCCCGTAATGTCCCGATCTCTCCGGTGCGGTTCGCAACCGCGGCATACATGGTGATCATGGCTCCGATGACGGCGCCGAGTGAAAATATCACGGTCAGCGAGACACCGAGGATCTTCAAAAACTTAGCCATCATCTCGGACTGATCGAGGTAGAACTTGGTCTCACACTTTGCCTGGAGGCTCAGGCGCGGGTCACCTTCGATGAGGGCCTTGGCAGCGTCGAATTTGTCCACATCGGCAAGTTTGAAGATGATGGAAGAGTACACCGGCCTCCTGAAGGCCTGCATGACCTGGTTCGCATCCGCCCAGATCTCTGAGCTGAAGGCCGTGTTGCCTGCATCCATGATACCGACGATCCTCCAGCTCATCAGGCCGCATCGTAGGTATGAGCCGACAATGAGCCCGCTGAACCGCGTGGAAAGGCTTGACCCCACGACCATCTCGGCAAGGCCGGGGCGCGGCATGCGCCCCTGGACGAGCCTGACCTGGGGCCTAAGTTGAAGTGAATCATCGCCGATCCCCCTGATGGTGACGTTCGACGAACCGCCCTGTTTCTTGGGGAGTGTGATGAGGATGACCACTTCCTTCGCCACTAACGGGTCGCCCGCCTTATCCGTCGCGATCTGCGGCAATGTCTCCAAAACCAAGGCCTTGTCCCGCTCTATGCCGCTGTCCACCTCACTGGTGGAGCCTTTACGCAGCACGACCACATTGTCGTAGGAACCTGTCGCCACCAACGTCTTCTGCAGGCCTTCGGCTAGCATCAATATGGTGGCAAAGACAAAGACCACAAGCGCCATGCCCGAGGCGGTCAGGAAGGTGGTGAGCCGCCTGGTCCAGAGGTTGCGGAAGCTGTAGGATAAGGGCACCGCCATCTAGCCGATCCTCCGTAAGCCGTCTGCAATACGGATGCGCACAGCCTGCCTGATGGGGATGACGGCGGCGGCAACGCCTACGATAGCCGCCACGCCGAGATCAAAAAGGACCGTAGATGACTTTACATAGAACACCGGGAAGTAGGTGCCGAGGGCAGTGCTGAAATAATGTGCCACGGGAAAAGTGAACACAATGCCGAGCAGGCTTCCCAAAAAAGAGATTACAAAGGCCTCACCCATGATGAGGGTTGCTATGTTAAGGCCCGAGTAGCCAAGGGTCTTGAGAACCGCATACTCGCCTATCCTCTCCCTGGTGGTCATGGCCATGGTGTTGGCCACCACGGCCAGGATGATGATAATGACCACCAGGGAGAGGATAGGCGAGTATGCGGTTCTCAAGACCCTTGGCTACTCGGGCCTTAACATAGCAACCCTCATCATGGGTGAGGCCTTTGTAATCTCTTTTTTGGGAAGCCTGCTCGGCATTGTGTTCACTTTTCCCGTGGCACATTATTTCAGCACTGCCCTCGGCACCTACTTCCCGGTGTTCTATGTAAAGTCATCTACGGTCCTTTTTGATCTCGGCGTGGCGGCTATCGTAGGCGTTGCCGCCGCCGTCATCCCCATCAGGCAGGCTGTGCGCATCCGTATTGCAGACGGCTTACGGAGGATCGGCTAGATGGCGGTGCCCTTATCCTACAGCTTCCGCAACCTCTGGACCAGGCGGCTCACCACCTTCCTGACCGCCTCGGGCATGGCGCTTGTGGTCTTTGTCTTTGCCACCATATTGATGCTAGCCGAAGGCCTGCAGAAGACGTTGGTGGCGACAGGTTCCTACGACAATGTGGTCGTGCTGCGTAAAGGCTCCACCAGTGAGGTGGACAGCGGCATAGAGCGGGACAAGGCCTTGGTTTTGGAGACATTGCCGCAGATCGCGACGGATAAGGCGGGCGACCCGTTAGTGGCGAAGGAAGTGGTCATCCTCATCACACTCCCCAAGAAACAGGGCGGTTCGTCGAACGTCACCATCAGGGGGATCGGCGATGATTCACTTCAACTTAGGCCCCAGGTCAGGCTCGTCCAGGGGCGCATGCCGCGCCCCGGCCTTGCCGAGATGGTCGTGGGGTCAAGCCTTTCCACGCGGTTCAGCGGGCTCATTGTCGGCTCATACCTACGATGCGGCCTGATGAGCTGGAGGATCGTCGGTATCATGGATGCAGGCAACACGGCCTTCAGCTCAGAGATCTGGGCGGATGCGAACCAGGTCATGCAGGCCTTCAGGAGGCCGGTGTACTCTTCCATCATCTTCAAACTTGCCGATGTGGACAAATTCGAAGCTGCCAAGGCCCTCATCGAAGGTGACCCGCGCCTGAGCCTCCAGGCAAAGTGTGAGACCAAGTTCTACCTCGATCAGTCCGAGATGATGGCTAAGTTTTTGAAGATCCTCGGTGTCTCGCTGACCGTGATCTTTTCACTCGGCGCCGTCATCGGCGCCATGATCACCATGTATGCCGCGGTTGCGAACCGCACCGGAGAGATCGGGACATTACGGGCCTTAGGGTTCCAGCGCAGGGCCATTTTGCTGAGCTTCCTCATGGAGTCGCTCTTTTTAGGCATCATCGGCGGGGGCATCGGGCTCTTCTTTGCCTCGTTCATGCAGCTCATCACCATCTCTACCTTGAACTTCCAGACCTTTTCCGAGCTTGCCTTCAAGTTCGCCCTCACACCCTCCATCATTGCAGAGTCGGTTGCCTTCGCAGTGATCATGGGCCTTGCAGGCGGTGTGCTGCCGGCACTGCGCGCCTCGCGCATGAACATCGTGGAGTCGCTCAGAACGAGCTGATAAATAAAGACGTCCATCGGCCCTTTGAGGCCTTCATGCGTTGCCGTATTTTTCGAGGTTTGCGCTGATGATGGATCGCACCCGTTCGAGGAGGACATCCCTGTCGTCCTCCGTATAAGCTTTCGTGTCGATCGGGTCGCTGATGATGACCCTGACCACGCCGGGTTTTATCCGGATGGCGTTTTTCGGCAGCAGCTCGTAGCTGCCGATGATCGTTATTGGCACGATCGGGAGTTTTGTTTTCATTGCGAGCATCACACCGCCTTTCTTGAACTTCTGCAGCCTGCCGTCGAGGCTTCTCGTGCCCTCGGCGAAAAAAAAGGCGCTGATGCCGCCGTTGAGATCACGCACGGCACGGTTTATGGCCTCCCTTGCGCCTTGTGCATCATCCCGGTCTATGACGATCATCCTTGCAAACCGGATGGCGGTGCCGAACACGGGGATCCTGGTAAGAGATTTCTTCGCCACGAACCGCAGCGTATGTTCCAGGGTATATGCAATCACCGGCGGGTCGAGATTGCTCGCATGGTTGGACATGAAGATGTATGAGCAGTGAGCCCGGAGATTTTCTCTCCCCTCTATACGGACCTTTACCCGGTTCGTCTTCACGACAAGCCAGGACCACATCCTCGCGAACTTGTATGGGATTCTGCCTGTTTTGCTGAAGAATGAGATGACGATAACCAGGATCCCGAGTATGACGGTATACAGGGCGGTTGTCGTGAGTGCCCAGGCTGCCATGAATTTATCGGTCAGCATGAACATCTGTATACACTACGTTCAGATATATGAAGGTAAAATTTTTGAAAAATTTCAAGGTCGGGTCGACCCGAGATTTGAGGCCGGAGAATTGATCACGAGCTGTCGGGTTCACCCTCCGGATCGATTTATTTGTAAAGGCTGATATGATTCATTATCGATAGAATAAAAAAGAAGGGAGCCTCTGTGGCTCCCTGTATGGAATTTTCTTAAAAAGGTTTTTATACACACAATTTCAAATCAACGATGTATGAATCCGCGGTTGTCTGGTGCCTCTCTACGCCGACACCGACATCCAGCAATTCAAGCCCCGATGCTGTGACGGTCTTTCGGATGTCCGCGATACACTGGGTAAGCAGAGTGAAGATCCTCCTCCGCGTGCGATCGATATTAGCCTGTTGCTCGACAATACGTTCCATGATTTCCTCCCTTTCAGCTCTAGATACGATACCCCTTCCACAGCGGAATACAATACAATTCGGCAAGGATAGCCGAATTGGACGCACTTTACGTGCGCCTTTCAGGGTGAGGGACATGGATGTCCCGAATCACAATTCGGCATGGGCACTGGAGAAGGAGGGTGGAGGTGCTCGGGCAACTTCATACAGCGCCCTGAATATCTACCAAACATTCTCTTGTTGCTTATTAAAGCCGTAGTGTGCGAGTATGAATTATTCCTTGATTACCCATCAAAGAGTTCGTCACTCTCTCAAGGTCTTTTCTCTACTAAATAGAAAGGAGCATAAATGCGTATGGAGCATAAAAAAATCGCTATGGAACATGATAAGAAGATCGCCCTGGTGGCGCACGACAACAAGAAAGAGGACCTTGTGGAGTGGGCGAAATTTAACCGAACTCTCTTGGCGCACCATAAGATATATGCCACAGGCACCACTGGCAAGATACTGGAACGGGAATTTGGCTTCAAGGTGACAATACTCCAAAGTGGGCCATTAGGCGGTGATCAGCAGATAGGTGCCAAGATCGCAGATGCAGAGATTGATTTCCTCATCTTTTTCTGGGACCCGCTCGAGCCGCAGCCCCATGATCCTGATGTAAAGGCCCTCCTGCGGATGGCAGTAGTATGGAACATACCCATTGCCTGCAACCGGGCCTCTGCTGATTTCATGATATCTTCTCCCTTAATGGACGGTGAATATGATCGCCTGGTGCCTGATTATGATGAATATCGCACTAGAAGGGTATCAGGGTGGAAAGAAACATCATAACAAAGGATTCGCCTTATGAAAGCAGGTCATCATTGATATCAAAAAGTCAAAAAGGAGACAGGCAATGAGTATTAAGAAACAGTTCAAAAAAGCGAGGCCGGAGTGCAAGGTTACTTTCCATTTACCGAAAGAGGCGGCGACCTCTGCAAAAGATGTGCATCTCGTCGGTGATTTTAATAATTGGGATACTCATGCTACCCCCATGAAGAAGCAGAGAGACGGCTCTTTTAGTGTCACATTGGATCTTGACCCGGGTCATGAGTATCAGTACCGGTATCTTATTGATGCCGCCAAATGGGAGAATGACTGGGATGCAGATAAGTATGTTCCTTCTCCGCTCGGCAATACTGAAAACTCAGTAATAGTGCTTTAAAAGGAGCTGGGTAGAAAATCGATAGATAGATATTGATAGGATATTGAGACTGCGCGGTAGGGTGGCATGGGCGAAGGGCGCCGGCCTTACCCTTGTCTGTCCTTGTCACCCGATGATATCACTTCCAGCCGCCGGTAAGGATTATCCGGTGCGCCGATGTGTATTCATCGGAATTCAAGGGGTACTCTCCTTGACTACAATGTCCTGTCATATCGGGCGTAGCGAGACATCTTGCCGAAGTTGAGCGATGGATCTTGCAACATGAAAATGACTCTTAGTGGGGAAAAGATCTCTCCCGGCGGCCTTGATGACATTATCAAAGAGGGTATTTGCCGTAATTGCGGAATGACAGAGAACTGGTGGGTTTCACGAACGCTACAACCACTTTGGAAAACATACTGAAGATCTCAAGATAAGATTCACGATTAATTGAATAAGCATTATTTTTTGAGTTTCTTGGCGAGGTAGACTCTCAACGGGCATTGACAAAAATGCCTTAACCCGAATGACAGAGCAAAGGAACAATTAGCAGGATTCTTCTCAAGGCAGTTGAGATAGTTCTCCAGTCCAAAATCTGTTGCCTTGCACAAATGCTCGAAGCCTCCTTCTGAACACTTAAAGTTCTTAGGGCATTGCATTCCCGCCATGATCTCTTCAATCTTCTTCCTGTCTCCGTCTTTCATGAATTCCCCCTTTGATGCATCAATTAGTAGGGTATTATGCCAGGAAATCAACCCTGCCTGTGCAGGTGTTTCTTTAGTAGAATCCTAGGAAGTTTGGAAAGTGAAGATCTCTTCGATAAATGAGCGGTTTCACAAGACCTGAGAAACTGATGATAACGTACCAGGGGCCACGCTTTGACATGATGTGCTTTGTTGCATACGTTTCAATCCAAGATCTTCAGTTTCCATTTATCTCAAAACCGTGATGAAATCATAGGAATCATCGGTATTAGAAAATCGTCTCTAACCCCCTTCTTCCCGACCCGATATGACGATTTGCATGGATCTGAGCCAGATT
>CAWKAM010000015.1:0-146571 GCA_963847605.1 uncultured delta proteobacterium | reverse complement strand
ACTATTTAAGGCTTTTTAAGGTAATGATGCTTGATATTATTGAATATTTTACCGTTGGCAATTTGTTGGCAAATGGATCTAAACGACTGAAGATCTAACTACGAAATCGATGTTTGATCTAATAAAAAGTGTTCCGAGATTTATAGCAGAAATCTCAACCATATATTGATTTAGTACATATCTTATGATATAAAATAAAATAATTACACTTGTGTAATCCCGCATCACGAATGCAATAATAACATTCAATGAGAATGGAGAGGTAATTTGTTGGTCGGTATAGTAATGGTTAAGTTTCTAGGAGTGATTGGAGATATATGGATCTTGCTCATTTCTTAGATAAATTTGGCGCGGCAATTATTGCTGTATTTGGTACTATAGCTGGAGTAGTAATAACTTCCATATTTAATTGGGTTTTAAAGAAGAGTGAATGGAGTAACCAAGTAAAACTCAGAAAACTAGAGCGATCACTTGAATTTGAAAAACAAAATCTAATTGACCCTATTATAGAATTTTTGGAAGCCGAATTATCTTTGATACAAATTATATATGGTAAGGGATTTGATAAGGAACATAGCCCTTTCGAAGGTTCATCTAGTGACCACATTAAAAACTTGTCAGCAATATCAGCAAAAATTAAGGTTTACGGAGATCAAGAATTAATCGTTAAATTTGAAGAGTTTACCAGCAAGAGATTGATCATTGGGAACAAAACTTTAGTTGAGAAAAATAGAGATCTGTCTCATGCATATGATGATTTAAAAAAAGCTGAGATTCTTGCATCAGAAATATTAAAGACTTTTAAGTCAAAATTGGCAGATGTTGAAACTTAACAACTTAGTCCAACTGTTGAGGCTAAACGGAACTTGTCAATGAGGATGAGACACTTTCATAACGTATTTAGTGTAGACTTTCCTCGTCCACAAATGGTGTTGGTTTGTTAATCCACACGGCATCGGGCAATGGTAGAGATTTTGGGATGTTGCCCTTAAAGCGCTCCGGATGTTTTTCGAATGCGGCATTAAGAACAGTCTGCCGATCTTTGATAATCTGTTCTGACCGTCCATAATGGACATCCTCCGGGGTGAGAAATCCGATTCCTGAATGGTAATGTTCGGTATTGTACCAGTTGAAGAATTCCTGGGAGAAAGACCTGGAGTCTTCGATACAGCCGAACCTTTCCGGGAATTCCGGCCTGTACTTCATTGTCTTGAACTGAGATTCCGAGTAGGGGTTGTCATTGCTGACATGAGGCCGGGAAAGGCTTTTGGTGATGCTCAGGTCTGCAAGCAGGAACGCTACCGGTTTAGATGTCATGCTGGGACCCCGATCGGAATGGATGCACAGTTGGTCTGCCTGGATCATCTGTTTCTCGCAGGATTGTTCGATCAACTTTTTTGCCAACGACCCGGATTCCCGGGAGGCAACCATCCAGCCGACAACGTATCGGCTGAAGATATCGAGGATAACGTAAAGGTAAAAGTAGGTCCATTTGGCCGGTCCTTTGAGTTTCGTTATATCCCAGGACCAGATCTGGTTAGATCCTTGTGCGAGGAGTTCCGGTTTGGTGTATACAGGATGCCTGAGCTGGTTTCTTCTTTCCATGACTTCCTTGTGTGCTTCCAGAATCCGGTACATGGTCCTGACTGAACACAGATACTTGCCGTCATCCAGAAGGGAAGCATACACCTCCTGGGGCGCCTTATCGATGAAACGTTCCTCATGAAGCGCACCAAGAACCCGCTGCTGCTCTTCCATGGACAAGGACAGAGGTGGCAACGCACGGACAGATCCAGGCTTCTCGTTATCAAAAAGATTCTTCCAACGATAAAACCCGGCACGGGAAACCGTCAGTGCATGACAAGCCCGCTTGATACCTACATCCATGGCAAGAGAAGTTGTTATTTTCATGAGATCTCCCCTTCCTCCGGATCCAGGTGTGATTGAAAGAGCGCCGCAATTTTTTTTTGAGCCTCGATGATGAGCCCGGCTTTTCTCAGCTGTGAACGCAGCTTCAAGTTCTCTTTTTCCTGCTCTGCTATTCGGCGGGCATACGGGTTTGGCTTCCTGGCTTTGGAACCTCTTTTCTTTGAGGAAAGGGCATCCAATGTCCCCTTTTCCACCTGCTTGCGCCACGTGGTCAGGTTGGAGTAATACAGGCCCTCCCTGCGTAAAAGGGCGCCAACTTGGCGCTGATCTCCACAGCCCTGTGCTTCCCTGAGGATACGGAGCTTATATTCCGCTGTAAATCTCCTTCGGGTCGCCTTCTCCGAAACCTCCGGATCTGGAACAACAGCGATGCCCCTGGATCTGTGAGGGGCCAAAGATGAGGAAATTCCAGTCGCCCTACGGGCTCCTTCCATTTCCTCATCTTTAAGATCAGAACCGCTAATCATGTCTTCTTTCTTTTCCAAGTATATTTTCCCTTCCCGCCCTACACTAAACTATTGGGGGGAAAGTGTCTCACTCTCATTGGCACAGAGGGAAAGGGGCGGATAATTATGGCAAAAGTAACGGTTCATGCTGGCGATTTCTTGAAGGGTGAAGGTCAATTTAGTTTTGGCTCACTCACCTTGAAGACTAAAACACACTCCTGGATTGGCGAAACAATCTCGATTACTCAATTGGAAACCGTAGAGCTAGCAAGTGAAGAAAGCGTCAAAAAGATTGGGGGCACCATTGGCTGGGGAGCTGCTGTAGCATTAGTTCTAGGACCAGTCGGTCTATTGGCAGGCCTGTTGCTTGGAGGAAAGAACGGAACTTGTCAATGAGGATGAGACACTTTCATAACGTATTTAGTGTAGACTTTCCTCGTCCACAAATGGTGTTGGTTTGTTAATCCACACGGCATCGGGCAATGGTAGAGATTTTGGGATGTTGCCCTTAAAGCGCTCCGGATGTTTTTCGAATGCGGCATTAAGAACAGTCTGCCGATCTTTGATAATCTGTTCTGACCGTCCATAATGGACATCCTCCGGGGTGAGAAATCCGATTCCTGAATGGTAATGTTCGGTATTGTACCAGTTGAAGAATTCCTGGGAGAAAGACCTGGAGTCTTCGATACAGCCGAACCTTTCCGGGAATTCCGGCCTGTACTTCATTGTCTTGAACTGAGATTCCGAGTAGGGGTTGTCATTGCTGACATGAGGCCGGGAAAGGCTTTTGGTGATGCTCAGGTCTGCAAGCAGGAACGCTACCGGTTTAGATGTCATGCTGGGACCCCGATCGGAATGGATGCACAGTTGGTCTGCCTGGATCATCTGTTTCTCGCAGGATTGTTCGATCAACTTTTTTGCCAACGACCCGGATTCCCGGGAGGCAACCATCCAGCCGACAACGTATCGGCTGAAGATATCGAGGATAACGTAAAGGTAAAAGTAGGTCCATTTGGCCGGTCCTTTGAGTTTCGTTATATCCCAGGACCAGATCTGGTTAGATCCTTGTGCGAGGAGTTCCGGTTTGGTGTATACAGGATGCCTGAGCTGGTTTCTTCTTTCCATGACTTCCTTGTGTGCTTCCAGAATCCGGTACATGGTCCTGACTGAACACAGATACTTGCCGTCATCCAGAAGGGAAGCATACACCTCCTGGGGCGCCTTATCGATGAAACGTTCCTCATGAAGCGCACCAAGAACCCGCTGCTGCTCTTCCATGGACAAGGACAGAGGTGGCAACGCACGGACAGATCCAGGCTTCTCGTTATCAAAAAGATTCTTCCAACGATAAAACCCGGCACGGGAAACCGTCAGTGCATGACAAGCCCGCTTGATACCTACATCCATGGCAAGAGAAGTTGTTATTTTCATGAGATCTCCCCTTCCTCCGGATCCAGGTGTGATTGAAAGAGCGCCGCAATTTTTTTTTGAGCCTCGATGATGAGCCCGGCTTTTCTCAGCTGTGAACGCAGCTTCAAGTTCTCTTTTTCCTGCTCTGCTATTCGGCGGGCATACGGGTTTGGCTTCCTGGCTTTGGGACCTCTTTTCTTTGAGGAAAGGGCATCCAATGTCCCCTTTTCCACCTGCTTGCGCCACGTGGTCAGGTTGGAGTAATACAGGCCCTCCCTGCGTAAAAGGGCGCCAACTTGGCGCTGATCTCCACAGCCCTGTGCTTCCCTGAGGATACGGAGCTTATATTCCGCTGTAAATCTCCTTCGGGTCGCCTTCTCCGAAACCTCCGGATCTGGAACAACAGCGATGCCCCTGGATCTGTGAGGGGCCAAAGATGAGGAAATTCCAGTCGCCCTACGGGCTCCTTCCATTTCCTCATCTTTAAGATCAGAACCGCTAATCATGTCTTCTTTCTTTTCCAAGTATATTTTCCCTTCCCGCCCTACACTAAACTATTGGGGGGAAAGTGTCTCACTCTCATTGGCACAGAGGGGAAAAAGGAAGTCACATTCGTGGCCAAGTTTAAAGATGGTCGGAAACTTCTTGCCACAACTGATAGCAGAACTTATATTAAGCTTCAATCAGCTGTATTTTAAAACAACCTCTAACCAGCTAAACCACCGGACAGCGAAGAGTCGCCGCTGATCAGCATGTTGGGCATACTATCTACATAGGGAGGAATTTATTCAATGGGTAAGAAAAAAGGTACAAAAGCATGGTTGGTTACATGGGACTGGATAGGAGATCATGCTAAGCCAGATAAAATAATATCTGCAATACTTAATCCTAGATGGTCTGCAGAGAGAGTCCGTGAATATGTTGAGTTTATATATGTCAATTCAGAATGTTCATTTTCAGAACGTATTGCTTATGCAAGCAATCCCAAGAAAAACCCATATCCTGCTAAATTTGGACGTATCAATGGAACAAATTGGTTGGGCCAAATAACTTGTGGTCACAACCCTTGGTTATTTGCTCGTAAAGTAGAAAATCTCCATGTGAAAGATAATAATGGTGATGAACAATCTGTCAGCTGGAATGAAATACCTAGACCTAATTTCCCTGAAATATAATATATTGAATTCAAGATAGATGAGTAACTAACTGCAGCTACAACGGACGGCTTACAGCTAGATAAATATTTCATCGCTCGTCAGCTAAATGTGTAGATCTCAATTCAAAATATACTCTCATATCGAACAAACATAAGCGAAGACCAGGCAGGTAGGCCCCTCTGTGCCAATGAGAGTGAGACACTTTCCCCCCAATAGTTTAGTGTAGGGCGGGAAGGGAAAATATACTTGGAAAAGAAAGAAGACATGATTAGCGGTTCTGATCTTAAAGATGAGGAAATGGAAGGAGCCCGTAGGGCGACTGGAATTTCCTCATCTTTGGCCCCTCACAGATCCAGGGGCATCGCTGTTGTTCCAGATCCGGAGGTTTCGGAGAAGGCGACCCGAAGGAGATTTACAGCGGAATATAAGCTCCGTATCCTCAGGGAAGCACAGGGCTGTGGAGATCAGCGCCAAGTTGGCGCCCTTTTACGCAGGGAGGGCCTGTATTACTCCAACCTGACCACGTGGCGCAAGCAGGTGGAAAAGGGGACATTGGATGCCCTTTCCTCAAAGAAAAGAGGTCCCAAAGCCAGGAAGCCAAACCCGTATGCCCGCCGAATAGCAGAGCAGGAAAAAGAGAACTTGAAGCTGCGTTCACAGCTGAGAAAAGCCGGGCTCATCATCGAGGCTCAAAAAAAAATTGCGGCGCTCTTTCAATCACACCTGGATCCGGAGGAAGGGGAGATCTCATGAAAATAACAACTTCTCTTGCCATGGATGTAGGTATCAAGCGGGCTTGTCATGCACTGACGGTTTCCCGTGCCGGGTTTTATCGTTGGAAGAATCTTTTTGATAACGAGAAGCCTGGATCTGTCCGTGCGTTGCCACCTCTGTCCTTGTCCATGGAAGAGCAGCAGCGGGTTCTTGGTGCGCTTCATGAGGAACGTTTCATCGATAAGGCGCCCCAGGAGGTGTATGCTTCCCTTCTGGATGACGGCAAGTATCTGTGTTCAGTCAGGACCATGTACCGGATTCTGGAAGCACACAAGGAAGTCATGGAAAGAAGAAACCAGCTCAGGCATCCTGTATACACCAAACCGGAACTCCTCGCACAAGGATCTAACCAGATCTGGTCCTGGGATATAACGAAACTCAAAGGACCGGCCAAATGGACCTACTTTTACCTTTACGTTATCCTCGATATCTTCAGCCGATACGTTGTCGGCTGGATGGTTGCCTCCCGGGAATCCGGGTCGTTGGCAAAAAAGTTGATCGAACAATCCTGCGAGAAACAGATGATCCAGGCAGACCAACTGTGCATCCATTCCGATCGGGGTCCCAGCATGACATCTAAACCGGTAGCGTTCCTGCTTGCAGACCTGAGCATCACCAAAAGCCTTTCCCGGCCTCATGTCAGCAATGACAACCCCTACTCGGAATCTCAGTTCAAGACAATGAAGTACAGGCCGGAATTCCCGGAAAGGTTCGGCTGTATCGAAGACTCCAGGTCTTTCTCCCAGGAATTCTTCAACTGGTACAATACCGAACATTACCATTCAGGAATCGGATTTCTCACCCCGGAGGATGTCCATTATGGACGGTCAGAACAGATTATCAAAGATCGGCAGACTGTTCTTAATGCCGCATTCGAAAAACATCCGGAGCGCTTTAAGGGCAACATCCCAAAATCTCTACCATTGCCCGATGCCGTGTGGATTAACAAACCAACACCATTTGTGGACGAGGAAAGTCTACACTAAATACGTTATGAAAGTGTCTCATCCTCATTGACAAGTTCCGGGCACCGAAGTCAGAATCAAGGCCGTCACTTGTAGGTGCCCTGCCGGTCGGAGCGTACATCAGCAATTAACAATCCATGAGAGAACCTGAAATTAAGGGAGTCTACCGACAATTGACAATAAATATCTTTTGTTGTATATGTAGTATATAGTGAAAGCGCTTAAAATCACTAAAGGATATATTATGAAAAAACCATACGTTCCCGTAACTCTCCAAATTGATGCAGACCTGTTCGAGAAGATAGTTGTGATGGCAAAAAAAATGAATGTTAGCCGTTCAACTCTGTTAAGGAATTTAATAGCCTCAGGTTATGAGGACGCGGCTATGATTGATAAAATAGGTCTCCTAGCCATGTTTCAATATGGCCGTAACTTAACAAAGGCAATAAGAGAAGGAATCGCAGCAGGAAGAATAAGATTTAAGGATGGAATACTAAAAATAGATGATGAGTAGTTAGACGAAAGGCCGGGATGTTTGCCCATGCCCGGCCTTTCTAACCGCATCCTAAAAGACATACCCGGGTAGGGATAAGCTCTGGAGCGGTTCAGCATAGTATAGCAATAACGCTGAATCTGTCAAACCAAACCTCTTTTGGGATGCAACCAAGAGAGGTTTTTTCATGTCCATATCTGATTACGAACGAAAACTTAAAATATCCAGATTTAAAGCATGGGCCGATGACATGCTTAAACGGACAAATAAAAGCCTAGATGAATTACAAGAGATATATTTCTCTTCAGATCCTGACCTTATTAGCGATAGTCCAACTAACAACACCGACGACGAAGTGCGACCCCTAGGGAGGGACGGGGGAGCATGCACGTCGGCGGTGGGGGCCAAAGGCCCCCAGGGCTTGTTTAAATCACATATTAGAACAGACTCTACTACTTTTAGAAACAATTTCATAAATATCCATCTTCAAGCAAATCTAGTCGAATTTATCCACAAGAGAACACAAAGCCAGCCTCTAGAAAAAAGGGAATCAATAATATTGACCGAGGCTGATGGTTCTTGTCCCGTAGTTCTGGTGGATATAATCGGGCCTGAAAAGGTGAAGGGTGAGAGGGTACGGGGCAAGAGAAAAGAAGTCAATGGCCTGTCTTCTCAGTCACGAAGACGGATGAAAAAAGATCTTAATAAGCTCATCTGGACGGTTCCCCCTGTTTGGGTTGGCTTAACTGAGCCTGGGGAATTCGGAACACCTAAGGAAAGCAAAGTAAAATTTCATAGATTCAAAGTTGCACTTCGAAGAAGATGGCCGTCTGTAGCCGGATTCTGGCGCTTTGATTTGCAAAAGAGGGGCGCACCTCATTATCACGTATACTTGTTCAATGTCCCATATGAAGAATTGAGAAAATACCTTGATGAAATGTGGTTCAAGGCAGTGGGGTCGGGAGATATAAAGCATCTCAATGCCGGTGTTAATTGTAAGCAGTTGGATAATAGTTGGAAACATCGCGCCTACACTTCAAAGTATATGTCAAAGGTTCCTGCTGCAAATCTGCCTTCATGGACTGGTCGCTGCTGGGGGTATATCAATAAGAAAAATCTGCCTTGGTCAAGCAAAGCTGTCCTGCCTTTAGTAGATCAGATCGAAGTAAAAATGAAGAGAGCGCTGAGACATTATACCCATGTCCGTCATAATGGGGTTAGTTTCTTCTTCGTCAAAAACCCTGAAAGATGGGCCAGGTTGTGGCAATTTTGCTGGGACGCTATGAGTGAACGCAATAAGAACTCAGATGAAGTACCTTTCTAGAATCGTTAATGGTTTGTGCTTTGTTGTCACTGAGAACGGTTAAGGACGTAGATAGAAAATGTTGACCCGATCCACCATGCAGCCTTATAGTTCACCTCTTATTTCAGAGTGGGGGTGGGGATTTATGGAGATAGGGCAGGTTTGTAATAGGAAAAGGAATGGAAGGGAGGAGTATTGGGTAGAGGTCTGGTGGGGTAATCCTAAACAACGGTACACATTCACTCAGATCCCCATACCGGGACCTAATGGTATCGAATGGCACTCATGCTCATCCGATAAAAGCAGAGCAGACTTCCTTCTGCACATCATCAGAGGCCGTATCAAGGATAACATCTTCCATCCTGAGGAGTTCCGAAAACAGAGCCCCATGCAATTTGATGTCTATGCCAGGAAGTGGCTTGAAATTAAGAAGCCAAACGTAGGGACGGGGCATTATGACGTTATGAAGTGGGCAATTGAAAGATACCTGATACCCCAGCTGAACAACGCTTATTTGCTCAACATAAGCAAGAACAGACTGAGGGAGCTGCAGAATAACCTTACAGGCAAAAACAAAGCATTGAGCCTCAAGAGCAAGAGAAACATCATGGATACACTGCTCTGGATGCTGAGAGATGCTTGCCCGGAATATATATCGAGGGTCCCAGATTTTCCAGGGTTCAAGGGTAACGAGTCTATCATACCAAGAGATATTCGAGTGCCGGAGATCAACACCATATTCAACATCATCGAGAAGGTACCGGAAGAACACAGGCACATATTCTGGTTTATGATCTTTTCCGGATGCAGACCAAGTGAGGCCCGGGCTTTCCGTAAAGAAGATATAGAGGCTAAATTTATCATGTTCGTGAAGACCTTTGACGGGTTCGACAATCTGGTACCTGTGAAGGGCAAAAAACCAAAGCCATTCCCCCGCACCAAATCGCTGAACCACGTATTATCAATGGTCCCAGCAAATCTCACCCCGCAGGTGTTCATCAATCCAAGCACAGGGAAGCATTACACGTCGCATGAAGTAACCAACCTTTGGAGGGCAGCATATACCCAGGCCGGTTTTGAATACCTAAAGATGTACGATTGCACGCGCCATGCCTTTGCCACAATGATGAGGGAAGGCGGCATGGATTTGGCAGATATCAAGGATCTCATGCGACATGCTAACGTAAAGACCACGGAGATTTACGATCACAGTTCAATCACAAGGCTTACTCCGATGATCGATAAGATATTGCCCTTTCCTGGTGGCCGTACCGTTGGCAAACCGTTGGCAAATAAAAAAGAGCCTGCTAAGTCATTGAAAAGAAAAGGTGATTAAATGACTGTTATAGGTAAAATGCCTATGCTTCCAGGTCTAAGGGACCCCTCACCCACACCCTCTCCCCATGTATGGGGAGAGGGGTATATAAGCATAATGACACATAGTTCAATCCCCCTCTCCACCTTTTAGGGGAAAGGGTCAGGGAGAGGTGGTTTCCTTTTCACCAGATGGATGGTGGACAAGATATTCAGGTCCCCTCCCCACTTGCGGGGGAGGGTCAGGGAGAGGGGGTTCACTGCAATGGTCTCAAATCCCATCACCCGCCCTGCGATTGCACCCATTCCACGGCGCGTTTGGCCAGCTCGGGCGAACTCTTGATGTTAAGCTTCTCCTTGATCTTCTCACGGTAGCTGCCGATGGTCTTGATGCTTACATTCAGCAATGATGCCATCTCCTGTCTTCCCATGCCCCTGCCGATGAGGGTGAAGACCTCCAACTCCCGGTCCGACAAGGTGGAGACCGGGTCTTTGCGGATGCCCGGGGAATCGATGGCTACCCGGCCGAGGATGGATTCCACGATGTCTTCGCTGAAGAACATCCTCCCGTTCAATACCTGCCGGAGCGCTGTAACGACTTTGCCCGTCATCTCCTGCTTCATGATATAACCCCGGGCGCCGGCCTTCAGAGCCCTCTCGGCATACACCGCCTCGTCATGCATGGACATGACGAGCACGAGTCGGCCCGGGGACTGATCATGGATATATCTGATGAGCTCAAGGCCGCTCACCCCTTTCAGCGAGAGGTCCACAATCACCATATCCGGTTTGAGCTTATCAAGAAGCCTTTTGGCCTCCGGGACATCCTCGGCCTCGCCGCATACCTCCATGTCGGTCTCCTCATTGATGAGCTGGCCGAGGCCCTTGCGGAAGATGGGGTGATCGTCAACGATCATTATGCGTGAGCGAGCTGACATATGACCGAGGTCCCTCCCTTCGGGTTTTTCTTAATCACAAGATCGGCGCCGATCATGCGTGCACGATGGTGCATGATGCTCAAGCCGAGCCCCTTCTTCTGACATATTTCATCAGGCAGGCCGGTGCCGTCATCGGCAATAGTGAGCGTGATGAACCCCTTTTTGGGCTTGAGGGTGATGGTGATATGTCTTGCCTTGCCGTGACGCACCGCGTTGTTCACCGCCTCCTGGATGATGCGGAAGATATGCACGGCCGCGGCATTGTCTTTCACTTGCACCGCCTTGCTCACATCCAGGTGGAAAGAGACGCCGAAGATGGATTCGACCTGTTTTGCAAGGTCGCGTATGGCGGTGAACAGCGCCCCATCGTCGATGTATACGGGGCTCAGGCCCCGGGCAATGGTGCGGGTCTTGGTGATTGCCTCCCTCATCAGCGCAACCATCTCGTGTGCAAGCCCGGCATTGGTCTTTGACTTCCGCTCCAGACGTTTCTCCAGCAGCAGTGCAAGTGCCTCGATGCCGATGAGGTGCTGCTGCAGGTCGTCGTGCAGGTCCTGGCCGATCTTCTGCCGTTCCCGCTCGCCGATATCAAGGATCTCGCGCTCAAGGCGCCGCTGCTCGGTGACATCGGCGAATACGGAGATGACGTGCGGCTCACCCCTCAGGTCGATGGACTCGGCGGAATACACGATCTTACGCACCTCTCCGGACTTGACGCGGAAATCCACCTCCACATCCTTGATACCGCCCTTTTCGACAACCTGGGCCATGATGTCCCGGCGGAACTCAGGGGAAGGCCAGAGGCCGATATTAAGGGAAGTATGGTCGATGACCTCGCTGCGGTCATAACCCGTGATCCTGAGGAATCCCTCATTGACGTCGATGAATCGACCCTCCTTCATGGTGGTGATGGCGACCGCATCAGGGCTCGACCGGAAGGCCTTGGCGAACTTCTCTTCCGAGAGCCTTAAGCGCTCTTCGGCTATTTTCCTGCTCGTGATGTCGGTGAATACCGCAAAGCTGCCGATGAAATTCCGATCGGCATCATACATCGGTCTGGGCGATACGATGGTGTGGATGAGCTCGCCTTCATGGCTCTGCCATGTCACCTCGTAGGGTTCGTACCGGTTCTCTTTGCGTTTGAGCATCTCATTGAGCCAGACGGTCTTGGAGTTCTCTGAGAGGAATTCATAGGCCTGGGTGCCTACAAGCTCTTCACGGGAATAGCCGAGCATTTCGCACACCTGGTCATTCACATATATAATGAGCCCATCGGCGTCCTGCACGCCGAACCCGTCGCTCATGGTATCAACGAGCATGCGGAATTGTTCCTCCTGGGCCCTCAGTGCCCTCTCTGCCTCTCTTATCTCGGTGATGTCCAGGAATGATGCGATGCTCCGGGATGTTCCGGGAAGCACCGCCACCGTGAGGTAGCACTCAAGCATCCTGCCGGACCTGTTGATGAAACGGCATTTGTAGTTTCTGGGTGCTGATAGAGGGTTCATGCGGCGGAAATGATGGTAGTCGACCATCCGCGGCCTGTCCTCATGGTGGATGAAATTGACCCATGACATCTTGCCCTCGATTTCATCCCTTAAAAAGCCGGTAAGCTTTTCGAACTCCGTGTTCGCCATGGTGATGGTCGTATCCGCCTCGATGAGGATGGTGGCTGCACCGGTGTTCTCAAAGATGGTCCGGTATTTCTTCTCAGAGGCCTGTAACTCGTCCTCGGTCTGTTTCAGCTGTGTCTCTGAGGCCTCGAGCTCATAAACCCGCTGTCTCAGTGTCTCTAGTGCCTGTTCATAGTCTTGTGGATGAGACATCAACCATCTGCTCCATGAGAATAGCAGTCTTTTGTACCGGCTTATAAAGAAGTAATAAACCTCAAAGACTGGGAAAGCAATGGCAGGCAGCAATCGGGCCCAGGCAAGCGGCAGATTGATGGGATCAATTTGTATGGATCATGGTCGCAGGTCTGCTGTGCGTAGAAGGATCTGCTATGGCGCGAGTTTGACACGCAGCCTGATATTCTCTTTATCCAGGGCGCGCAGAAAGATCGGGTTCTCGAAAAAGATCGTGTTGAAATGAAAGTCGAACATTTCGTGGATCGCATCGTCTACTGTCCAGTCCTGAACAATGATCCGGTATGCGGCAACTATATATCCGGCTCTGTCTCTGCCATATTCGCAGTGCACGAATACGGGCCAGTTATCCGGGTTTTCGACGATCTTCAGGAAGATGACGAGATCGTGCTCGTCCGGAAACCCCGGTAGTTCGGGCAGCCAGAGGTATTTAAGCTTTGTACCGGAAAGCATGGGAAGGTCGTCTTCGGAATACTTGAGATTCACAATGGTCTTCGCCCCGGCTGCCTCAAGGTTATGGAATCCCTCAAGTGTCGGCTGGGAGCCGCGCCAGAGGGCTTCAGATACTTTGGCAAAATTGGGTACACCTTTGATGCACGTATCGCACGGCTTCTCCATCGCACGGGAGGGCGGCACACTCGGCCTGTGTGCGCAGCCCGTAGTCATAACCAGGATACCTATGAGGATGCCGATAGAGGTGGCCCGCACTGATGTTGGCATTAAGACCCCTTCATTCTTTCAGTATCTGTCTTATGCAGAATAAGGCTTCAAGTTACCAGAGAGAAGTCTGTTTCTCCAGTCATAAAACACGAAGAGGGCGTTTCCGGAACATGCAAATTGATACATTTCATCCGCTGAACGGCAGACATCGAAAAACAGTTGTAAGCCTAAAGGCCGTCCCACGGGCAAACCCTTCGGGTTTAGCCCGTGCCACCCGGATAATTACATTTTGTCCCAGCCACCTGCCCGCTCCATCGGTGCGGGTCAGCAGGGGTTGAAAGCCATCCGGTGCATGCGTTTGTTGGTTTTGATTTTATACATCTTTTTTTACTTCAGACTTGATAGAATCTCGTTTACTTCGTCTATATCAAAGTAATCTGGATCAATGTCTCCCCCAAGCCATTCAATCATGTTCTCATGTTCAGGATGTTCAGGATCATTTATAACCTCTAAAAGATCATGGTATCCGTATATACCACCACAGTCCTCGGGAGGGCATGCTCGTTTACCAGCAATACATTTCGGTTTCAATGAAGCAGTATTCCCGATAATGATCTTTTCCAATTCAATTACATGCTCCCAGCCATCCCCAAAATCATATAGGTACAACAGCTTCTGCTTCTCTTTATGGAGCAGTTGATTAAGCCTGACACGCGCTTCATTCTTTGTACCAGATGGCCATTCTGGATCTGGAACACCATAACTATCTCTGCCCGAAATAAATTCATGAAGATGTGAATCAGTCCAACCCATTACTATCTGGATGATCTCATGCAGCTTAGGAAGAGTGATAGAACTAGGCACGACAAAACGACGCCAAATAGGCGGTTTGCTACCCCGTAAAGTTATCTTGAGTTGATAAGTTGAAATCGTTTCCTCTTTTGCCATTATACTATCCTCCATATTACCGGCCAACGTCGGGCATCAGAGGCGCGGGCGGCAGCCCGCGTCCGCCTGCATGCCTTTGTTATGCCATTCTTATTTGTGGGTTTATTCTATTCCAATTTCTGAAGAGTCAAATCACCATTGGCGAAACAACTGGCGACACTTCCCTTGGCTTCGACAATAATGGCAACCTAATCATCATATGGACCGAGAAAACGCTCACCGTTGAAATGTATCAAATGAGTTGGAGACTCAGCAACCCACACTTCCGTTTCCCAAGATATATCATTAAGATATTTCACCATGGTTCTTCGATCAAGAAAGGCCGTTACATATACAAGGCCGACCTTTGAACCTGCAAACAGGTTCTTCAATTCCTCCCTACGCTTGGGGTTTACCGGGCCGTGACTGGTGACTGCTTCTATCAGGACAAGCCAGTTTTTCTCCGTGTAATACACAACAACATCCGGCATCTTGCCATGTTCTTCAATTTTTACACCCAACTCTCTAAGTGCATCTGGGTCGAAATAGGCCCATTTCCTCTGAGTATCGCCAACATATATTACATAACCGTCTGGTGTAAAAAGTGAGCAGAAATCGTCAATGATATTTTTTACCAAAACATTCTGCCCGCCAGGTGAAAGCCTTATCTTTTGACCATTCGCAAGATTGACAGGAATGCGGAGTTTATCTCGCTCACGCGCGTAAAGCTTCATTAATGGCTCAACTGTTTGCTGATACTCACGCAAGTGCTTATCCCAACCTGGTTTACCAAGCTCCCGAAGCAATTTTAAAGCAGATGGCTCGATTTGGTACACAGCTTTCGGACTGGTTGTAGGTCTGGAAGGTTTATCAGGGTTAGGAACAATTAAAGACGCTTGCAAAAACTGATGAACAGTCTGGCGTCGCACGGTCTCTCGGGTGTTCGGCGCATACCGCTTTCCATAGTACTCAGCAAAAAAATCCATCATGGGTGTTATGCCCATCAAAGGTTCATTTGCGGTTTCCCACAAGTCGTCGGGTTTGAGGGATAATAGCGAGAGAAGTGTCAATGCAGAACGTTCGTTTTGCTGTTGTCGAGGAAAACCAAGGGACTCTAAAACCTTCAGAGCTTCTTTGATTTTCCGTTCGATTTTCTTAGAATCGCCTTTTTTAGCCATTGCATTGACACTCCTTCTCTAAAATTACATCCAGCATTTCCTGATCAGGCATTCGATGTTGCATGTGCGAACCAAGTCTCAACAATTGATCACGAGAGGGATATCTCATTTTTCTGAGGTCTGTCGCATTAACCTGTGTATGTCCACTGAATAACCGAAAGTATTGGTCGAATAGTGAAGAATTCAAATATAGGGTTAGACCTTTGGCAAGGTTTGGCGATAATCCTTTTCCTCTCTCGTGGAAATAATTCAGATGGTTCTCAAAGCCAATCAGTGTTGCTTTAATCTTATTTGGGTCATACACCGCCGCCACTACCCGGCGACGTTCTTCCTTAGACGAGAAGCGCTTAGTGAGAACATAATATCCGGGTTCAACCATTAATTCTTTTGTCTCTCTGGAGTTTATAATTGCATTTGGTTTCTTGCCCGAATCTGTCGGCCAATTGATAAAGCCATCCTCGAAATGGCAAGGGTATATAAGCGGTACTGTATCTTCTTCAGGTAGGGTGCGAAGGTATTCTTGTGCGCGGAAATCAACGACACGACCAGTAGATACCTCCAAGCCAAGCTTGCTGAGTGAAGTCGAAAAACACCTCATTCGATTCATTACAATCTCATCAGAATCCTTCAACATCAGACGAATGAAAGCATCGTGATCGCCTGGCAAAACTACATGTTCATAAGGAACGGACCTTTTTGAAACATTTTCAAAATCCATCCCATCTGATGAGGAGATAATTACACGTTCCGGCTTACTCTCTTTACGAATTGCATGATAAATTACATTTTCCTGAAGCACATCATCGTCCCCAAATGCCTTCTTACGCGACTCAAACACGTGGATATGTCTCAGGCTCATTATTTCAAGCAACCTAACTCTGAAGCGGCGGAAATAAGGCCCATTACAGAAACTACGAGGCGTAATGGCAACCATTTCTCCTTCAGGCTCCAGCATCCGAGCCGATAGCCATACAAACGCAGCATATAAGTTGGATACCTCGATTCCTGCTGCGCTGAGTAATCGGTGCGTAGATGATTCTCCATTGATCTTCTTATATGGCGGATTGAGAATTGCATGAGTAAATCGCTCATGCTGTACTGTGAATAATCCATCTTCAGTTTGGTCTATTGCAGCTTTAATGAAATCTTCTGACTTTAACTCCCCTTTAAATGAAATACCTGCTTCTTTGGAGATCGTTTCACATCGGTCAATTGTATCTTGCAGGTATGGCAATATGCGTTCATCGTTTTCGTATGCGACCAACTTAATTGAACGTGGACGATGCTTTCCTGAAACTAAGTTTTCTACACATGCCGTAAAGAGGGAACCCGCTCCAGCTCCAGCGTCTAGAATCCGCACATCCTCCTTTTCTTGCTCAAACAGCGACGCCATAAACCTCGCAATTTTGGCGGGGGTCAAGAACTGACCAATAATTGAGCGTTCATGCCTACAATTGCGACCGTTTAAGGATTTACGTACAACATCTAATTCATTTGATAGTTCGACTGTCATATTGGTATCTCAAGATCTGACATATTTATATCTCGTTTTCAATGACCAATGACATAATTACAACACTGCACTTTTGCAGTATATCACCATTGTTATTCGAAGCACGATTGCAGCATATCCGGATAACACATGCTATCGTTTTAGTGTGGTGTGTTGGAGTGATCAGGGTTGCATTGCCATTCCACGTGGTAACAAATACTCTATATTCTTAAAATTATCCAGCCTAAGAAAGATTCCTCGCTGTCGCTCGGAATGACATTATGTGAGTTAATTGGTGGGTTACACGAAAGCTCCACCCACCCTACGAAACTAAGTCCTGCTTGGATTGATATCCGGTGGGTGTTTTTTTCTTACCCCTTTGAACCCGGTGAGCGAGTGCAGGAAAATTCGGGTTAAAGCGGATACTGTTTGAACGAAGCGAGTTTATCCGCGGCCCGAATTTTACAAACGAGCGAACGGACCCGAAGGGCGGGTTCATTGGGGTTTTTCTTTCGTCCTTTCTTTGGGCATGCAAAGAAAGGACAAAAATAAATTACTGTCTCAGCCTCGGATCGATGGCATCGCGTATGCCTTCACCCAGAAGATTGTAGCCGAGCACGGTGATCAGGATGGCCATGCCCGGGAAGAAGGAGAGCCACCAGGCGATGCCGAGCACGTTCTGGCCCTGGGTGAGCATATTGCCCCAGCTCGGTGTGGGAGGCTGGACGCCGATGCCGAGGAAAGAGAGCGCCGATTCCGTGAGCACCGCGGCTGCGATGCCCAATGTGGCGGAAACGAGCACGGGGGCCATGGCATTGGGCAGTATATGCAGAAATATGATGCGTGCATTGCTCGCACCCATGGCCTTGACGGCCAGCACGAAGTCCCGCTCCTTCAAGGTCAGGAACTCGGCGCGCACCAGGCGCGTAATGCCCATCCATGAGGTGAATCCGATGACGGCCATGATATTGAAGATGGAAGGCTCCATGAAGGCGATGACGGCCAGGATGAGAAAGAAGGATGGGAAGCAGAGCATGATGTCTACGAAGCGCATGATGACGATATCCATAAGCCCGCCATAGTAGCCTGATATTGCGCCCAGCACCGTGCCGATGAGCACTGCAATGCCCACGGCCACGAATCCGACCTTCAGCGAGATGCCTGCACCGTAGAGCATGCGTGTGAACACGTCGCGGCCCAGTTCGTCCGTACCGAAGAGGTGTGCCTTGGAAGGCGGGGCCAGGATCTTGTTTACATCGATCATGCTGGGGTCGTACGGTGCGATGTACGTTGAGGTGACGGACATCACAAAGAACCCGAGCACGATAAAAAGCCCGGCGAGCGCCAGCTTGTCCCTGAAGAGCCGTGAGAAGAAGCCCATGTCATGCCACCCGTATGCGAGGATCTGCAATGCTGTAGGCGATATCCGCTATGAGGTTGCCCATCAGGGTAAGCACCGCACCGATGGTGAGGCTGCCCATAATCATGTTGTAGTCCCTCATCATGATGGCCTCGTAAAAGAGCTTGCCCAGGCCGGGTATGGAGAAGATGCTCTCGAAGATGACGCTGCCGCCGATGAGCCCGGGGATGGACAGGCCCAGGATGGTGATGACCGGAAGCAGGGCGTTCCGCATGGCATGCTTGTAGATAACAGTTCGCTCGCTCAGGCCCTTGGCGCGGGCTGTTAAGATGTAGTCCTGCCTGATGATCTCCAGCATGCTGGAGCGCATATATCTGCTCATGCCCGCCAGCGACCCGAAGGCCGAGATGAAGACCGGCAGGAAGAGGTGCCGTGTGGTGTCAACCACCTTGCCCCAGAGCGGCAGGTTTATGTATTCCGGCGAGTGGATGCCCGAGATGGGCAGCCAGCCGAGCCGCACGCCCAGCAGATCCATGCAGATGAGCGCCAGCCAGAAGCCCGGGATGGAAAAGCCGATGAACACGAAGACCGTGATGGACCGGTCCAGCGCGCTCCCCCGCCTGAGCGCCGAGATGACACCTAAGGGGATGGCTGCCAGGAAGATGATGATCATGGAGGAGATGTTGATGTAGATGGTGATGGGTAGCCGCTCCTTGACCTTGTCCCACACGGGCCTGGCGTCTGATGAGATGGAGTTTCCGAAGTCGAGCAGGGCCAGGTTCTTCATCCACAGGAAGTACTGGGTGGTCAGGGGCTTGTCGAGCCCGTAATGCTTGTTCAGCTGCTCGATGGCCTGGGGCGTGATGTCGGGGTTCATCTGGGTCTGCAGGTCCGTGGGCGAGCCCGGAGCCAGATGGATCACCGCAAAGCACACGATCGTTATGCCGATGAAGGTGGGGATGAGAATGGCAAGGCGCCTGATCAGATAGCCCGACATGGCCCCTCCTTCACTGCAGGGCAGTATATTTTTGCATGCCCTTGGGCACGTACCACTTCTCGATGTTGTAGGTAATGCCTGCAGGCGCCGGGACGATCCCCTTGATGCGGGAGCTCACCGCCGGCAGGCTGTAGGGTACATAGAGGAAGATGTAAGGCTGCTGATCCGCAAGGATCTCCTGAAAGCGGTCGTAGCACTGCTTGCGCTTTGTCTTATCATAGGTCTGCCTGCCGTCTTCAAGCAGCTTGTCCACCTCCGGGTCCTTGTAATTCACGAAGTTGAGGCCGCCTTTAACAGCCTGGCTTGAATGCCAGACATTGTACAGGTCCGGATCCTGGAGGATGTTCCAGCCCAGGATCACTGCATCGAAGTTACCCTTGTCCACATATTCCTTCAGAAACACGGTCCACTCGATGATGCGGATCTTTACGCCGATGCCAACTGCCTTGAGCCGTTGCTGGATGATCTGGGCCGTCTTCTCGCGCAAGGGGTTGCCCTGGTTGGTAATGATGGTGATAATGAGGTTGTGTCCGTCTTTCTCCACATAGCCGTCGCCGTTTCTATCAAGATAACCCGCCTGCATGAGGAGCTCACGGGCCTTGTCCGGGCTGTAAGGGTACTTCGTGACATTGGTATTGAACCACGTGGTGCCGGGCTTGTAAGGGCCGGTGGTCGGATCGCCCAGGCCGTTGAGGACACCCTTGATGATCTCGTCGCGATCGATGGCATACGATATGGCCTGGCGTACCAGCTTATCGTCAAAGGGCTTTTTCTTCAGATTGAAGCCCAGGTAGGTGTATCCGTCGGAGAGAAACTTGTACTTTGCAAACAACTTGTTGAACTCCGGTGTCTCGGTCTGGCGGAGGTACTGCAGGGGGGTGAGCCCCATCATGTCGATGCTTCCCGCCTTGAGCTCCAGAAACTCTGTGTTCTGGTCCGGGATGATACGGTAGTTGATGCCCGTGAAGTAGGGCATGCCGTCGAAGTACTTTTCATTGGCCTTTAAGGTGATCTTCTGGCCTGTCTGCCAGCTCACGAAGGTGAATGGGCCGGTGCCCACAGGGGCGCGGGCAAAGGGTGTCTTGGTAATGTCCTGGTCTTTTAAGATATGCTCGGGAAGCATCTGCAAAGCCCCCCAGCTGATAAGCGCAGGGGCCAAAGGCTTGTCATATTCCACCTCGAAGGTGTACTCGTCGATGATGCGTGCCTTTTTCACGAGCTTGTACTTCTCGGCGTAGGCCGTGGGCGTCTTGGGGTCGATGATGAGCTTGTAGGTAAACATGACGTCCCTGGCGGTGAACTTCTGCCCGTCGTGCCAGAGCACGTCGTTACGCAGGTGGAAGCGCAGGAGCTTGCCGTCGTTTTCGATATCCCACGATCTGGCCAGGTCGCCCACGATGTTGTAGTCCTTGTCATACTTGACGAGCCCGTTGAAGAGAAAGCCAGCCACCTCATGTGAGGAGGCATCGGAGGCGAGCATGGGGATCAGCGTACTGGCGTCGCCTATGGACGAGAGCACGAGAACATCTCCGTAGGCGGGCGTGAGGTCAACGGCGGCCGCCTTGCCGGTATCTGGGGGGATAACTGCCTTGTGATTCTCCTGAGAGCATGCTACTATCAAGAAACAAGCCAATACCAATGCACTATATCTTTGAAATGAGCTCATATACCCGCCACCATAGCAGAACAGATTCCCCTCGGCAAGACACTGCGTTGAGGCAATTGAAGGAAGTCTTATGAGATTCTTCTGCGATCTGCATATTCATTCCCGTTTTTCCAGGGCCACGAGTTCGAGCCTGACCATCCCGGAACTTGGCAGGGCGGCTGTTCGTAAGGGCATAGCCGTTATCGGCACGGGAGACCTTACGCACCCTTCCTGGATAAAGGAGATGGAAGAGGAGCTTATCGAGGCCGAACCGGGCTTGTACCGGCTCAAGAACGACCCGGCCCGGACCCGCTTCATCCTGACCGGAGAGATCAGCACGATCTATAAGCAGGGCGATAAGGTCCGCAAGGTCCACCACGTAATCGGCGCACCGGGTCTGACCTCTGCAAAGAAGATAGGGGCCTCACTCGCAAAGGTGGGCAACATCCTCTCGGACGGAAGGCCCATCCTGGGGATCACATCGCGTAACCTGCTGGAGATAGTGCTGGAGGCAAGCGCGGAGGCCTTTCTTATCCCGGCCCACATCTGGACCCCGTGGTTTTCGGCCCTCGGGTCGAAGTCCGGCTTCGACACCATCAAAGAGTGCTACCTCGACCTGGAACCCCATATCTTTGCCGTTGAGACAGGGCTGTCCTCCGACCCGCCCATGAACTGGATGGTCAGCAGCCTTGACCGCTATCACCTCGTCTCCAACTCGGATGCCCATTCGGCGGAAAAGCTGGGGCGTGAGGCAACGGTCTTTGATACCGGGCTGGACTATTATGCCATCCGTAAGGCCATGGCCACCGGTGACGGGCTCTTGGGCACCGTGGAGTTCTTCCCCGAAGAGGGCAAGTACCACCTGGACGGCCACCGGGACTGCTCCGTGGTGATCATGCCGGAAGAGACAAGGAGATATAAAGGGATCTGCCCGAAGTGCGGCAAACCGCTCACTGTGGGTGTGTTGAACCGTGTGGAGGGGCTTGCCGACCGATCTGAGGGCGAGAAGCCGCAAAGTGCCAGGCCGTTCTATTCCCTCATCCCGCTGACTGAAATCCTCTCGGAGATCATGCAGGTCTCCAGCCCCACCAAGAAGGTGTTGGCAGCTTCTGAGAGGCTTACGGAACGGCTCGGCGGCGAGTTGCCCCTGCTCATCGATACGGATCTGGAAGAGATCAGATCCGCGGCAGGAGAGACCCTGGCCCTTGCCATCAAGCGCATGAGGGCAGGGGACGTGCACAAGGAGGCAGGGTACGACGGCAAGTTCGGCCGTGTACGGGTCTTTAGAGACAATGAGCAGGATATGCTCTTTGCCAAAGACTTTCCCGGTACCCCGGCGAGGAAGAAGAGGGCGGGGTCCAGGAAGAAAGAGGATGAAACTATTCTAGAAAAGAACATGATACGGCTCTGTGATGAACAGCGCTCGGCGGTTCAGTGGGCTACAGGGCCTCTTGCAGTCATCGCCGGTCCGGGCACGGGCAAGACGCGTGTCCTGGTGGAGAGGATCAGGCGGCTTTTGCAAAGGGGCGAAACCTCGATCCTGGCCGTTACCTTCACCAACCGCGCTGCACGGGAGATTACGGAGAGACTAGGTGAGGGGTTTGGGCCCGGCTCGGCGCCGATTCCCGTCGAGGTCTTCACCTTCCACTCCCTGGCGGCGCGCATCATGCACGAAGCAGGAATGAACTTCGAGATTGCCGATGAGACCGTGCTGGAAAAGGTTGCTGCGCCTGCCATTGAAAAGGATGTAAAGAAATGGGTCCAGGACCTCATCTTCCGGCAGAGCACGGTCAAAGCACTGGAAAGGGAGCAGGCAGCGCTTCTCGAGATCATGAAGGCACAAGGCTTCTTTACCTATGAAGGGCTCATCGCAGAGGCCACGCGGCTCGTTTCATCCGGGGTCTGCACCAAGAGCTGGCAACATGTCATGGTGGACGAGTTCCAGGATATCAACCCCGTGCAGTTCACCTTCCTCAATGGCTTAAGTAAAGGTGCTCGGAGCATCATGGTCATCGGCGATCCGAATCAGGCCATCTATGGATTCCGCGGGAGCAGCAAGGCGTCCTTTCATGACTTCGTGCATGATAATACTGGCTGTACACAGATACACCTGAGCACCACCCACCGCTTGAGCACCCAGATCGCAGAGGCATCCAATGCCTTTATCGGGAGAGAAGCCGTAAAAAGCCCCCGGGAGGGATCACCCATAAGGATCGTGCGGACCGATAAGCCGTATGACTTCCTTGCACAGGAGATCGAGGCCCTTGCCGGAGGACTTACCCATTTACGGGTGAAAAAGGCACATGGTGAATATGCCTTGAGCGACATCGCGGTGATCGTACGTACCCGGAACCAGGCATCACCCGTTATGGAGGCCCTTGCACGTGCATCCATTCCGTATGATACCGCCTATGCCAGGCCGCTCTTTGAGATGAAAGGCATCAGGGAACGTTCAGAGCTGCTTATGGATAAAGGATGGGAGCATTCGGTGATCGGGGTAGGGGAGCGGGCCCTGGAATGTATTGCATCAGGATCTGACTCCGCAGACGGGGCGAGGGAGAAGATCGCCGATGCTTCAGGTTTTCTCAAAGGGTTGATCGGAGATGTACCGGAGCGGATCATGAAGATAGAGAAATCGGATCTTTTCAAGCTGCCTCCTCTGGAAGCGGATAATCCTTTCTATCACTATGCCCGTTTGTTTGCGGATGATATGGATGGATTCGTGGAGTACCTGAGGCTCAGCAATGACCAGGGTGCCTTAAGTACCGAGAAGGTCCATGTAATTACCGCACATGCGGCCAAGGGGCTCGAATTCAGTTGTGTCTTCATGGCGGGACTCATCCGCGGGATATTCCCGCTTGATAAGTCTTCTCTTGAGGAGGAGCAGAACTTATTCTATGTAGCTATGACCAGGGCGAAAGAAATGCTCTATCTTGTATGTCCTCTTCAATCCGGATCGGAGTTCATGAACCGTATCCCTATCCTCTATGCATCCGAGACGGAACTGGGCCCCAAAAAACAAAAGCCCGGGCAGATGGTCTTGTTTGAATGAGAATAAGGGGGTAGTCTTTTAGTATGATCACCGGAGCAGACGAGATCACATACACCATTCTCCTCATCGTTCTCATCATCATATCAGCCTTCTTTTCGAGCAGCGAAACCGCCTACATGAGGGTGAACAGATACCGGATCAAGAGACTTGCCGATGAGGGCAACTCCCGTGCAAAGCGGGTCGAGCATATTCTCAAGGAGCCCGGGAGGCTCATAAGCACGATCCTGCTGGGAAACAACTTTGTCAACATCCTCGCATCCGCTATCGCCACGGCGCTGTTCATCTCCATATTCGGGGAGCGGGGCATCCTCTATGCAACGATCGCCATGACCGCTACACTTCTCATCTTCGGAGATATCATCCCAAAGACCATTGCAGCTTACAGGCCGTCTGCAATTACCCTGTTTTTCTCAGGCTTCATCAAACTCATTGTCACTGTCTTAAATCCCCTCGCACAGGTCCTCACGGCAGCCTCCAAGGGATTTCTTTCGCTGTTCGGATTTAAGATGGGAAAGATTGAAGATCTTACCGAGGAGGACGTGGGCTCTGTCATCTCAATGGGACATAAGGAGGGCTTCATCCCCGAGGCAAAGGCCAAGATGCTCGTCGGCATCATGGACATGGACGCAATTCCGGTTCGCAAGGTGATGCTCCCGCTTAATGAGATGGTGTTCATCTCGGTCAATAGCGGCTTCGACGATGTAGTGCGGACGGTCACGACGAGGAACCACAGCAGGTACCCGGTGTACAAGGACAGGAAGGACAATATCGTGGGGTATCTGCATATCAAGGACATATGGCCGTTCATCAAGAAAAGGTCCGAGTTTGTTGTTAAGGATACCATGAGGGAGGCCCATTTCGTACCTGAGACCAAGTCCATCTTAACGCAGCTCATCGACTTTCAGAACATGCACCTGCATATGGCCTTTGTCGTAGATGAATACGGCACGGTAAAGGGGGGGATCACCCTTGAGGATATCATCGAGGAGATTACGGGAGACATAGCCGATGAGCATGACATCATCCGTCCGCCGCTTGTGCCGGTTAGCGGGAAAAGCTTCATCGTTACCGGCAGCATGAGCCTCTTAGACCTGGAGCGTTCTATCGGGCATGAGTTCCCCAGCGATTATGACACCCTGTCGGGCCTCATCTATGCACGGCTCGACCGCATCCCCGAGGAGGGCGATACCGTTATGTTTGAAGACATGCAGCTCAAGATCGAGCGTATGCGCGGCAACCGCATCGTCAGGGTGAGGGTGACGATGAAGGAATGAAATAAATACGCATTATAATGATTTTGAAATTCAAAAGAGCGACCACGGCTCAATGTTCACTGGTCACTGATTTCCTGAGTCTTTCCAACAGCAGCGTCGCGTCCGATGCCCTGACATAAATGGGCAGAACATCTTTAGGTATGCTTCTCTGCGGCATTTCACAGGCCAGAAGGCCGAGCACCGAGGCGTGCGGGTGCCAGAGATGGGCGGGCCCTTCGTGATATCTCTGTGCCAATTCATTCTTAAGGACGTCCCGGTAGAGGCCGCACCCGTTTCCTATGAACAGGGTGTCTTCTGTCACCAGGGTTACTATTTCACTTGGCCTGAGATTTAAAAAGTCTGTGAGTCTGGAGCCGCCCCTATCATACAGGGCGCAGAAGACCTCTCCCTTCTTGGCATCGAGGATGGGCATGACGGGCAAGGGTGAGGGTAGGGCCGCTCTGGCAATGGTATCAAGGGTGGATATGCCTATAATTGGACAGTGAAGCGCTTCGGCAAGTCCTTTTGCAGTCGCGAGCCCGATCCTGATGCCTGTGAACGAGCCAGGGCCTGTTCCCACGGCTATGAGCCCGAGCTCATCCCTTTTGGTCCCGCCCTTTGACAACACCTCATCGATTACAGGGAGGATCATTCCCCCATGCCCTGCCTTGACCATGAGGTTGATCTCGCAGATGGTCTCGCCGGACCTCATGAGCGCAACGGACATCCGGCTCGTGGATGTGTCCAGGGCAAGGACCTTCATGGAGGTCATCCTTTGAATATGCGTGTAATGTCGTTGTAGAAGGCAAACAGCATGAGCATTATCAGGATGAAGAGCCCTACCTGCTGGGCGATTTCACGGGGTCTCCCCTCCACGGGTTTACCGGTTATAGCCTCGATGAGGAAGAGCAGGAGATAGCCGCCGTCCAAGACCGGGATAGGCAGCAGGTTGATAATGGCGAGATTGATGCTGATGAAGGCGATCAGGGAGACGAACGGCAGCAGGCCGGCCTTGAATGTCTTCCCGGAAACCTGGGCTATCATGATCGGACCCCCGAGACTATCCTTGACGCTGATGGTGCCCTTGATCATCTTCGAAAATGCAATGCCCGTGAGCTCGATGATCTTGTAACACTGCTTGAATCCGTAGCCGATGCCGCTTATGGGACCATACCTCTTCACGGCGGTTTTATCACCGGAGCTGATCCCGATCATGGGCCGACTGATCTGTTCGCCAAAGAGGTTCTTGCCCTTGGTCATGATGGGTGTCACATGCAGCACGAACACCTTGGAGTCACGCATAACCTCTATCTCTACACTCTTGCCCGGTGTCGAGCTTTGAAGGGTGCTTGACACATCCTCCCATGCAGATACCTGCTTCTTGTTGATAGTCTGGACCATATCCCCGGGCAGCAAGCCTGACATATCGGCCGGTGAGCCTTTCTGCACATCGCCTACTATGGGCAGGAGGTAAGGTACGCCCACCCAGGAAATGGATGTGTAAATGACCACGGCTAAAACAAAGTTCGAGAAAGGGCCGGCAAATACGATTGCCCCCTTAACGCCAAGCCGTTTATGTGAGAAGGACTTCTTTGGATCGATGTGGGTAAGCCGATCCTTGTCTTCCGGGTCTTCTCCCAGCATCTTGACATATCCGCCAAGGGGGAAAGCGGCTATCTGGTATTCCGTCTCGCCGACCCTCTTCTTGATCAGCGCCGGCCCGAAGCCTAAAGAGAACTTCAACACGCCGACGCCGTTTGCCTTTGCCATTATGAAATGGCCCAGTTCATGGAAGAAGATCAGGATTCCAAGGACAATGATGAATGCTAAGATCGTGATCATGAAATGAACGCCTCTGCAGTCTCTCTTGATTTTCTGTCGAGTCTTATTACCTCTGCCGGACCTTCTACATCGGATTCGGCCAAGGTGTCCATGGTCTTTTTCACCACCCGGGTAATCTCATCGAATCTGATCCGCCTTTGAAGGAATGCATTTACCGCCACCTCGTCCGCTGCGTTCATGATGCATGGCAGCACATCAGGCCTGCGCATAGCATGCCTGGCCAGGTCCAGTGCGGGGAACTTCTTAACATCAGGCGGGAGAAAATCCAGTCGCAGGGAGTTGACGAGGGACAGCGGCGTGAGTGGGAGCTTCAAACGATTCGGCCAGGACAAAGCGTATGAAATGGCCATGCGCATATCCGGCACTGAGAGCTGGGCCTTGATGCTCCTATCCACGAACTCCACCATGGAGTGGACAATGCTCTGCGGGTGGATTGTCACTTCAATTCTGTCCATGTCGACACCGAAGAGCCAGCATGCCTCAATGATCTCGAGGCCTTTATTCATCATGGTGGCCGAGTCGATGGTTATCCTCCTGCCCATGGACCAGGTAGGGTGATTAAGGGCCTCTTCGGGTGTAATTGCCTTGAAGGTCTCTGCCGGCCTGTCCCTGAAAGGGCCTCCGGATGCGGTGAGGATGATGCGGCTGATGGATGATCTCTCTTCTCCGGCAAGACACTGAAACACCGCAGAGTGTTCGGAATCTACAGGGATGATCGGTATGCCTTTCTTGTCTGCTTCAGCCATCAGGAAGGCCCCGCCGATGACGAGTGACTCTTTGTTGGCAAGCGCCAGGGTTGCGCCTGAGCGAACCGTCTCCAGGGAAGGCAGGAAACCTGCCGCACCGGAGATGCCGTTTACCACGATATCGGGTTCAGCCCTCTTTATGATTTCCACAGCAGCAGATTCGCCTTCAATGACATCATTACCGGATGGAAGTGGTTCCGATGGCGAAAGGATGCCGAGGTACCTGACTCCGAATTCTTTTGCCTGGCCTGCAAGGAGCCTGATGTTGGAACCCGCAGTCAGCCCTACAAGTCGGAACTCACCTGGACACATGCGGATAACATCCAGAGTTGACAGTCCGATGGAGCCCGTTGATCCGAGAACAACGACCTTTTTCATTCAGACTGCAACCTTGAGAATACAGTAGAGCAAACACCCCACGGGCATGATACCATCCATGCGGTCCAGCATCCCACCATGGCCGGGAATGAGGTTCCCCAGATCTTTGATCTGGAATTCCCGCTTGAACAGAGACGCGGTAAGGTCTCCCGCAAGGTCAAGAACGCCGATGCATGCGGACAGCAGGATCAGGAGCCAGACCGGATAGAAACCCTCCAGGGGATCCAACTGATAATAGACGACTACCTTATTATATAAAAGAAAGACGGCATAGCCGAGTACGATGCTCGAACAGATCCCGCCGATGAAGCCTTCAAGGGTCTTCTTTGGGCTGAGCCTGGGCGCTATTTTGCGGCTCCCGAGGTTCTTGCCCACATAGTATGCCCCGACATCGGATCCGAAGACACCGACAAGGCCGAAGATCATCCAGAATCTGCCGTCCATGCCCACCCTTAACAACACCCAGAATCCGATCAATGCCATGGGATAGATCAGACCTGCTATGGAATAGACAAGATCTTTAGCGCCTGCCCGGTTCTTCTCAAAGAGGAAGAGTGATGTGATCATGAGGATGACACTCGTGACGCCCACCACAAGGAAGCACCCGGCCATGTCTCCCTTATAGGCAAAAAGGAGGAACGGGACAGACGCGACAATGGCTACCAATGCCAGTGCTAAGGCGCCGGGGCTGATGGCCACCCGGAACAGCTCATACATGCATATGGGCACCACCAGCATGGCGATAAGCAGCAATGCCCAGGCAGGACCGAAGACAGCAGGGATGGCGAAGATAATAATAAGGATAAGCGCCCCTAAGATTCGTTTCATATGAGAGAGCCCCCCATCTGTTCGCCTGTCATGCCGAAGCGCCTCTGCCTGGTAGTAAACCACATGATGGCTTCATCCAAGGCATTCTCATTGAAGTCGGGCCAGAGGATGTCGGTAAAGTAGATCTCGGTATAGGCCAGCTGCCACAACAGGAAATTGCTCACCCGGCGCTCTCCTCCTGTCCTGATGAGAAGGTCAGGGTCGGGCATGAATGCGGTGTCCAGAGTGGAGGAAAAAGATTTTTCCGTGATCCCATCAGGGTTGATCCCGCCTGAGACAAGCCTTTTCGTAGCCCTTACTATTTCATCGCGTCCCCCGTAATTCAGTGCAATAGCCAGGTGCAGGTCGGTGTTGTCTTTTGTCAAGTCAAGGGTCATTGTGATCTTGTCCTGGAGCTTCTTTGAAAACCGGGACATATCGCCGATGATATGGATGCACACCCCGCTCGTCTTGAGTCGCTTCACCTCTTCCTCGATGAAGCGCTCAAGAAGATTGAAAAGGCCTTCGACCTCTTCCTTGGGCCTGCTCCAGTTCTCCGATGAAAAGGCGTACAGCGTGAGGTATCTGATGGCCCTTGCTTTTGCTGCCTCTACGATCCTCAAGGTGGCCTTTGCTCCCATTTCATGGCCCTTAAGCCTTGGAAGGCCCTGCCTCTGAGCCCACCTCCCGTTGCCGTCCATGATGATGGCGAGGTGGTTGACCTGGTTTTGCATGAATGAACTTGTTAACACAGGGGGTATGGAGGGTCAACAATCAGTAGGGAGAGAAGTGAACAGTTACCAGTTACGTGTGAACAGATAATGAAAAGAACCGTTGCAAAGAGGGGTAATATTCTGGAGTCATTGCGAGGAGCCGCATGCGACGTGGACACAATTCGGCAGGATAGCCGAATTGGACGTACTTCACGTGCGCCCAAAGGGCGAGGGACAGGGATGTTCCGAGTCACAATTTCTGCAGGAAAGCAGAAATTGACGCATCAAAGATTCACCCTTCAGGGCGGGCTCGTGTCTGTGAGGACTCTGGCCATATGTGAGGGTGCTCTAAGCCGTTGCTCCTCATAGCTCAGCTTGATGCTGCACAGAGTCCTTCACGGAAAGTAAGAGGTACTGATACTTTTTGTCTCTAGTATCCTTCTAAAGATCGATAGTTCTAAGGGGGCACTTAGCGCAGGTATTCAGAGGCAGCTATAACCCTCTGGATTTCGTTAACGCCCTCGTAAATTTCTGCCAATTTCATGTCGCGGAAGATGCGCTCGACATTGAACTCCTTCGTGTAGCCGAAGGCCCCGTGGATCTGCATGGCACTGCTGGCTGTGCGGTGGCAGGCCTGGGATGCGAAAAGCCGTGTCCTGGCCGAGTCGAACAGGATATTTTTCTTCTGCGAGCGGTTGAAAGCGGTCCAGTAAACCATCAGACGCGCAGCCTGGACATCTGCAGACATTTCGCCAAGATGCCACTGGATCGTCTGGAAGCTGTTGATGGACTTTCCACGCTGGGCCCTTTCCTTGGCATACTTGATGGATTCCTCGAGGGCGGCCTGGGCCATACCCACGCACTGCGCGGAGATGCCGAGCTTGCCCACGGAAATTTCTGTAGTCAGGATCTCGAAACCGCGGCCACGGCCATTTTCTCCGCCCGTCGTGTTCTCGAAGGGAACTTTCACGTCCTCGAGGACTACGTCGGCCACTTCCATCCCGTGCATGCCCATTTTCTCGATCAGCTTGGGGGTGGAGTAGCCCGGAGTGTTCTTGGGGACAATGATATTGGTGATCTTGCCGCCGATCTCCACGTCCTTGCAGAACAACACAATGTAGCCGGGCATCGTGGAATTCGTGATAAAGATCTTCTCGCCGTTGATCACCCAATGATCGCCCTCGCGGACGGCCGTTGTGCGGATCGAACCGGGATCGGATCCCGTAGAGGCCTCTGTGAAAGCAAAGCTCCCGATCGCATCGCCCATGATGGTGTCAGGGAGGAATTTCTTTTTCTGCTCCTTGGTGCCGAAGTCATTGATGGTTCCGGCGCAAAGATTGTTCACTGAAATATGCCCGCCGATCGAGCAATAGACACGGGAAATCTCCTCCATCATTATTACGTACTCGAGATAGGTGCTCCCTGCGCCCTGGTACTGCTCGGGGTATTGTATGGCATAGAAGCAGAGCTCCTTCATCTTTTTGATCAATTCCTTCGGTGTGCGCTTCTTTTCCTCCATCTCTGGAATCAAGGGCCTAATCTCGGCCTCGGCAAATTTTCTTGCCGTTTTCTTGAGCAAGCTCTGTTCATCGGTGATTTGGAAATCCATAAATCGACTCCTTTTGTTATAGCTTTTTAAATCAACAGCTTGTATTTCGGCTCCCTGCAGGCACACCTGCAGGGGTTCATGGGCAGCCCATTGCTGCTGAAGTCTTCCTCTTGAGCCTCTTGATCTCCCCAGCGCCTAAGAAAATGAGACGCGTCGGCATATAGTACTGAAACTTTATACCGGTCCTCTATTCTCCAGAAGAAAGATTATGAACGACCTCCTTTAGGGTTTATCTTGCAGCTCCCTTCTTATTTCACCTTTTCTACCAGCACTGCATTCGCATTCCCGAAGCCGCCGCAGAGTGTTGCCAGCCCGAACTTTTCATTGGGATAATCTGTCTTCATCCTGTTCAGCAGCGTTACGATGATACGGGCACCTGACTCACCCAGCGGATGCCCCAATGCGATGGCGCCTCCCCATGTGTTCACTTTTTTAAAGGGCGCGTTTTCATTGTCGAGCTTTAATTCCCGTATGCATGCCAGGGACTGGCTTGCGAATGCCTCGTTGATCTCGATGGCACCGATGTCATCAGGCTTCAGGCCGGTTTTTTCAAAGAGCTTCTTTACCACTGAAATAGGACCTACGCCCATGACCGTCGGGTCATTCCCTGCCTGGGCACCGAATTTGTATTTGTAGGTATAGGAAAGCCCCAGTTGATCGGCCTTGTCGCGACTCATCAATATCAATGCCGCAGCGCCGGCAGTGAGAGGGGATGACATGGCCGCGGTTATCTTTCCGTTTTCCTTGAACGGTGTTTTCATGGTTTTCATTTCAGCCCGGTCCAGTTTTTCACGGATCCACTGGTCCTGGGTAACCATGAACTCGCTTCCGTCTTCCCTCAATCCCTTGACAGGCACGATCTCGTTTCGCGAACTTTCCGGAATCGCGGGCCATTTTTGCGCACTGATGAGAATTTATCGCAAAGGTATTCATATCGTCCACCGATATGCCGTACGTATCCGCCACCTTTTTCTGCAGTTGAGCCCATAGGCAGATCAACGGGATTGTAGATCTGGAATAACCTCGGGGGGAAGTCCATATTGGCTGCCATCGCCACCTTTTCCATGTCTTCAACCCCTGCAGCGATCATGATGTCGGCCTCACCGGTCATGATCGCCCGGGCTGCATCCATGGTGGCCGACATTCCTGACGGGCATTGGTTGCAGATGGTCTGCGACGGCACGCTCTCAGGCAGCTTCGAAGCCAGCCAGGCAAGCCTTCCGATATCGTTCTGCATCCCTGATGGATTCGCAGACCCTACGAATACCGCATCCACAGCCTCCGGTTTGATCTTAGGGTTCCTTTGGAACAGGGCAGTGTACACGGCTGTGAGCAGTTCGTCAGGCCTGACCTTTCTGAACCATCCCTTTTCATTGTGAGCCCGTGCATTTGCTGTACGGACACCGTCGATGAATACGCATTCTCTTGACATGGCTTTTCTCCTTTTTTCCTGTATAGGAAAATCAAACGGCAAACGATTCGGCTGCCATCTCAACCGGCGATTTGTCAGCCAGCTTGATGCATTTGCACCTACCCTCGACCGTGGGGAGGACATTGGATGCAAAGTATTTCAATGAAGCGACTTTGCCCTGGTAGAATGCGATTTCTGCATTGTCTTTTGCCAGTGAAGCAGCCTGACAGACATCCGCGCCTGCATTCTTGCACAGGTTGGTAAGCTTTTCCTGTGCGATGCCCGCTGCATCCAGCAGCCTCCACCCGATGACGAGGTCACCCATGATCATCAGGAAAGGCCTCGCGTTCATTACGGGAATGACATAATCCATGCTCTTGCCCCACTTGGCAAAGCTCATGGTAAGGTCGCCGACAGAGCCCAGGGCATTTTCCAGAATGGACGCATAGGCCTTCAGGTCATCGTTCTTCTTCATCTTCTCGATGGTGGCGGATATCGCACCGAAAAGGTTCATCAGGTTCTGGCCCTTCCGCTGGCCCAGCTTCCTGCCAATCAAGTCGAGGGACTGGATATAGTTGGTGCCTTCATAAATGGAAGCGATCTTGACGTCCCTTAAGTACTGTTCCATGGGATACTCGCTGCAGTAGCCGTACCCGCCGAACACATCGATGCCGAGCGAGCATATCTCGACTGCCTTGTCGGAGCAGTATGCCTTGCAGATCGGGGTCAGGAGCTCGATGAACCCCTTCATCTTTGCCTTCTCCTCTTCGTCGGTTGCGATGTGCTCCATATCGATGCAGTAGGAGATGAAATAGTTCATCGACCGCATGCCTTCCACGTGGGACTTCATCCAGAGGAGCGAGCGTCTGATGTCCGGGTGGTTGATGATGGCTACGCCAGGCGCGTCATTGTTGCCCATGTCCTCGATCTTCCTGAACTGGATCCTTTCCTTGGCATATTGCACTGCGTGCTCGTAGCTCGCACTCGCCGCGTCCAGTCCCTGCATGCCCGTGCTGAGCCTGGCCTCGTTCATCATCATGAACATGACCTTCATGCCTTCCCTCTCATTGCCCAGCAGCTCGCCGATGCAGCCCCCGTTCTCGCCGAAGTTGAGCGTACAGGTGGCGGACCCCTTGATCCCCATCTTATGCTCGATGTTGCCGGTTATGATGTCATTGAACTCCCCGAGGCTCCCGTCATTGTTCACGCGGTACTTGGGTACGATGAAGATGGATATGCCGGGTGTGCCTGCAGGATCGCCCTCGATTCTTGCGAGCACCGGGTGGACGATCTGCTTGGTCAGGTCGTGGTCTCCCGAGGAGATGAAGCACTTTGTTCCGGAGATGCTGAATTTGCCATCCGGCAGCCTCCTGGCAGTTGTCCTTGAGGCGCCCACATCGGTCCCTGCGCCCGGCTCGGTCAGACACATGGTGCCGGCCCACTCGCCGGCAAACATCTTCATGGCATATTTGTTTAACTGTTCCTGGGAGCCGTAGTTCGCGATCATTGCGGCTGCGCCCAGGGTGAGGCCCGGATACATGCAGAAGGCGTAGTTTGCTGCGCCGAAGAGCTCTGAGCAGGCGGTGTAGACCGTCATGGGCAGTCCCTGGCCGCCCAGTTCGGGAGGTGCCATGGGACAGAGCCACCCGCCTTCCACGTACTTCTTGTACGGGCCGTGATAGCACTTCGGCGCATAGGCCTTCCCGTCCTTGAAGACAGCAGGGTCCTGCTTGTCCCCGGTCTCGTAGGTCGGCAGGATCACTTCCACCGCGAACTTCTCTGCCTCGGTGAGTACCATGTCGATCATGTCGCGGGAGAAATCCTGAAATTTCTTAAAGGAAAAAAGCCTTTCGATCCCGATCTGCTCGTAGAGAATGAACTTCTGATCTCTTGTGTTCACCAGTGTATTGCCCATAGATGATCTCCTTAAATTTTATGGTTGGCGAATGTCGCTCTTTCATTAATTCATGATTCACTGTTTATGCGGCTATGGAGCATACAGAGCAAAAACGTGAACTTTTAAATAATGAACGATCGCTCTATTAAGAACGAACGTTCGTTATTTAACAGATTACATATATCATGCACTATGGTATTGTCAAACAAATTTGTCTATTTGACTTTTGGTTCGTATCATAGTTTTTAAGGAATTGATCCGGAGAGAAAAACACGGCAGTACCCGGATAACCACATGAGTATTGAGACGGAAAGCAGTGCAACGGTGAGGGCACATGAAAAAAATAGTCAAATCAAAGATAAAAGACCCGGACCTCATCCGCAAGAGGCATCTGCAGATTGCTGTTCGGGCAAGTAGGCTTTTCACCAAAAAAGGCTATACCGATTCGAGCATGAGGGAGATATCCAAGGCTACAGGGATCACCATCGGAAACTTGTACGACTATATAACCAAGAAGGAAGATGTCCTCTCCCTGGTTTTCGATGCCTTCTACAGCACCTGGACCGAGAATCTGAGCAAACACGGCGTGTTCGCCATTGAAGACCCGGTCGAGCAGCTGCGGGTAGCGCTGCGCAGGATGCTGGAGCTCGTCCATGGATATCGGGACATGGCCCTCCTGATGTACCGCGAGAGCGTACACCTGCCGAAGAATTTCCTCAAGATAACCCTTCAGAAGGAGAGCGAGTTCATCGGATGTTTCGAGATGATCCTGAAACGGGGGGTAGAGAAGAACCTGTTCGCGATAAAGGATCCGTTTTTTGCAGCAAGCATGATAGTGTATCAGATTTCATTCGAGGCTTTGAGGGGCTGGAGCCTGAGAGACAGATATACAGATAAAGAGATTATCGACAAGATTGAAGAGATTATACTGAAATCTGTTCTGTAACAAAACGACAGGGTAGGCACGGATCAGGAAGGTTCTGTATAGCCCCGCAAGGCGAACACCCTCATCCTGTCTCCTGTTCCCGCGCTGTGTGATTTGATGCGGATAACCAGGCACCGCCTCATGCGCCAACCTCGCCATGTGTTATGTTCAACCCCCTTATCTCACATCACAGTAAAACAATTGAGTATTGTGTCCCCAGACCCCCCCATCAGTTCACCTTTATAATGCCAAAGCTCACAGGGAGGCGTGAGCATCACGTCGATCCCGTACAGCGATTCGTTAACTTTCATTTCGATGCCAGAAGGTTGTTCTGCTTAGCTCAATAATTGTCTGCGGCGTCTCGTTTTTTTGCAGATCAATTACTCTGATGCTGGAAAAGAAATCTGGTGATACAGCATAATTAGCATATGGACTTCTAAACAAGCAGTGATTGTCGCCTGCGACATCAAACTCAAGTAAACCTGAAATCGATCGGTTCTTTTTTTGCGTTACTGAAGCATTGCCCGCATGCAGGTGGTGAAGGTCAAATACGACGTCTCCAGAGTCTCGGTCGTAAATTACCCCAATCTCACCCATAAGTGCTCTGGAGACTGAGAGTGCTGTAAAGATAGTAGAAGAGAAATTCATCGAGACAAGAATTAAGGGAGATAGTGGTGGGTAATTAAATTTCTGCCTAAGTTTCTTAATATCTCCACGTATGTGGTCTTGGGCATCGAAGCAACCCCCGATCTTCTCAACACTGGGATCGAGCTTAACTTCGGGATCTCTAACCTCTTTAACATCGCATAGAATCGTTTGTGTCTCTTTGATAAGTTGAAAACCAACATTATGAGAGTTGACAGGGAAATCTCTAGAAAAAGATATCCCTTGTCTCCTCAGGTATTCTTCAAAAAGCAGTTCGCTCGCGTTCATTGCCATTCTATTTTCGAGTTAACGCCAGGCATCAGCGGCGCGGCATAGCCGCGTCCGCCTGGATGCCTTTGTTGGGCAATATTTTTCTCCTATTATTGGAATGCAATGACCCCGCCTTTGCTTGCGGTGACATCGAGGGTCAAGTGGCCGATACCGCCACCCCCAGGAAAACGTAAACCTTCATTAGGGAGGATTTGGATAGGCTCGACAATCCCTGGTATCTGGAATCGGCCAACAATTCTCATTGCTATGGGATTCAGGAACCTAATGTTAAGAACCTCAATCCCTTTGGAATCACGAACAACAAGTGAATGCTTATCGGGCTGTTTCGGGTTGAAAGCCCGTTCTGGACTAGCTTGGAATTCGTTATCGATTATCCTGACGATGTTTTGATTGTCACTGTCGAATACAGATGCGCTCAAGTGCATGGCGTTGTCCTTAATGCCAATAGACAAGAAGGCAGTACCCTTTTTTGAGAAAACATAGTTCTCTGACTGCGCAGCGAGAACGCGCAAATCGTCGCCCAACATCAGAGTGATAGTACCCTTAGGAGCATCCTTTGGAAGAGGCGGGAAGGCGTCATTCGACGGAACCAGTTCACCAAAATAAACAGGAGTCTTGGCTTGCATCTCCGTCTTGAGTAGCTCATTGCGTAAGAAAAGCGCTATGACAACGATTAGAATTATCGCGGCTATAGTCCCGCTCCAAAGAGCCTGATGGTATTGTTTCTGAGATATGAAATACCACAGTGCTCCTCCGGCTATGATACCTATGACCACAATTAGAACCTGCAGGAACCAATCTGGAGTCATTATAGCTCCTTTATTATAAGCCATTACGGTCTCCCGTCATCACTTGCCCAACAATAACTATACTGCACTTTTGCAGTATATCACTGTAGTTATCCAATGCACAATTGCAGTATATCCATATAGTAAGTGCGAGGCAATATGCTGTTAAAATACTTAAACCATAGCCTTCATGCCAAGACCCACCTTGGGCCACTATCGAATATTTCTTTCAGTAATCATCACATACTCATGAACAGGGGAGACTCAAAATTACTCTGATCACCATTGTATGAGGGATCATTGATGATGACATTCATTTCATGGTGCAATCATATCTCCATCACCAGGCATAAAGATCGGATCTAAACCGATTTATGCTTTGGTGGGTTTCGCTGACACTTCACCAACCCTACAAGCCTGTACCCTAAAGGGCTACTGGGTGAGATCGCCTCAACGCCTTCAGCTCTTCCCAAGAAACTATTTTTTATCTAAATGATATTATTGGCTTACACATAGGATTATGAACTGTTTCAACTTGAGTATGTCATTTCGACCGGAGGGAGAAATCTTGTGTCGGTAAAAGAAAGATCTCTCTCTTCGTTCGAGATGACAAAAAAGAGTTTCTTACATGGATACCAGCGAGTCACGCCCGCTGTGCGATGCTCGCAATGACCCGAGAAGAATACTCCAGTATGCACGGTTCTTTTTTATTTTCTGATCACTCATCATTGGTCACTGAACACCCTGCATCCTCTGCCTCTTTTCAACCATTCTGCCTGCCTTGAAAAATTATTTTTTGCCCCTTGACTTTCCCCTAATCATTGAGATACAGACTTTTGGTGCGCAATCTATGGGTGCGCTTAGAAGGCTGGAGTAGCTCAATCGGTAGAGCAGCTGATTTGTAATCAGCAGGTTGCGGGTTCGAGTCCCATCTCCAGCTCCAGAGAGACTTCGGGAGGGGTTCCCGAGCGGCCAAAGGGAACAGACTGTAAATCTGTCGGCGAAGCCTACGGAGGTTCGAATCCTCCCCCCTCCACCATAAGAACGAGGGATTGCAGGAGACGTGAGTCGTTTTGGACTGCACAATCCTAAAAGATGATGCGGGAGTAGCTCAGTTGGCTAGAGCGTCAGCCTTCCAAGCTGAGGGTCGCGGGTTCGAATCCCGTTTCCCGCTCCATATCCCCTCTTATTTTGTGGAGACATGCCCACGTAGCTCAGTAGGTAGAGCACTTCCTTGGTAAGGAAGAGGTTTCCCCGGTTCGACCCCGGGCGTGGGCTCCACCTTAAGGGCTTGGGCTGAGAAAAAATATTACTTAAAGGGGGAAGTACATGGCTAAGGAGACATTCAAGAGGACGAAGCCGCATGTGAATGTGGGGACGATTGGTCATATTGATCATGGGAAGACGACGTTGACGGCGGCGATCACGAAGCATTTGGCGAAGAAGGGCATGGCCGAGTACGTGCCGTTTGACCAGATAGACAAGGCGCCTGAGGAGAAGGAGCGTGGGATCACGATCAACACGGCGCATGTGGAGTATGAGACGGAGAAGAGGCACTATGCGCACATCGATTGTCCTGGACATGCGGACTACATCAAGAACATGATAACGGGTGCGGCGCAGATGGACGGAGCGATATTGGTGGTGGCGGCCTCTGACGGTCCGATGCCGCAGACGCGTGAGCACATCTTGTTGGCGAAGCAGGTGAATGTGCCGGCGATGGTGGTGTTCATGAACAAGGTGGATCAGGTGGACGATCCGGAGTTATTGGAGCTGGTGGAGCTGGAGCTTCGGGAGCTTTTGAGTGCCTATGATTTTCCTGGGGACGAGATACCGATCATACGGGGGAGCGCGTTGAAGGCTCTTGAGACGGATGATTCGGATAGTGCGGATGCGAAGTGCATATTTGAGTTGATGGATGCGGTGGACGCGTACATACCTGAGCCTGCGCGTGACATAGACAAGCCGTTTTTGATGCCTGTAGAGGACATATTTACGATCAGCGGTAGGGGTACGGTGGTGACGGGCCGTGTAGAGCGGGGGATCATCAAGGTAGGGGACGAGGTGGAGATAATAGGGATACGTCCTACGATCAAGACGGTGTGCACGGGTGTGGAGATGTTCCGGAAGACGTTGGATGAGGGACGGGCCGGGGACAACGTAGGGGTGTTGATCCGGGGGACGAAGCGTGAGGAGGTGGAGAGGGGGCAGGTAGTGGCGAAGCCCGGATCGATCAATCCGCACACGCATTTTAGTTCCGAGGTATACGTATTAAAGAAGGAAGAGGGTGGTCGTCACACGCCGTTTTTCACGGGGTATCGTCCGCAGTTTTATTTTCGGACGACGGACGTGACGGGGGACATCAAGCTGCCCGAGGGGGTGGAGATGGTGATGCCCGGGGACAACGTGACGATGGAAGTGAAGCTGATAGCGCCTATCGCGATGGAAGAGGGTTTGCGTTTCGCCATTCGAGAGGGCGGCAGGACCGTGGCGTCAGGCGTCATCGTCAAGGTCATCCCAGACTAAATAAGGTAGACATCCATGAGAGACATTATTACTTTGGCATGTTCCGACTGCAAGAGGCGTAACTATACGTCCACTCGGAACAAGAAAAAGACCACGGACAAGCTGGAGGTGAAGAAGTATTGTCCTTCCTGCAGGGTTCATACGCTCCACAAAGAGACAAAGTAAAACGTGCAGGCCAGTAGCTCTAATTGGCAGAGCGCCGGACTCCAAATCCGGATGCTGGGGGTTCGAATCCCTCCTGGCCTGCCAGTTTGGTTGGTAAGGAAGATATGGAAAACGAAAAATTAGCGGTAATCCTGAAGATCAAGCAGTTCTTCAAGGAAATCAGGGCCGAATGGGGCAAGGTCACCAAGACCGGCAGGAAAGAGGTCATGAGCGGGACAATTGCAGTGATCATCTTGAGCGTAATAATCTCCATGTTCCTTGCCGTTATCGATGCAGGCCTGTCTCAAGTGGTCAAGTTCATACTGAGTCTCGGGTAAAAGCCATGGATGAGAACTTGGAACATAAGTGGTACGTGGTACATACCCACTCAAATTACGAACACAAGGCGAAAAAGTCCTTGGAGGAACGCATCAAGGCCTTCAATTGCGAGGAATATTTCTCCGGAATCCTCGTACCCTCCGAGCAGATAAAGAAATCTGCCCAGGGAAAGAAGAAGACCTCGGCCAGGAAGTACTTCCCCGGGTATATTCTGGTCAGGATGGTCCTGACCGACAAGACCTGGCACGTGGTCATGAGTACGCCCAAGGTCACGGGCTTCGTGGGTGGCAGGACTTCTCCGTCCACCATCCCCGATGTCGAGGTGGAGACCTTGAAGTCGCAGCTCGAAGAAGGCATGGAGTCGCAGTCCCTCAGGTGCGAATTCGCCGTGGGTGATGCGGTAATAGTCAATGAAGGTCCTTTCCAGAACTTCAGCGGCGTTGTGGATGATTGCAAACCCGACAAGGGAAAGGTGCGCGTGCTCGTGAGCATATTCGGTCGCTCAACGCCCGTAGAACTAGGCTTCGAACAGATAACCAAGAAATAGACCATCAGAGGTAGCATATGGCAAAGAAACTACTGGCAAAGATCAAGATTCATATCCCTGCAGGCGAGGCAAAACCCTCGCCCCCCGTCGGGCCCGCGCTGGGTCAGCACGGGGTGAACATCATGGAGTTCTGTAAGGCATTCAATACCGCAACGGACAAGCAGCGCGGATACAAGATCCCTGTTGAGATCTCCGTGTATGCGGATCGATCATTCACCTTCATCACCAAGAGCCCGCCGGCTTCAACACTGCTTCTTAAGGCGGCAGGCCTCGAGAAGGGATCATCGATCCCCAATAAGGACAAGGTGGGCAGGGTCACCAGGAACCAGGTAATCGAAATCGCGAAGCAGAAGATGAATGACCTCAATGCGCAAGACATGGACAATGCCGTCAATATCATTGCCGGCACCGCCCGAAGCATGGGGATCGAGATTGTAGACTGAAGGAGATACACGCTATGGCGAGGTGTGGCAAAAAATATGCTGAGGCAAGGAACAAGGTTGACCCTCAGAAGAAATACGCGCTGACCGATGCGCTCGCACTGGTGATCGACAATGCCTATGCAAAGTTTGATGAGAGCGTGGATGTGGCCTTAAGGCTCGGGGTCGATCCCCGGCATGCCGACCAGATGGTCCGCGGCTCCGTGGTGCTTCCGCACGGTACGGGCAAGACCACAAGGGTCCTGGTGTTCGCCAGGGGCGAGAAAGAGAAGGAAGCCAAAGAGGCGGGGGCAGACTACGTCGGTTCAGAGGACATCGCCGAGAAGATCCAGGGCGGGTGGCTCGATTTCGACAAGGTCATTGCTACGCCCGACCTGATGGGAACCGTGGGCAAACTGGGAAAGGTCTTAGGCCCCAGAGGCATGATGCCGAACCCCAAGCTTGGCACTGTTACGTTCGATGTAACCAAGGCGGTCAATGATATGAAGGCCGGCCGGGTTGATTTCCGCGTGGACAAGGTGGGCATCGTCCACTGCAGCGTGGGCAAGGTGTCCTTCGGCAAGGAGAAGATTTTTGACAACCTCAAGGTCCTGCTTGAGATGATCATGAAGCTCAAGCCGTCTTCTAGTAAGGGGACGTATGTAAAGGGCGTGGCCGTGTCCAGCACCATGGGTCCGGGTGTGAGGATTGATCCGTTTGAGGTTTCAAACATACTAAAGTAAATAAGTCCTGGTCAAAGACAGCGGGAGCACGCGTGAGCGTGCTTAAACATTCCCGTCGAGATCTGGGTATCCCCTAGGCACCCTTTGACAGGATTAATCCAAAAAAGAAAGGGGTGAGGTGTTTCATTGAAAAAGGACGAAAAAGAACAATTAGTGCAGGTCCTGCATGATGAGCTGGGAAATTCCCAGGCGTTTTTCGTGACCGACTACATGGGTTTGACCGTGGAGAAGATCACGAAGCTCAGGCGGGACATTAAAGGCGCAGGCGGTTCATACCAGGTCGTCAAGAATACCCTTCTCAGAAGGGCTTCCGAAGGGACGCCTGCAAAGGGCATCGAGCAGTTTTTTGTAGGGCCCACGGCTGTCGCTATTGCCAAGACGGATGCTGTTGCCGTCGCCAAGGCCCTGGTGAATTTTGCCAAGGACAACGAGCAGCTCGAGATCCAGGCTGGCATGCTGGGCGAGCGGGCCATCACCGCAGGGGACATCCAGGAACTCTCTAAGATGCCGCCTAAGGAAGTGCTGCTGGCGAGGATGCTTGGTTCCCTCAACGCCCCGGTTTCAAACTTTGTGGGCGTGCTCTCGGCCATTGTCAGACAGTTGGTCTATGTACTGAAAGCAATTGAAAACAAGAAAGCGTGAAGGAGTGTAAAAATGTCACAGATTACCCGTGAGGATGTTATAAAATTCATCGAGAGCATGACCGTTCTCGATCTGTCGGAATTCGTTAAGCAACTTGAAGAGAAGTTCGGTGTTACTGCAGCCGCCCCGGTTGCCGCTGTTGCCGCCATGCCGGGTGCTGCGGCCCCTGCCGCAGCTGCAGAGGAGAAGACCACCTTTGATGTGGTCCTTAAGGATGTGGGTCCGCAGAAGATCCAGGTCATCAAGGTCGTGCGTGCACTCACCGACCTGGGCCTCAAGGAGGCCAAGGATGCGGTTGAGGGAGTGCCCAAGACACTGAAGGAGGGCGTAAACAAAGAGGAAGCCGAAGACGCCAAGAAGAAGCTCGAAGAGGTCGGTGCAGTCGTCGAGATAAAGTAGAGAAAAAGTACACCCTGAGCGGGGAGACAGGCTCCGCCTGTCCCTTCGCTGTTTACCTCGTGTAGGAATCATAACTCTTAAAAAAAAGAGGAAGACTAAAAAAGATGATAGAAAGCATCCTTTTAAATCCGCAATTAAGGCGGAAGAACTTCGGAAAAAGGCAGACCATCCTGGACATACCCGACTTGGTTGAACTTCCGAAGTCGTCCTATAGCGCTTTCCTGCAAAAGGACATACCGCCGGAGAAAAGGAAGAACATCGGTCTTCAGCAGGTGTTCAAATCTGTATTCCCGATCAAGGATTTCAATGAGGACGCATCATTAGAATTCGTGGAATACCGGCTGGGTGAGTCGAAGTATGACATGGATGAATGCCTCCAGAAGGGCCTCACGTATGCCGCGCCGGTGAACCTCAAGGTGAGGCTCGTTGTCTATGACCGCGACGAGGAGTCGGGCACCCAGAGCATCAGGGATATCAAGGAGCAGGAGGTCTACTTCGGTGAGATACCGCTCATGACCCCGAGCTCCACCTTCATCATCAACGGCACCGAGCGGGTCATTGTAAGCCAGCTCCATCGATCGCCGGGGATCTTTTTCGATAAGACCACGGCCCGGGCCGCCACGGGCGGGAGAGTCCTCTATTCGGCCCGGATCATCCCTGCCAGAGGCTCCTGGCTCGATCTGGACTTCGATGCGAAGAGCATTTTATATCTGAGGATCGACCGCCGCAGGAAGATGCCGGTGACTACGCTCATGAAGGCCATGAGTTTCTCGAACCAGGATGTCCTTGCCATCTACTACCCCAAGGAACGCTACACCTTCGAGAAGAAAGCGGTCCATAAGTACATCGACATAGAGAACCTCCTGGGGCTGAAGGTTGACTTCGATATTAAGCTCAAAGGCTCCGATGAGGCGGTTCTCAAGGCGGGACGCAAGGTCACGGCCAAGATCGCGAGCAAGTACAGGGGCAAGGTCTTCGATCCCATTGTCATGGAAGAGAGCGAACTCATTGGCAAGATCATAGCCGATGATATCGTAAACATGGAAACAGGCGAGATCATCGTGGACGCTAATGAGGAGATCACCGAAGAGCTCATTGAAAAGCTCCATGAACACGGCATCAAAGAATTCAAGGCCATCTATTTCGATGAGATCACCTACAGCAGCTCGCTGAGCAAGACATTGGCCCTTGATAAAGTGGACACACCGGAAGAGGCCCTGATTGAAATATACAGGCGCTTGAGGCCGTCGAATCCTCCGACCCTTGAGATAGCGACCCATTTCTTCGATAATTTGTTTTTCAATCCCTCCTACTATGACCTCTCCCGTGTGGGCAGGATGAAGATCAACCAGAAGCTTCATATCAGCGAGGAAGAGGCCCCGCTTGACTATACGGTGCTCCGCAAGGAGGACATCCTCTTCACCGTGAAATATCTCCTGCAGCTGAGAGACGGCATGCAGGGCAGGTCCGTGGATGACATCGACCACATGTCCAACCGCCGCGTACGGTCCGTGGGCGAGCTCCTGGAGAACCAGTACCGGATCGGCCTCGTCCGGATGGAGCGGGCCATCAAGGAACGCATGAGCCTGCAGGACGTTGAGACCATGATGCCCAATAACCTCATCAACCCAAAGCCGGTCAGCGCGGTCATCAGGGAGTTCTTCGGTTCCGGCCAGTTGAGCCAGTTCATGGACCAGACCAATCCGTTATCCGCCATCACCCATAAACGCAGGCTCTCTGCCCTGGGTCCCGGCGGACTCACCAGAGAGCGCGCCGTGTTCGAGGTGCGTGACGTGCACCCCTCCCACTACGGCCGCGTTTGTCCCATCGAGACGCCGGAAGGCCCGAATATCGGTCTCATCGTATCGCTCTCCACCTACGGACGCGTGAACGAGTTCGGGTTCATCGAGACCCCGTATTACGTGGTGAAGGATGGGGTGGTTACCGATGAGATTCACTACTTAAGCGCTATTGAAGAAGATGAGCAGGTTATCGTTCAGGCCACCGAGCCCCTGGATGAGGATAGTAAGATCGTTGCCGAATTGGTGCGTGTGCGCGTAAGGAACGGCCAGTACTCTACGGTCACCCGCGACCAGGTCACCTATATGGACGTGGCCACGAACCAGCTCTTTTCCGTGTCGGCAAACCTCATCCCATTTTTGGAGCACGACGACGCCAACCGGGCGCTTATGGGCTCCAACATGCAGCGCCAGGCAGTACCGCTGCTCTTCTCCAGGCCGCCCATAGTGGGAACCGGCATGGAGCAGCTTGTGGCCAGGGACTCAGGTGTGTGTGTAGTGGCCCACCGGCCCGGAGTTGTGCAGGATGTGGACAGCCAGCGTATCGTCATCAAGGCCGACACCATGGGCAAGGACCGGGAGGACACCGGAATCGACATCTACCGGCTTACCAAATTCAAGCGTGCCAACCAGAACACCTCCTTTAACCAGAAGCCTATCGTGCGAAAAGGGCTGCACGTAGCCAGAAACGAGATCATTGCCGACGGCCCGGCTACCCGAAACGGCGAGCTGGCCCTGGGCAGGAATCTGATCGTCGCCTTCATGCCCTGGGGCGGCTATAACTATGAAGACGCCATCCTCATCTCTGAGCGGGTGGTGAAGGAAGACTTCTATACCTCGGTGCATATCGAGGAATTCGAGGTCATGGCCCGTGACGTCAAGCTCGGCAGCGAAGAGATCACACGGGACATACCGAATGCCGGCGAAGAGGCCTTAAAAGACCTCGATGACTCGGGCATTATCCGCATCGGCGCCGAGGTCAAACCCGGCGATATCCTGGTGGGAAAGGTCACCCCCAAGGGCGAGACCCAGCTCTCCCCTGAGGAGAAACTGCTGCGCGCCATCTTCGGCGAGAAGGCCAGCGAGGTGAAGGACACCTCCTTAAGGGTCCCGCCCGGCATCGAGGGCACCATCATTGACGCTCGCGTCTTCAACCGCAGAGGCCAGGATAAGGACGAGCGGACACTCCAGATCGAGCATATGGAGATCGATAAGCTCCGCAAGGACCAGGAAGACGAGATCGCAATCATCGTTGATGGAGGCAGGAACAGGCTTGAAGACCTGCTCATCGGCAAGAAGCTCTCAGGGCCGATGCTCTCCCATCTGGGCGACACCATCATCGCCAAGAAGGGGAATGTCATCAAGAAGGAGATGCTCGACCAGCTGAGGATAGACGATTTCAAAGACATCCGCGTCGCAGAAGGAAATGAGGTTGAGCAGGAGATCGAGAAGGTCATCACGAGGGTGGACCATCAGAAGAAGCTCATCCTGGACTTCTATGACTCCAAGATCGAAAAGCTCTCCGCCGGTGACGACCTGCCGCCCGGTGTGAACAAGATGGTGAAGGTCTATGTAGCCATCAAGCGCAAGCTATCGGTCGGCGACAAGATGGCCGGCCGCCACGGCAACAAGGGCGTCATCTCGCGGATACTCCCCGAGGAGGACATGCCCTTCTTTACCGACGGAAGGCCGCTCGACATCGTACTGAACCCGCTGGGCGTACCCTCGCGCATGAATGTCGGCCAGATCCTTGAGACACACCTCGGCTGGGCCATGCACGGCATCGGCGAGGTGATCAACAAGATGATAGAAGAGAAATATCCGGACGATGAGCTCAAGGGCATGCTCAAAAAGGTCTATGGCTCAAAGAAGATAAGCAGGATCCTTGAGAAGGCCTCCCGCGAAGAGCTCTTGGAGCTTGCCCGCAAGATCAAGGAGGGCGGGCTCACCGTATCGGTACCGGTGTTCGATTCCGCAACGGAAAACGATATCGCCGGCATGCTCAAGCTGGCAGGCATAACGGACGGCGGACGTGTCACCCTGTACGACGGCAGGTCCGGAGAGCCCTTTGACTCTAAGGTCACCGTGGGCATCATGTACATGCTCAAGCTCCACCATCTGGTGGATGACAAGATCCATGCCCGGTCCATCGGCCCGTACTCACTCGTCACCCAGCAGCCTCTTGGCGGCAAGGCCCAGTTCGGCGGCCAGCGCCTGGGAGAGATGGAGGTCTGGGCCATCGAGGCCTATGGCGCCGCCTATACCCTGCAGGAGTTCCTCACGGTCAAGTCCGACGACGTGGCCGGCAGGACCAGGATGTACGAGTCCATCGTCAAGGGCCAGCATGAGCTGGAGCCAGGAATACCGGAGTCATTCAACGTTCTCACCAGAGAACTCAAGAGCCTGGGCCTCGATATCTCATTGATCGAGGGGCAAGGCCAACACTAAGGGGGGATAACATTGGAAGACTTATACAGCTATTTTGAGAAACCAAAGGATCCTTCCAACTACATGGCGGTTCGCATCGGGCTGGCATCGCCCGAGAAGATCCTGGCGTGGTCCTACGGCGAGGTGAAAAAGCCCGAGACCATCAATTACCGGACCTTCAAGCCGGAGCGCGACGGGCTTTTCTGCGCACGCATCTTCGGACCCATCAAGAGCTACGAGTGCATCTGCGGCAAATACAAGCGCATGAAGCACCGGGGAGTGGTCTGCGAGAAGTGCGGGGTCGAGGTGATCGATTCGAGGGTCCGCCGCGAGCGCATGGGCCACATCGAGCTTGCAACGCCCGTCGCCCATATCTGGTTCTTAAAGAGCCTGCCCAGCAAGATAGGCGCCCTGCTGGACCTCTCCATTAAAGAGCTGGAGCGTGTGCTGTACTTCGAGAGCTACATCGTCACCGATGAGAAAGACACGCCCTTCCACAAGGGTGAGCTCTTAACCGAGGACAAGTTCCGGCAGGCCGTGGACAAATACGGCATCGGCAGCTTTTCAGCCAAGATGGGGGCAGAGGCCGTGGATGAGCTCATCAAGGATCTCGATATTCTGAACCTCTCCATCACCCTTAAGGACGATACCCAGAAGACCAAGAGCGAGGCCAAGAAGAAAAAGCTCTCACGCCGTTTGCGCATGGTCAATGTTTTCAGGGGCATTGAGCCTTCTGACCTCATGGCCTTTATCGAGGACCGCTTCCATCTGGAGAAGGATGAGCAGTTCCGGCGCGCCCTGGGTGAGTTCCTGACCGAGTGCCGCAAGATCGTCAAGCGATGGGATGAGGCGACGACCTACGAGGAAAAGAAGACCATCATCCCCAGGGTCAACGAGGTGATCGAGAGGCTTGTCGAGTCCAGGAGGCTTTCCCATGATGAGATCGACTACATCAAACCGTGGCAGGACCCTTCCTGGATGATCCTCAAGGTCATACCGGTGCTGCCGCCTGACTTAAGGCCCCTGGTCCCGCTGGATGGCGGCAGGTTCGCCACATCCGACCTGAACGACCTCTACCGCAGGGTCATCAACCGGAATAACCGTCTGAAGAGGCTTATAGAACTCAACGCCCCGGACATCATCCTACGTAATGAGAAGCGCATGCTCCAGGAGGCGGTGGACGTTCTGTTCGACAACGGCAGGCGGGGACGGGTCATCACCGGTGCCAACCGCAGGCCGTTGAAGTCGCTCTCCGACATGCTCAAGGGCAAGCAAGGCCGCTTCAGGCAGAACCTCTTAGGCAAGCGTGTGGACTACTCGGGCCGTTCGGTCATTACCGCAGGCCCTGACTTGAGGCTCCACCAGTGCGGCCTGCCCAAGAAGATGGGCATCGAACTTTTCAAGCCCTTCATCTACAACAAGCTTGAAGAAAAAGGATATGTAAGCACCATAAAGAGTGCAAAGAGGATGGTGGAGAACGAGACCCCCGAGGTCTGGGAATGCCTGGCGGAGGTGGTGCAGGAATACCCGGTCATGCTGAACCGAGCGCCTACGCTGCACAGGCTCGGCATCCAGGCCTTCGAGCCTATTCTGATCGAGGGCAAGGCCATCCAGCTGCACCCTCTGGTCTGCACGGCGTTCAACGCCGACTTCGACGGCGACCAGATGGCGGTCCACGTCCCGCTGTCCATAGAGGCCCAGGTGGAAGCCCGTGTGCTCATGATGTCCACAAACAACATCCTGTCCCCTGCACACGGCAAGCCCGTCATCGCGCCCACCCAGGACATTGTGCTCGGCATCTACTACCTCACCCGTGAGAAGCCGGATGCCAAAGGCCAGGGTATGGTGTTCTTCGGACCGGATGAAGTGCGGGCCGCCTATGATGGAGGAGTTGCCTCCATTCATGCAAAGGTAAAGGTGCGCATGGAGGGCAAGTACGTCGACACCACGGTGGGAAGGATCATCTTCAGGGACATCGTTCCTTCCGACATCCCCTTTGAAGCCATCAACAAGCCCATGACCAAGAAGGCTCTGGGCGAGCTGGTGGACACCTGTTTCAGCCTGGCAGGCGATAAGAAGACCGTGCTGCTGGCCGACCGCATAAAGGATCTGGGCTACTTCTATGCCACCAAGGCCGGCATCTCCATAGGTATAGAGGACATGAAGATCCCGAAGTCCAAGGGAGAGATCATCGTAAAAGCCAAAGATGACGTGTCCCAGATCATCAACCAGTACAACGAGGGTCTTATCACCGACGGTGAGCGGTACAACAAGATCGTGGATATCTGGACCAAGGTGACCGACCATATCGCGCTGGACATGATGGAGACCATCAAATCCGACACCATCAAGCTCAAAGACGGGACCACCATAGAGACCCCGTCCTTCAACCCCATATTCATGATGGCGGATTCAGGGGCACGCGGCTCTGCCCAGCAGATCAGGCAGCTGGCCGGTATACGCGGGCTCATGACCAAGCCATCCGGCGAGATTATCGAGACTCCCATCGAGTCCAACTTTAGAGAGGGCCTGGATGTCCTTGAATACTTCATCTCCACCCACGGTGCCAGAAAGGGTCTTGCGGACACGGCATTGAAGACCGCCAACTCCGGTTACCTCACCCGAAGGCTCGTGGATGTGGCGCATGACGTCATCGTCACGGAAGAAGACTGCGGAACTTTAGACGGCATCGAGATGGAGGCACTCGTTGAAGGCGGCGAGATCATCCAGAACCTCGGCGAAAGGATCCTCGGCAGGGTTACCCTAGACGACATCCGAGACCCGTACACCGGTGACGTTCTTGTTCCTGCCAACACCATGATCGCGGAAACGCACGTGAAGTTGATCGACGACGCGGGCATCGAGAAGGTCATTGCCCGTTCGGCCCTTTCCTGCCGCTCCAAGCACGGTATATGCGCCAAGTGCTACGGCAAGGATCTTGCGCGCGGCAGGATGGTTAACATCGGAGAGGCCGTAGGCATTATTGCGGCCCAGTCCATCGGCGAGCCCGGAACCCAGCTCACCATGAGGACGTTCCACGTGGGTGGTACAGCCATGGTCGTGGAGCAGTCGAGCATCAAGTTCAGCCATGCAGGCACAGCCAAATACAAGGATCTTAAGGTTGCCATGGGCCGTGAGGGCGAACTGGTGTCCATGAACCGCAACGGGTTTGTGACCCTGGTGGACGAGAACGGACGCGAGCGCGAGACCTATGCAATCGTATACGGCGCCAAGGTGAAGGTGCAAGACGGCCAGACGGTCGAGGTCGGGACGCTCTTGGCGGAATGGGACCCATATACCCTGCCCATCCTTACCGATGTGGCCGGTCATGCGAAGTTCCAGGATATGGTGGAAGAGATTACGGTCATGGAGCACATCGACGAGGTGACGGGCCTGTCCCGCTCGGTCATCATCGAGCCCAAGGACCCCGAGCTGAGGCCGCGGATCATGATAACGGATGATGCAGGCAAGATCCTGAAGATCCCGGGCACCAAGAACCAGGCCCGCTACAACCTGCCTGTGGGTGCGCATATATTTATTAAGGAAGGGGACGAGGTATTTGCGGGCGACGTGCTCGTCAAGATCCCGCGCGAGACCACCAAGACCAAGGACATCACGGGCGGTCTGCCTCGCGTGGTGGAGCTCTTCGAGGCGAGACGACCCAAGGAGTGCTCCGTGGTCAGCGAGATCGACGGCGAGGTTTCGTACGGAAAGGACACCAAGGGCAAGCGCAAGGTCACCGTCACCCCCGAGCTCGGCCAGGCCAAGGACTATATGATCCCCAAGAGCAAGCATGTCTCGGTGCACGAGGGTGACTTCGTACGTGCCGGCGAACCGCTCATGGACGGTGCCGTTGACCCCCACGACATCCTCCGTATCAGGGGCGAGAAGGACCTTGCCAAGTACCTGGTGAACGAGGTCCAGGAGGTGTACCGCCTCCAGGGCGTGCGTATCAACGACAAGCACATCGAGGTCATTGTCCGCCAGATGCTCAAGCGCGTAAAGATCAAAGACCCTGGCGACTCCGATACCATCGAAGGCGAATATGTAGACAAGTTCCTCTTTGAAGAGGAGAACCAGCGCGTGATCGGCCAGGGGCAGACGCCAGCCATTGCCGAGCCGTTCCTGCTGGGTATCACCAAGGCATCGCTTAACACCGAGAGCTTCATCTCGGCCGCCTCCTTCCAGGAGACCACGCGCGTGCTGACCGAGGCCAGTGTGGAAGGAAAGGTGGATCACCTGGTGGGTCTCAAGGAGAACGTCATCATGGGCCGCCTCATTCCGGCGGGCACCGGATTCCCTGTTTACCGCAAGGTGGATATCGAGCTCGCCGATGAGGACATCTTTGAAGATGATTTCGTATAGAAAGTCCTTGACAGGAGAAGGGTTGGATTGTTAGAAGACTGCGGCTATCTGAGCATGGATTAAGGAATTTTTTCCTATTGATGACACTAAGAGGATAAAAAGAAATGCCCACACTGAATCAGCTTGTGAGGAAAGGCAGAAAGACCATTGAGAAGCGTCAGAAGACGAGGGCCCTGCAGGCATGCCCCCAGAAGAGGGGCGTCTGTGTGAGGGTCTACACCACGACCCCGAAGAAGCCCAACTCGGCCCTGAGAAAGGTCGCCCGTGTGCGCCTTACCAACGGCTATGAGGTGACCTCGTACATCCCGGGCGAGGGCCACAACCTCCAGGAACATTCAGTGGTGCTGATCAGGGGCGGCCGTGTCAAGGACCTGCCTGGTGTTCGCTATCACATTATCCGTGGCGTCATGGACTCCGAAGGAGTGCAGGAGCGCCGTAAAGGCCGGTCCAAGTACGGCACCAAGAGACCCAAGTAGAGGTTTTTCATGCCAAGGAAAAAGAGAGGAAGCCTGAAGAGGGGGATCTCATCGGACCCGAAGTTCGGTGACATCAACGTGGCAAAGTTCATCAACTGCCTCATGTGGGACGGAAAGAAGTCCGTGAGTGAGATGATCTTCTATGAGACATTGGAGCTCCTCGGCTCCAGGACCAAGGAAGACCCGCTTGAGGTATTCACCAAGGGATTCGACAATGTGAAGCCCTCCCTGGAGGTCCGCTCCCGCAGGATCGGCGGCGCCACCTACCAGGTGCCTCAGGAGGTTCGGCCCGACAGGAGGGACATGCTTGCCAGGAGATGGATCATCAATGCCGCCCGAGAGCGCTCCGAGCATACCATGAGCGAGCGGTTGGCCGCCGAACTCCTGGACGCATACAACAACAGGGGAACTTCCATTAAGAAGAAAGAAGACACGCACAAGATGGCGGAGGCCAACAAGGCGTTTGCACATTATCGCTGGTAAGGATTATTGTTGTGAAGAGATCAGTCCCGATAGAGAGACTCAGGAACATCGGTATCATGGCCCACATCGATGCGGGCAAGACCACGACTACCGAGCGTATCCTCTACTATACGGGGCGGAGCTACAAGATCGGCGAGGTCCATGACGGCCAGGCCACCATGGACTGGATGGAGCAGGAGAAGGAGCGCGGTATTACCATCACATCGGCCGCCACGACCTGTTCCTGGAAAGACCACATCATCAACATCATCGATACCCCCGGCCACGTGGACTTCACCATTGAAGTGGAGCGTAGCTTACGTGTACTTGACGGGGCCGTGGCCGTCTTCTGCGCCGTGGGCGGCGTAGAGCCTCAGTCCGAGACGGTCTGGAGGCAGGCTGAGCGTTATAAAGTCCCCAGACTCGCCTTTGTCAACAAGATGGACCGTGTTGGAGCCGACTTCCTGAATGTAGTAAGCCAGATCAAGAACAAGCTCGGGGCCAATGCCGTGGCACTCCAGCTCCCCATGGGGCAGGAGGAGCACTTTGCAGGCATCATCGACCTTGTCGAGATGAAGGCCGTCACCTTTGACGAATCCAGCAAGGGTGCAAGTTACGGCTTTATCGATATACCGTTCGAGTACAAAGACATCGCCGATGAATACCGCGAGCGCCTCGTTGAATCACTATGCGACGCCGATGATGCCGTTATGGAGGCATACCTGGCGGGCAAGCAGATCGGAAATGAAGCCATCAAAAAGGCCGTTAAGAAGGGCACGCTCTTAGGCCTGGTAACGCCGGTTCTCTGCGGGTCGGCCTTCAAGAACAAGGGTGTGCAGCCCATGCTGGATGCGGTTGTGGACTACCTGCCGTCGCCTGTAGAGGTCGGTGCCGTCAAGGGCAAGGGCGAAGACGGTGAGGATGCGAGCCGTAACCCAAGGGACGACGAACCCTTCTCCGCCCTGGCCTTCAAGGTGATGAACGACCCGTACGTAGGACAGCTCACCTTTATCCGCGTGTACTCGGGTGTGCTGAATTCGGGCGATACCATCTATAACTGCAGCACGACCAAGAAGGAACGCATCGGAAGGCTCGTGCGGATGTATGCCGACAAGCGCGAGGAGATAAAGACGCTGTGTGCGGGTGAAATCGCTGCAGTATTAGGACTCAAAAACACCATCACGGGCCACAGCCTGTGTGATCCTGACAAGCCCATTATCCTGGAGTCCATGGATTTCCCGGAGCCGGTCATATCCATTGCCATCGAGCCCAAGAGCACGTCCGACCAGGAGCGTTTGGGTTTTGCGCTCTCCAGGCTTGCCATGGAGGACCCGTCCTTCAGGGTGCAGTCCGACCGTGAGACCGGCGATACACTCATCTCCGGCATGGGCGAACTCCATCTGGAGATCATTGTGGACAGGCTTAAGAGGGAGTTCAGCGTAGAGGCCAATGTCGGCAAACCCCAGGTGGCTTACCGTGAGACCATCACCAGGACCGTTCAGGAAACCGTCAAGTACGTCAAACAGACCGGCGGTCACGGGCAGTACGCCCATGTGGTCATATCCGTGGAGCCGCTGGAGGCTGCAAGCGGTTTCGAATTTGTGAACAAGATCGTAGGCGGCGTGATACCACGCGAGTACATCCCTGCAGTGAAGAAGGGTGTGGGAGAGGCCCTGGAGATAGGACCCATTGCCGGATATCCTGTCCAGGACATGCGGGTATCGCTCCTCGACGGATCATTCCACGAGGTGGATTCCTCCGAGCTTGCCTTCAAGATCGCAGGCTCCATGGCACTCAAGAACGCACTCAAAAAGGCAGGCCCCATCATGCTCGAGCCCATCATGGACGTCGAGTCGGTCTGCCCTGTAGACTATGTAGGAGATGTGATCAGCGACCTCTCTTCCCGGAGGGGCAAGGTGCTCGGCATGGACACCCGCTCGGATGTCAGGGTGGTGGCCGCCCAGGTCCCGCTGGCTGAGATGTTCGGCTATGCAACCGCGTTGCGCTCGTTGACCCAGGGCCGGGCAACCTATACCATGCAGGTATCCCACTATGAGCCGGTGCCGGGTAACATCTCCGATACGTTAAAAGTTTCCAGAGGAGGACAACTCTATGGCTAAGGAGACATTCAAGAGGACGAAGCCGCATGTGAATGTGGGGACGATTGGTCATATTGATCATGGGAAGACGACGTTGACGGCGGCGATCACGAAGCATTTGGCGAAGAAGGGCATGGCCGAGTACGTGCCGTTTGACCAGATAGACAAGGCGCCTGAGGAGAAGGAGCGTGGGATCACGATCAACACGGCGCATGTGGAGTATGAGACGGAGAAGAGGCACTATGCGCACATCGATTGTCCTGGACATGCGGACTACATCAAGAACATGATAACGGGTGCGGCGCAGATGGACGGAGCGATATTGGTGGTGGCGGCCTCTGACGGTCCGATGCCGCAGACGCGTGAGCACATCTTGTTGGCGAAGCAGGTGAATGTGCCGGCGATGGTGGTGTTCATGAACAAGGTGGATCAGGTGGACGATCCGGAGTTATTGGAGCTGGTGGAGCTGGAGCTTCGGGAGCTTTTGAGTGCCTATGATTTTCCTGGGGACGAGATACCGATCATACGGGGGAGCGCGTTGAAGGCTCTTGAGACGGATGATTCGGATAGTGCGGATGCGAAGTGCATATTTGAGTTGATGGATGCGGTGGATGCGTACATACCTGAGCCTGCGCGTGACATAGACAAGCCGTTTTTGATGCCTGTAGAGGACATATTTACGATCAGCGGTAGGGGGACGGTGGTGACGGGCCGTGTAGAGCGGGGGATCATCAAGGTAGGGGACGAGGTGGAGATAATAGGGATACGTCCTACGATCAAGACGGTGTGCACGGGTGTGGAGATGTTCCGGAAGACGCTGGATGAGGGACGGGCCGGGGACAACGTAGGGGTGTTGATCCGGGGGACGAAGCGTGAGGAGGTGGAGAGGGGGCAGGTAGTGGCGAAGCCCGGATCGATCAATCCGCACACGCATTTTAGTTCCGAGGTATACGTATTAAAGAAGGAAGAGGGTGGTCGTCACACGCCGTTTTTCACGGGGTATCGTCCGCAGTTTTATTTTCGGACGACGGACGTGACGGGGGACATCAAGCTGCCCGAGGGGGTGGAGATGGTGATGCCCGGGGACAACGTGACGATGGAAGTGAAGCTGATAGCGCCGATCGCGATGGAAGAGGGTTTGCGTTTCGCCATTCGAGAGGGCGGCAGGACCGTGGCATCAGGCGTCATCGTCAAGGTCATCCCAGACTAAAGCAGGATATCGATAAGAAAACAGGAGTAGACACGATGGAGACCCAAAGGATACGCATACGACTGAAAGGTTACGACCACAAGCTCATAGACCAGTCTGTGCAGGAGATCGTAGATGCGGCACGCAGAACCGGTGCCAGGGTGGCCGGGCCCATCCCCCTGCCCACGAAGATCGAGCGCTTCTGTGTCTTGAGGTCTCCTCACGTGGATAAAAAATCAAGGGACCAGTTTGAGATCCGCACCTTCAAGCGGCTCCTGGACATCCTTGACCCCACCCAACAGACCGTAGACTCTTTGATGAAGCTGGATCTCTCGGCCGGGGTGGATGTGGAGATCAAGCTCTAAGCCAATATGGAGACAGCCATGATCAAGGGTATAATCGGAAAAAAGCTTGGTATGAGCCAGATGTTCAATGAGAACGGGGATCTTGTCCCGGTAACGCTCATTTTAATAGGGCCCTGTTATGTCGTCCAGAAGAAATTCAAGGACAGGGACGGCTATGACGCCCTGCAACTCGGCTTCGGCGAGAAGAAGGAAAAGCGCGTCAGCAAGCCGGACAAGGGGCACCAAGAAAAGGCAGGGAAGGGGTTTTTCTATAACTTGCGTGAAGTGGCATGCGACGACGTGAAAACCGTGGAAGTAGGCCGGGAGATCAAGGTGAGTGAGGTCTTTGCCAAGGGAGAAGACATCAAGATCACCGGCATCTCAAAGGGCAAGGGATTTGCCAGCGTTGTCCGCAGGCACGGGTTCGGCGGTTTGCCGGGAAGCCACGGCTCGCTCATTCTGAATGAAACGGGCTCCATAGGCACCAATACCTCGCCGGGCAAGGTCATCAAGAACAAGAAGATGCCGGGCCACCTGGGCAACAAGCAGGTCACGGTCAAGGGCTTGAAGGTAGTGGATATCCAGGAAGAAAAGAATATGATAGCTATCCGCGGGGCAGTACCCGGTAGCAAGGGACAGCTCGTTATATTGAGGAAGCAAGAGGGTTAAGCCATGCCGGTTGTTGATGTGTTCAACGTTGCAGGTGATAAGGTTAAAGAGATCCAGCTCGATGAGAGCGTGTTCGGGTGCGAGGTGAAGTCCCACCTGATTTATGATGCCGTCATCTGGCAGAGGGCCAATAGAAGGGCTGCAACCGCCAAGACCAAGACCCGCACCGAGGTGTCGGGAGGCGGTAAGAAGCCCTGGAAACAAAAAGGGACGGGCCGCGCACGGGCAGGCACCAACCGCTCGCCTTTGTGGAGGCACGGAGGCGTGACCTTCGGCCCGAACAACAGGAATTACGTCATCGGCCTGCCCAAGAAGGTCCGCAGGCAGGCGTTATGCTCGGCCTTAAGCATGAAGACCCATGAGAACATGCTCAAGGTCGTGGATGTAATCGAGTTTGCCGAGCCCAAGACCAAGCAGTATGTGAAGGCCCTTGGTGCCTTGGGCATGGAAAATTCACTGGTGGTCGTCGGCGGTGCCGGAGTGAACGTTTTATTGGCATCCAGGAACCACGCCAAGAGCAAGCTTTTGGATGTAAAGGGCCTGAATGTCTATGACATCCTCAAATACAAAGGCCTGGTGATCGACCTGAAGGCCGTCGAGCTCATCGAAGAGAGGCTGAAGTCATGAAGACTGCAAGTAGCATACTCAAGCGGCCGCTCGTCACGGAAAAAGGGACTCTGCTCAGAGAGAAGGATAACAAGGTGGTCTTCTCCGTGGCGAAAGACGCCAACAAGATCGAGATCAAGCAGGCCGTGGAAGAGTTGTTCAATGTACATGTTGAAGACGTCAAGACCATGGTCATGAAGGGAAAGATAAAGCGCTGGAGATACCGACCCTACCAGCGCTCCGATTGGAAGAAGGCGATCGTCACGCTGAAAGCCGGCGAGACCATCGAATTCTATGAAGGGGTATAACCGATGAGCATACGCGGCTTCAAACCAACATCGGCGGGCAGGCGGGCCATGACGGTCTCCACCTTTGAGGAGATCACGAAAGTCGAGCCCGAGAAATCGCTCACCTTCCGCCTCAAGAAGAACAGCGGCCGGAACAATCTGGGCCGTATCACGGTGCGCCATCAGGGCGGCGGGAGCACGAGACTTTACCGTATCATCGACTTCAGACGCGACAAGGTGGGCGTGCCCGGCAAGATCATGACCGTCGAGTACGATCCCAACCGCTCCGCGCGGATATCGCTTGTGCAGTACACGGACGGCGAGAAGCGCTATATCCTCTGGCCGGAAGGCTTGAGCGTGGGCAGCACGATAATCACCTCGGAAGAGGCGGAGATCAGGACGGGCAATGTCCTGACCCTAAAGGCCATGCCGCTCGGTACATTCGTCCATAATGTCGAATGCAAGCTTGGTAAGGGCGGTCAGCTTATCCGTTCCGCCGGGACCTACGGACAGGTGCTCGCCAAGGAAGGCGGCTACGTGCAGATAAAGATGCCCTCGGGAGAGGTGCGCAAGGTCTTTGCCGAGTGCAAGGCCACCATCGGCCAGGTGGGTAATGTCAGCCACCAGAACATCACCATCGGCAAGGCGGGCCGGAAACGCTGGCTTGGTATCAGACCTACGGTGCGCGGTGTTGCCATGAACCCTGTGGATCATCCGCACGGTGGCGGCGAAGGCCGGGTGAAGGGCAATCATCCGGTGACCCCGTGGGGCGTTTCCACCAAGGGTCACAAGACCAGGAAACGCACGAAGGACTCTAATAAGTACATCGTGAAGAGGAGGAAGTAAGCCGTGTCCCGTTCACTGAAGAAAGGGCCGTTTATCGATGACCACCTTCTGAAGAAGGTTCTCCAGGCCCAGGAGTCAGGCAGCCGTAAGGTTATCAAGACCTGGTCGAGGCGCTCGGTCGTCCTCCCTGAGTTCGTGGGGCTCACCTTTGCCGTGCACAACGGCAAGAAGTTTGTCCCCGTATATTGCACTGAAGAAATGGTGGGGCACAGGCTCGGAGAATTTTCTCCGACCCGCACCTTCTACGGCCATGCCGCCGACAGAAAGTCATCGAGAAAGGGGTAGGCCATGGAGGCGAAAGCGATTTTAAGACACACCAGGGTCTCTCCCCAGAAGACGAGACTCCTGGCGGACCAGGTAAGAAGCAAGCAGATCGCGGATGCCCTGCGCATGCTCAATCTGCTCGGCACCAAGCGCGCCCGTATCATTGCCAAGGTCCTGAATTCGGCCGTGGCCAATGCGATGCATACCGGCATGATGGATGTGGATAATCTCTATGTGAAGTCGATCCAGATCGACGAGGGTCCGACCACGAAGAGGTTTAGGCCCCGCGCCCAGGGCAGGGCCAACAGGATCATCAAAAGGACTTCTCACATAGCCGTTGTTCTTGAAGAGCTTTAGGAAAGGGGTCGATAAGTGGGACAGAAGATTCATCCGTACGGGTTTCGGCTTGGGGTTACCAAGGACTGGAAGGCCAAGTGGTATGCAGAGAAGAGTTTCGGAGGCCTGTTCGTGGAAGACCGCGGGATTCGCAACTTCATCAACAAGAATTTAAGCCATGCAGGGATCTCAAATATCATCATCGAGCGGGCGGCCAACAAGGTGAAACTTGTCATCTATACCGGCAGGCCAGGCCTTGTGATCGGCAGGAAGGGTCAGGGCGCTGAGACGCTCAAGAACGACCTCGCCAAGTTCGTGAACAAGGAGATCATGCTGGAGATCAAGGAAGTCAGACGTCCCGAGACCGATGCCCAGATCGTGGCGGAAGGTATTGCAAGCCAGCTCGAGCGCAGGGTCGCGTACCGCAGGGCCATGAAGAGGGCCGTGAGCCAGGCCTTACGGATGGGCGCACAGGGCATCAAGGTGGCCTGTGCGGGCAGGCTTGCAGGTGCCGAAATCGCACGAAGGGAGTGGTACCGGGAAGGGCGTGTGCCGCTCCACACTCTTCGCAGCGATGTGGACTACGGCTTTAAGGAGGCCTTCACCATCTACGGGGTCATCGGCGTGAAGGTGTGGATATACCACGGTGACATCATGAAGAAGGCCGAAGAGGCGAGTGCATAAAGGGAGATTTTAAAACCATGTTGATGCCGAACAAGGTAAAGCATAGAAAACAGATGCGGGGCCGCATGAAGGGGAGCCCCGAGCGGGGGGCACGGGTGGCCTTCGGGACATACGGCCTGCAGACATTAGAGCCCCACTGGATTACGGCCAGACAGATAGAAGCGGCGCGTGTCGCCATCACCCGTTTCATAAAAAGGGGCGGCAAGGTATGGATCAGGCTTTTCCCGGATAAGCCCATCACCAAGAAGCCCGCTGAGACACGTATGGGAAAGGGCAAGGGAGCGCCTGAGGAGTGGGTTGCACCGGTGAGACCGGGCAGGATACTCTTCGAGATCGACGGGGTAACCGAGGAGCAGGCCAAAGAGGCCTTCCGACTTGCATCCCACAAGCTGCCGGTAAAGACCAGGTTTGTGGTACGGGAGGGGGTCCTATGAAGGTCAAGGAAATCCGGGATAAGACGGCCGGCGAGGTCTCCCAGATCAAGACGAAACTCGAGCGCGACCTGATGAATGCACGCTTCAACAAGGCTATGGGCCAGCTCAAGGACAAGACCCTTATCTCTAAGCTGCGTCGTGATATTGCACGGATCAATACGATCACCCGGGAGAAACAGTAATGGCAGACAAATCGAGAAAGCTGGAGTTGCTGGGAGTGGTCACGAGCGACAAGATGGACAAGACCGTGGTCGTGACCGTCGAGCGGCTGGAAAAGCACCCCGTCTTTGAGAAATATATCCGCAGGCGCGCCAGGTTCAAGGCCCATGATGAACGCAATGAATCCAAGCCCGGCGACAAGGTTCTTATCCGTGAGTGCAGGCCCATCAGTAAAGACAAGAGCTGGAGGGTTGTGAAGATCCTCGAGAGACAGGAATAGATAGGTTTTAGTGGCGGAGGCTACCCATGATCCAACAGCAGACAAGGCTCAAGGTTGCGGATAATTCAGGTGCAAAAGAGGTGATGTGCATCAAGGTGCTTGGCGGAACCAGGCGCAGATATGCCTATTTGGGTGATGTGATCGTTGCGAGCGTGAAAGAGGCCATTCCCCGTTCCAAGGTGAAAAAAGGCGATGTGGTCAAGGCTGTGGTTGTAAGGACCAAAAAGACACAAAAACGTCCGGACGGGACGAGCATCCGGTTCGATGAGAACTCGGCCGTTATCCTCAACAACCAGAACGAGCCTATCGGCACACGCATCTTCGGACCTGTGGCCCGCGAGCTCAGGGCAAAGAACTTCATGAAGATAGTCTCACTGGCACCCGAAGTGCTCTAGTTAGGAGTAGAACAATGGCAGTAGTGAGGTATGAGACAGGCAGGATCAAGAAGGGTGATACGGTGGTTGTCCTTGCAGGCAAGAACAAAGGCAAGCAGGGGCAGGTCATCCGGCTGCTCCACAAGAAAGACAGGCTCTACGTGGAGCGGGTGAACCTGATAAAAAAGCACCAGAAACCCACGCAAAACTCCCAGGGCGGTATCGTGGAGAAGGAGGCAAGCATCCATACGTCCAATGTGGCGTTTGTCTGCCCCAAGTGCAAGAAGGGTGTGCGCATCGGGTACAAGGGGCATGAAGACGGCACCAAGGTAAGGGTCTGCAGATCCTGCGGCGAGGAATTGGATAAGTGAGGTTATAAATGGCAAGGCTCAAGGATTATTACATAAAGGAGATCGTGCCTGCCTTAAAGGCGGAATACGGATACACCAATGTCCACCAGATTCCCAAGGTCTTGAAGGTCGTCTTGAACATGGGTCTGGGTGAGGCCGTAGCCGACGTCAAGATCATCGAGAAGGCAGTGGAAGAACTTACCTCTATCACCGGACAGAAGCCGATCGTCCGGAAGGCACGCAAGTCCATTGCGGCATTCAAGCTCCGGGAAGGAATGCCTGTCGGTGTAGCCGTGACGCTCAGAGGCGGCATGATGTATGAGTTCTTAGATAGGCTCATCAATGCGGTCCTGCCCCGCGTGAGAGACTTCCGGGGCATCTCGCCCAAGGGTTTCGACGGGCGCGGGAACTACACGATGGGCCTTACGGACCAGACCGTGTTCCCCGAGATAGACTTCGACGCGGTTGACAAACTCAGGGGTATGAATATAACCATTGTGACCACGGCTGCAAGCGATGATCAGAGCAGGAGCCTGCTCGCAGCCTTCGGAATGCCCTTTCGGAAGTAAGAGGATACTATGGCAAAAAAATCTTTGATCGCAAAGCAGAAGAGGTCGCCGAAGTTCAAGGTGAGGCAGTATAACCGGTGCATGTTGTGCGGCAGGCCGCACGCATATTATCGCAAGTTCGGCATCTGTAGGATTTGCCTGAGGAACTTTGCCATGAAGGGCGAGATCCCGGGATTAAAGAAATCAAGCTGGTAAGAGAGGAACACTTCATGCATACCGATCCCATTGCGGACATGATCACCAGGATTCGTAACGCGGCTTTAGCCATGAGGGAAAGTGTCGACATCCCGGCATCAAAACTCAAGATCGATCTCGCCGAGATCCTCATGAAAGAGGGTTATATCAAGGCGTACCGGGTTATCGACGACGGAAAGCAGGGCACACTGCGGGTGAATCTGAAATATTTCAACTCCCGCCACGTCATCAGCGGCATCCAGAGGGTCTCGCGACCGGGCAGACGGATTTACAAAGGCGCAGGCGAAATCGCGGCCGTACGCGGCGGCTTGGGCATTTCCATCGTGAGCACCTCTTCGGGCCTCATGACTGACCTCAAGGCAAAGGCCAGTAACGTGGGCGGAGAGGTCCTGATGAAGGTCTGGTAAGGAGTACGAAAAATGTCGATTTCAAGGATCGGAAAACTGCCTATTGCCATACCCAAGGGCGTGACGGTCACCCTGGATGGAGACACCATCAGGGTGAAGGGACCCAAGGGCGAGCTCTCCAAGAAGTGTGTGGGCAATATCGTGGTGAAGATCGAGGGTGGTGAGCTGCTGTTCACCCCGGGCGATGAAGAGCGGAAGACAAAGGCCTTCCACGGGCTCATGCGGGCGCTGGCCAACAACATGGTAACAGGCGTCACCGAAGGGTTCGTCCGGAGGCTCAGGATAGTGGGCATCGGATACCGCGGCGAGGCCAAGGGCAGCACGCTGGTGCTGAGCGTGGGATATTCACACCCGGTGGAGTTCCCCCTTCCCAAGGGTATATCCGGCACAGTGACCAAAGAGGGTCTCATTGAGCTCTCCGGCATTGACAACGAACTCTTAGGCGATGTTGCCGCCCGTATCCGCAAGGTCAGGAAGCCCGATTCCTATGCGGGCAAGGGCATAAGGTATGACGGCGAAGTGGTAAGGATAAAGCCGGGCAAGAGCGCCGCTAAAGGTTAAGGGCTTTTTTATAAGGAGTAGGTAAACCGTGAGCAAGAAGAGTGCAAAGGAAGCCTGGGAGCTCAGAAAAGAGCGGGTCCGTACGAAAATCTCCGGAACGCCTAATAGGCTGCGACTGAGTGTGTACAGGGGCAACAGGAACATCTACACCCAGATCATCGATGACACCAAAGGCGTAACGCTGGTGGCCGCATCAAGCATGAGTCCCGAGATCCGCGGAAAGGTGAAGGGGTTCGGCATCGAGACCGCAAAACAGGTGGGTGCTTTGCTTGCCCAAAAGGCCAAGGCTTTAGGGATCGAAAAGGTGGTCTTCGACCGCTCGGGCTACAGGTACCACGGTAAGATCAAGGCCCTATCCGAAGCCGCACGGGAAGGCGGGTTGAAGTTCTAAGAAGCGAGGTGGTGAATTGGCAAGATTTGAAAAGATCGAAGAAGATAAGGATCAATTGATCGACAAGGTTGTGTATATCAACCGCGTCGCCAAGGTCGTCAAGGGAGGCAAACGCTTCCGGTTCAGCGCGCTCGTTGTGGTGGGCGACGGCAATGGCAAGGTCGGCCACGGGCTCGGCAAGGCCAAGGAAGTGTCGGTGAGCATCCGCAAGGGTGTTGAGGCCGCCAAGAAGGCAATGGTGGATGTGCCCATCATAAAAGGCACGATACCCCATGCCATTACCGGTGAGTTCGGGTCCTCCAAGGTGTATGTGAAACCCGCCCCCGAGGGTACGGGCATCATTGCAGGCAATGCTGTCCGCGCCGTCATGGAGGCGGCAGGGTACCGGGATGTAGTGGCCAAGACACTCGGCTCGAGAAATCATAACAACGTCATCCGCGCCACTCTTGATGCCCTGGAGCGCTTAGAGACGAAGGAGTTCGTCGAGGCCAAGCGGGGCAAGTCTCTCGATGCGGCATTGTAAACCCAAAAAAGGGATGGAAAAGAAATCATGGCTGGTAAGATAAAGGTGACATTGAGCCGTTCGGTGATCGGCTGTACGGTAAAGCAGAGGGCGGTCGTAACGGCATTGGGCCTGAAGAGGCGCGGCAGGTCGAGGATATTGCCCGACAACAAGGCAACCCGCGGTGCCATCAACAAGGTGCCTCATCTTTTAACCTGGGAGGAGGCATAGCATGCTCGATCTATCGAACCTGAAACCGGCGGAAGGGTCACGGAAGAAGAGAAAGAGGGTCGGAAGAGGCAATGCATCGGGCATGGGCACCACCAGCGGCCGCGGCGCCAAGGGCCAGAAGGCGCGCTCCGGCGGCAGTGTTCCCCACTGGTTTGAAGGCGGGCAGATGCCCATATACCGCAGGCTCCCGAAGAGGGGTTTCAAGAATTTCTTATTCCGCAAGGAATATGCAGTGGTGAACATCCGGGACCTGGCGATATTCGAAAAGGGCAGCCTGGTGGACCGCAAGGCCTTGAAGGACAAGGGGAAGATCCCGAATTTGAACGTCTCCGTCAAGCTGCTGGCAGACGGGGATATTGACATTCCATTGACAGTGAAGCTGGATAAGGCATCCCAGGCAGCCCTTGACAAGATCGTAAAGGCCGGCGGGACCTTCCAGGCTCTTTAGGGGTTAAAAAAAGTGAGCTACGGATTCGACAATATTGCAAAGGTACCTGAGCTGCAAAAGCGCATCATCTTTACGCTGCTCATGCTCTTGGTCTACCGGGTCGGGATTCATATCCCCACACCCGGCATCGATTCCGCAGTGATGGCGGAATGGTTCGACCAGCAGCGGGGCACGCTGCTGGGCATGTTTGATATGTTCGCAGGCGGGGGTTTCAGGAGTCTTTCCATCTTTGCCCTGGGTGTCATGCCCTACATCAGTTCGTCCATCATCGTACAGCTCTTGTGCATGATCTATCCGCCGTTCGAACAACTCCAGAAAGAGGGTGCGGCAGGCAAGCACAAGCTCACGGTGTACACACGCTACGGCACGGTCTTCCTCTGCCTGGTCCAGAGTTATTTCATGGCCTTCGGCGTGGAACAGATGAGCATGGGCGGCCAGTCGGTGGTTATCATACCGGGCTGGGGGTTCAGGCTCGTAGCCATGCTCACCATGACTACGGGCACCTGCTTCCTCATGTGGCTCGGCGAGCAGATCACGGAGCGGGGTATCGGCAACGGTATATCGCTCATCATCTTTGCAGGTATTGTCGCGAGGCTGCCGGTGGCGGTCTACAACAGCGTGAGACTTGCGCGTACCGGAGAGATGTCCATCTTCATACTGATCTTTGTGGTGGCACTGATGCTCTCTGTCATCGGCGGCATCGTATTCATGGAGACTGCGCAGCGCAGGGTGCCCATCCAGTACCCCAAACAGATCAAGGGCCGCAAGGTCTACGGCGGGCAGAGCACCCACCTGCCTCTGAAGATAAACATCTCGGGCGTAATTCCTCCCATCTTCGCTTCGTCCATCATCGTCTTTCCGGCCACCATTGCGCAGTTCTTCCCGGATGTGAGTTTTATGAAGTCGGTAGCGAATGCGCTGCATCCCAGGGGGATTGCCTATAATGCCATATACATACTGGCGATCATCTTTTTCACGTATTTCTATACCGCGGTCATCTTCAACCCGTTGGATGTCGCCGAGAACCTCAAGAAGAACGGGGGATACGTCCCGGGTATCAGGCCGGGAAAGGCAACGGCCGAGTATCTTGACAAGGTGCTCTCAAGGCTCACGTTTATCGGGGCCATTTATCTGTGTGTCGTCTGCGTCCTGCCCATACTGCTCACGGCCAAGGCCAACGTGCCGTTTTATTTCGGCGGTACCTCGCTCCTGATCGTCATCGGCGTCTCTTTGGACACCATGAGCCAGATCGAGTCTCATTTGATAAGCAGGCAGTATGACGGTCTGTTAAAGACGGGCCGCATTCGTGGCAGAAGATAGCTCATACAACCTTAAGAGGGGGGAATCATCATGAATATTATTTTAATAGGACCGCCGGGTGCCGGTAAGGGAACACAGGCCACAAGAATGATCGACAGACTGAAAGTTCCCCAGATCTCTACGGGCGACATGTTCAGGGCAGCCGTCAAGGAAGGCACGCCCATGGGCAAGAAGGCCAAGGAATATATGGACAAGGGTGCGCTGGTGCCGGACGATGTAGTCATCGGCGTAGTGAAAGAGCGCTTCGGCAAGCCCGACTGCAAGAAGGGGTTCATCCTTGACGGGTTCCCCAGGACCCTCGAACAGGCCAAGGCCCTGGACGGGTTGCTGAAGGATCTCAAAACCAAGCTCGATCATGTCGTGGTCATCGACGTGCCGGACGACTATCTGGTGAAAAGGCTCACTGGCCGCAGGACATGCAGGGGCTGCAACTATATGCACCACATCGAGTTCGATCCGCCCAAGAAGGCAGGCGTTTGCGACAAGTGCGGCGGCGAGCTCTATCAGAGGGACGACGATAAGGAAGAGACCATACGCCAGAGGCTGACGAACTATCACAACCAGACGTCGCCCCTTATCGAATATTACGGCAAGCAGGCAATCGTCAGAAAGATCAACGGAACCTTAAGCATGGAGAAGGTTCAGGACGAGATCAAAAAGGCGATCGGCGCTTAAATTGGGATAAGTATGGCAAAGGATGTAATCGAGGCTGAAGGTGTCGTTCTAGAACCGTTGCCGAACGCCATGTTCAAGGTGGAGTTGGTCAACGGGCACCAGATTCTCGCGCACATCTCGGGCAAGATGAGAATGCACTACATCCGGATATTACCAGGCGACAAAGTACAGGTGGAGATATCGCCCTATGATCTGACAAAAGGGCGGATCGTCTACCGATCAAAGTAATGATGAGGCGGATATGAAGGTAAGCGCATCAATCAAGAAGCGGTGCAGGAAGTGCAAGATTATCAGAAGAAGCGGGACAGTCAGGGTAATCTGCGAGAATCCGCGTCATAACCAGAGACAGGGTTAAAAGGAGGCAGGAGTCTTGGCTAGGATTGCAGGAGTAGACTTACCACGGAACAAGCGCATCGATATCGCACTGACCTACATCTACGGTATCGGCAGGGCAAAGGCTTCCGAGATCATCACGGCCGTCAATATCGATCCGGCAAAGAGGAGCGATGACCTTTCGGAGCACGACATTTCATCGATCAGGGACTATATCGACAAGACCTTGACCGTAGAGGGCGACCTGCGCAGAGAGATCACCATGAACATCAGACGCCTGATGGACATTGCCTCCTACCGGGGTATCAGGCACCGCAAAGGCCTGCCCTGTCGCGGACAGCATACCCACAACAACGCCCGTACCAGGAAAGGTCCGAGACGGGCCGTGGTCGGCAAGAAAAAATAACCTTTTTAAGGTAAGGAGTGCTTTTCATGGCGAAAGTGAGAGCGAAAACAGGCAGAAAAAAGGCCAGGAAAGAGGTGAGCGAGGGTGTCGTTCACATCCAGGCCACTTTCAATAACACCATCGTGACCATCACGGACCAGCAGGGGAATACCCTGGGCTGGTCGTCTGCAGGGTCGCAGGGGTTTAAGGGCTCCCGCAAATCCACTCCGTTTGCGGCCCAGATCGCAGCCCAGGAGGCGTGCAAGAAGGCGGCCGAATTCGGGGTTAAGACTGCATTCGCATACATAAAGGGGCCCGGCGGCGGCAGGGAATCGGCTTTAAGGGCGATCAATGCGAGCGGCATCCGGATCACCGGTATCCGCGATATTACGCCGATCCCTCACAACGGCTGCAGGCCGCCTAAGAGAAGAAGGGTATAAACAAGCAAGGAGGAATAATCTTGTCGAGATATGCAGGAGCTGTTTGTAAGATCTGTCGCAGAGAAGGAATGAAGCTCTTCCTGAAAGGAGAGCGGTGCTTTACGGACAAGTGCGCCATTGAGCAGCGGGAATATCCTCCCGGGCAGCACGGCCAGGGCCGCGTCAGGACCACCGAATACCGGATCCACTTAAGAGAGAAGCAGAAGGTTAGGTACACTTATGGGGTATCCGAGGCCCAGTTCCGCAAGTATTATGATATGGCAAAGCGCCGCAAGGGTGTTACCGGCGAGCAGCTCCTGCAGCTTCTGGAACGGAGGCTCGACAACATCGTATACCGTCTCGGGTTCTCGCAGTCACGCAACGGGGCACGCCAGCTTATCAGCCACGGACATATCACGGTGAACGGGCATAAGGTCAACATCCCCTCATTTCTCGTGGATGCCGGAGACGAGGTCGAGGTGAAGGAAAAGAGTAAAAAATTAGACGTCATCGGAGCGTCCCTGGAAAATCGTGAACAGCGTGGTTTTTCCGAGTGGCTCGAAGTCGATAAGGATGCCAAGAAAGGCAAGGTAAAGGCGCTGCCGGAGCGCAAGGATATGCCAATGTCGGTCCAGGAGACCTTGATCATTGAGTACTATTCGAGATAAGACTTTTAAGCCTTGGGGTGAGGATGAGGGATGATTGAGAAGAACTGGAAAGAAATTATAAAACCGACCAAATTGGAGATAGTGGAAGACACGTACACGGATACCTACGCCCGCTTTAATGCACAACCTCTGGAACGCGGCTTCGGTGTCACCATCGGGAATTCGCTGAGGCGGATTCTTCTGTCCTCAATCTACGGCTCTGCTATCATTGGGGTGAAGTTTGAAGAAGCCTTGGGCGTTCTCCATGAATTTTCCAGCATCTCGGGTGTTTACGAGGATGTCACGGACATCATCCTGAACCTCAAGAAGGTGGTGCTGCGCATGCATACGGATAAACCCCAGACCGTGTCCCTTGAAAAGAAGGGCCCCTGCGAGGTTAAGGCCGGCGACATCGAAACGGGCGGCAAGATCGAGGTGATAAACCCGGATCAGCTCATCGCCACTATCCAGAGCGATATCACGCTGAAGGTTGATATGCGGGTGGACTGGGGAAGGGGCTATGTGCCTGCAGAGCTTATCAAGGAAAAGCTGGATACCCACGGCTGGATACCCATTGATGCCATCTTTTCTCCGGTGAGAAGGGTGTCTTTTAATGTGACGCCCACCATCGTCGGCCGAAGGACGGACTATGACAGGCTCTCGCTTGAGGTATGGACCAACGGCGTGGTGACCCCGGATGACGCCCTGGCATTCGCCGCCAAGATCCAGAAGGAGTATATGGACGTGTTCATCAACTTCCAGGAGGAGGAGATAGAGCACGAGTTGCGGGAAGAAGAGAAGGACAAGGAATTGAACAACAACCTCTTCAGGACCGTGGAGGAACTCGAACTCTCGGTTCGTTCCGCCAACTGCCTGAAGAACGCGAATATGACTTATATCTATGAGCTTGTGCAGAAGACGGAGGCCGAGCTTTTAAAGACCAAGAACTTCGGCAGGAAGTCCTTGGAAGAGATCAAGGAAAAGCTCTCTAAAATGGGTCTGCACATCGGGATGAAGCTCCCGGATCTGCCCTCGGTCGAGGAGATTGAGGCGCGGCGCAAGAGAATGGAAGAAGAGGAAAGCAAGTAGGATCGGAGTGGAGACATGAATCATCACATTGCAGGAAGAAAACTCGGACGGACAACGGATCATAAGCTCTCGATGCTCAAGAACCTGGTGACATCGCTGATCATCCATGACAGGCTCACCACTACCGAGGCAAAGGCAAAGGAGCTCAGGAGGATCGCCGATAAAATGATCACCCTGGGCAAGAAGGGCGACCTCGCGGCGATCCGCAGGGCCCACCAGACAATAAGATCAAAGGAAGCCCTCGGCAAGCTCTTCAAAGACCTTGCACCGCTTTTTGCCGCCCGTAACGGCGGGTATACCCGCATCATCCGCTATAAGAACCGCCATGGCGACCATGCACCTCTTGCCATCATCGAATGGACGGAGTCGGCAGCAATAAAGGCCCCGGAAGAAAAGGCACCCGAGAAGAAGGCTTCGGCGAAGAAGGCTTCCGTAAAGAAGGCGCCTGAGAAAAAGACCGCCCCGAAGAAGAAGGCTTCAGAAAAGAAGGCTGACGAGAATAAGGATTGATCCGGAAGGAAACATCCCATACTGCATTAACACTATCCAGAGTGACTTTTTCCTATCCCAACAAAAACGCTCTGGCGGGTATCGATCTCACGGTACCCGTCGGTTCTTATTTCGGCATTGTGGGTCCGAACGGCAGCGGAAAGACCACACTGGCCTTTCTCATTTCAGGCATTCTCAAGCCCACTTCCGGCCTTATCGACACGCACGGCATGCGGGTCGGTCTTGTTCTTTCCAACCCCGCCAATCAGATTGTGAGCCTCGTAGTGGAGGAAGACATCGCCTTCGGACCCGAGAACATGGGTCTTTCGAGCCACGAGATCAGGGCCAGGATCGGTTACGCACTGGGGGCCATCCACAGCGAGCACCTTCGGCACGCACTTACCTCAACCCTCTCCGGCGGCCAGCTCGCCAATGTTGCCTATGCGGGCCAGCTTGCACTGGATGTGGATGTCCTGGTCTTGGACGAGGGCACGGTAATGCTCGATCCCTTAAGCCGGGGTGCCCTCTTAAAGACCATAAAAGAGCTGAATGCGGATCTGGGCACGACCGTCATCCACATCTCTCACCGCCTGGATGACCTTCAAAGCGCCGATTGCGTGCTGGTCATGGAAGAAGGCTCCATCAGACTTACAGCAGAGAGTGCCCTTGATCTGATAAAAAGGCTTTCACCTGATACCACACCAGGGATAGAGGCCGGTCCCGAACTGATCTATCGCGGGTTCTTGCATGACCACGGGATCAATGAGAGTGATCTCGAAAAGGCGACAAGAATGTGTGCCGGCCTGATGAAAAAAACCTGATCCTGCACCATTCTGTGCGTCAGACCCCCTTGTCGTTCAACCATGCAATGATATAGTCGGCTACCTCTTGCCAGTTCTTCTGTCCGATGATGAAGTGCGTTCGTCCGGCGAACTCCTTGAAGTCGGTTATGGATGGTGACCTCTTGTATTTGTTATGGTTGGTCTTGTTGAGTGAAGCCGGGATTATGTTGTCATCAGAACCAGCAATCAAGAGTAGAGGGGGGTGTTGTTTTTTGAAGTCGATCCTGGCAACGCTGGTGAGTGACTCACTGGGCACCCTTCGTGATTCGGGTACCACATATCTTTCATAAGCTGCTCGTTGTTCCGCTAACGACATCGTATTCACGAACGTGTACTGAAAGTGTTCAAACGGCATTTGCATGGGTTGGTCCTTGGGCACAAATGGGTTAATCGCTGGCCAGTTGGACTTGATAAAGGACCACTTGATGGTGAATACACCGGGCGGCGGCGCGGAATCAATCGCAACGCCTGCAATGGCCAGTTCTCTCTGAAGTAATAATTGCACGATCAACCCCCCCATCGAATGACCGATGAGAATGGGCTTTTCATCCAGTGGTCTGATGGTATCCACAAGAGACTCAATGACGGCGCTCAAGGTGAGCTTACCTAGTTGCGGGTCGGGGTGGTTCTTGCACAGTGTTTCGACGGGCTTGTCTCTGCCGGGCCAGGCCGGGGCGATGCACGTATAGCCCTTGGTTTGATAGTGATTGATCCACTGCTCCCAGCACAACGGGTTCATGAACATTCCGTGTATGAATACGATAGTCCTGGTCTTCATGATCGAGCTCCTTTTTCAGAGATGGATAACGATATAAAGTGCCTTCGTATGCCCCTCCGGAATCCTTGTTCATGCTTTCATGTAATATAAGAGCCAGACCGTCCCGGGCAAGGAATCTGCAGAGCTCTAAACGGGCGGGTGGCAGGGATAGAAAGTAGACCTACTTGGGTGGCACGGGCGAAGCCCAAAGGGCTTGCCCGTGGGACAGGAGAATTCAGCACCATTACACAATCTTCACTCATATATAGTATGCTTCAGGAAGAAAATCAGGCATTTTAATCTTTTCGTAAACGTCTATGAATTGACCTTCTCTTGCTGCCGAAACCTGGATACACTAATTAAGATAATCGATTATATTCACCGGAATCCTGTGAGGAAAGTACTGGTTGAGTAGATCATTGACCGAAAGTGGTCAAGTTTTTCATGGCATAAGAAAGGTGTGTGTGAAATCAAGATAGGTCCTTTTCCTTTATAATCACGTCCCACGGGCAAGCTCTTTGAGCTTTGCCCGTGGCACCCATATTTCTCGAAGTGGGGTTATCCGTGGTAGTCCTTGACTATGATTCCAACTGAATATCTCTCCGATAGATCACCAGTCTCAACTGCTTGCCATCAACTGTAGATCACTGCGATGAACAAACAGTCGTATCTTTCAGTTATGAATCTGAGATCTCACGTTGAGATCGTCAGAGTATCTTCTCTCATAGATGGAATTATTTAAATGAGGGCTGGGCTCTCAGCCGCCCCCGATAAAACTGCTGACAAAACCTTTAAGGTATTGAGCAGGATTGATCCGAGCCATATTTTTTATAAGATCAATGTTGGAGTGGAGATATCGGGTGTCCAGCACCCACATTATATGACGTTTCTTATACGGGATACCTGCCCTGTCCATGTAATCGCACGGGAAGATCTGTACCGTGATCGTCTTTATGTCGTAATCTTTGCCGCACTCGCAGATGGCTGCATGGAGCACATACCAGGGGACGGAGCTGTTCTGAGGCACAATAACTTTAATGCTGTTGATCAGATCGGAAAGATTAACGCCCCTGTCGCTCTGGTCGACGACAAAGTATGCTTGGGGATTGTTGTCATGGAATAAAGTATATGAGCTGCATATCCTTTTGAGCCCGTATCTTTTATAAATATCCTCGATGGATTCCCGGGGGCGTTTCTGTGAATCGAGACATAAGGCATCCACAAAGATACCGTCGGAGAGTTGCTTGTATGCAGCCCTGAGATTCTGGATGTCTTTGGGAGAGCTCTGTCTCATAGTCCAGCCCTTGGGCAGGTCAGGAATTGATTGGGGCAGGTCTATGTTCAAATATGCAAAAATGTCCATAGAGAGGTGCGACGGGTTGTTAACTGCTTTAAAGACATTACTGAAAAAATTGTTAGGGAAACGGTTCTCCGGGGGGAAATAGATGATCATATAATCCATACCGATTGACGGCATCCGGGTGATACTGTCGAGATAGTTAAGTATCTGTTTCAGGACATAGAGTCCGGTAATTTTCAGACCAATATCTTTGGTGGCAAGGTGGTTGACCAGCCATGACTTTTCATATGCCTTGATCAGAGAAACATGTCCATAGATCACGCCATTGCGCTCATACGTTAAATTCGCAAAAATATCAGGACAGTGATGGTACAGTTTTTTATATGTTTCTTTAAAATCGTCTTTATACTGAGCGATGCTGGTGTATTTCTCCGGGTATATAAAACCGGACTCAAAGAAGAAGTTCCATAAGGATGCCATATCCACATCATAAGATACCCGTGCATAGGGGTCGTCGGCCCTTGTTATGACGTTGAACAGCTGATTGTAGGAACTAACATCTATATCAGTGATCGAAAAACCGTACTTGATACTGTTCTTTTTCTTCTTTTCCCCATAGACGACCTGGACCGGGCACTTCAAATTGAGGCCGCCTGCAAACTCTATGAAGGCTTCATCAATAATCATGCCGGGCATGAGGAGCGACGAGTCCGATTCCACCATCACGGAGAAGCCCGAAGAGTTGATGTCGACTATGTCATAGGATACCCTCATCCCCGTCAGAGGATGCGTGAATTTTACTTCAGGGCTTGGAACGAGATTCAGACGCGGATTACGGTTTTTCCGCTCGCCATATCTTTTCTGAAGCGTGTTCATGGGTGCAAGAACAATGGTTTTGCCCTGATTCTCAGTACGGATGAGTTTGGACATACCCGAAAATATCAGCCTGCCACCACGCATAAGCTCTACTTTAATGGGCTCGTCGGAGACCTGGGATCCGGATGTTGTCCATGGGATACCTTTCAATTCGATTCGCAGCCCTGCAGGATTGAACTCGTAAAGGGCTCCGGCATATTCGATGTCATCATGACTAACCCTTGCATTCACGTTTTGGCACTGATACCTTTTGGCATGACGGGCTTGATATATAACACCTGTCTTCCGAAGCTTGACATTTAATAGTCGGGATGTGACGAGAATAGGATCCGCCTGCATCATTATCACGGACTTTCCGTTGTCCACCAGGAGGCCCTTGAAAATGAAGTCTTCAAAGTCTTGGATGGATCCATCCGGCAGCGAGAAAGTTACTTCTGATCCGGTGCATGGCCCCGGGATTACCTTGAAGAGAAACTCCTCTTTGGTATGCGGTAAGATCATGTGTGCGAAAATTTTATCGTCAACAAAGTTCCTGAAATTCATTGCATTGACGAATTGTTTTTGATCAATGCTGGACGAGAAAAATGGGGACCGCTTCAGGTCCGATCGCCTGAAAGGGATAAGGTAAGGGTTGTCAAGTAAGGAATGTTCCTGGAGCTTTTTCGTGTCATGAACATCAATGCTCATTATATACCCCCCCTGAGTGAATGATATGGTATCTAAATTATCCTACCCCCTGGTGCGTATATTAAAAGGAATTACTTATTATGATCATACATGGATTCTCTCTCAACACAAGTGCCTTTTTATGGCGATAAATGGGGAAGTAGAGTATTTAATAGGTCCGTCATTCATATATCATTGCATCGTTTCACAATTTAACTATATTGTTATAATAATCATGAGGGCTGAATGATTTCACATGGGGATGATATGAAAGATGACAATAAGACAAATAAGCAGCTCATAAAAGAGTTATCAGAAGCACGCCAGCGTATCACTGAATTGGAAAATTCGGTATATGAGGGCAAACACATGGAAGAGGCTATTAAAGGGAGCGAAGAACGCTACCGAAACCTTGCCGAGAATGCCCATGATTTGATCTGGGCCTTCGACCTCAACTTCGGCTACACCTATGTGAGCCCATCAGTCAAACATCTCAGGGGATATACTGTTGAAGAGGCTATGAAACTTAAGCTTAATCAAGTCCTCACGCCTGATTCCTACAAGATGGCGATGGAGATATTTGCAAAAGAACGATCACTTGAGGAGGCCGGGCAGCGGCATGGTCCTGACTGGTCACAGACCATGGAGCTTGAGATGTTCCGGAAGGATGGCTCGAAAGTTTGGACAGAGGTTACGCTGAACTTTCTTTACAATGAAAAAGGCTCGATCAAAGGCATTATGGGGATTACCCGCGATATTTCCGAGCGCAAGCAGGCCCAGGAGGCACTAAGGGCTTCGGAGGCAAAGTATCGCCGATTATATGACAGTATGATGGATGCCTTCGTCAGTACTGATATGGACGGTCAGGTAAAGGAATATAATGAAACGTACAGGAACATGCTCTGCTATAAGCCGGAAGAAATCAGCGCGCTTACCTATTCCGACCTTACCCCTGAGAAATGGCATGCGCTTGAAGCCGCCATTGTTGAAAAACAGGTTCTTCAAAGGGGGTATTCGGATATCTATGAAAAGGAATACCGTAAGGAAGATGGCACGGTCTTCCCAGTGGAGTTGCGAACGTTTCTCCTCAAGGACGATGCCGGGAAACCCACCGGTATGTGGGCAATCGTACGTGATATCACCGGGCGCAGACTGGCTGAGGAAGAACTGAAGAACCATCGTGACCATCTGGAAGATTCGGTCAAAGATCGTACACTTAAACTTACGAAGGCAAATGAGAAGCTTAAGCAGGAAATAGAGGAGCGCAAACAAATAGAGAAAACGTTGCAGAAGAGTGATGAAAAATACCGCAGCTATTTCTCCCTCACCGATGATGTTATGTTCTCCTATGATAGCCAGTTCCGGGTCTTAAGCGTCTCTTCAAACGTAGAGAGGGTCCTTGGGTACAAGCCCGAGGAACTGATCGGGAAGTACTTTCAGGATCTCACGATGCTCCTGCATCCGGAAGACGTGGGTGAGGCTTTTGATAATGCCCTGCATGTGCTCTCGGGGAAGACAATCTACACCAACATCTACCGGTTTATCGCCAAAGACGGGGAAGTGAAATTTGGGGAGGCAAACGGTGTCCCGGTCATTCGCGATGGCCGTGTTGTCGCGATGATCACCGTGGCCAGGGATATCACCAAGCGCATCGAGATGGAAAATTCACTGCACGAAAGTGAGGAAAGATACCGTATCACCCTTCAGAGCATGCCGGATGCCGTGAGCATTATAGAAATCAAAGATACACAATATCTCTATGTAAATGATACATTCTGCAAGATAACCGGATACTCCCTTGATGAAACCATCGGGAAAACGCCTCTTGACCTGAATCTACCTGTGAGTTCCGAAGATTTTGATTATTATTTTAAGCTCATAAAAAACGAAGAATTGGTTGACAGCCTGGAGTGCCAGTGCCGGACAAAAGAAGGGAATATTTTAGATACCCTCGTATCTGCCAGGCCGGTACAATACAGTGGAGAAGACTGTATGGTCATGGTAATGACCGATATTACCGCTCTTAAAGAGATCGAAGAAAAGAAAAAGAGGCTGGAGATTCAAGCACAGAAAATGGAGTCTATCGGAACACTGGCAGGCGGGATAGCCCATGATTTCAACAACATTCTGACAACCATTATCGGCTACACCAAGATGTCGATGAAAGATATCATGGACCTGACGAGAGGGGATAAAGACTTAAACGTAGTACACACTGACCTCAATGAAGTACGTAAGGCGGCTCTCCGGGCGAGAGACCTTGTGAATCAGATCCTTGCCTTCAGCCGGCATGCGGAAAAAGAATATGTCCCGGTAGTGCTCGATTCTGCCATACGGGAATCGCTCAAGATGTTGAGGCCGTCATTACCCTCAAATATCAAGATCCGTGAGATGCTTGCCCCTTCAGGACAGATCCTGGGAGATCCGGCTCAGATTCACCAGGTTATGACTAACCTTTGTACCAATGCATCCCATGCTATGGGTGAGACCGGGGGAGAATTGGAAGTGAGCCTTCAGAGAGTTTTTATCGACAGTGATGCCGCCCTTAATCTGGATGTACCGCCCGGACCTTATCTCAGGATGACGGTAAGGGATACCGGTCATGGAATGACCTCAAAGGTTATGGCACGAATCTTTGACCCCTATTTTACCACCAAATGGAAAGGCCAGGGTACAGGTCTGGGGTTGTCGATTGTTCATGGGATTGTGAAAAGCCATGGAGGTGCAATCAGCTGTAAGAGCGCCCCGGGACAAGGAACCACTTTTGACATTTATCTACCCGAACTCGGATTTAAGAGAGAGGTGACGGAGGATCTCGTTGAGATGGCCGACACGGCCGGAACCGAGAGAATCCTTAACCTTGATGAAGAACTTCATCGTGTTGAGTTGATGAGTAAGGAGAAAGCGGATCCGGGGACACATGGTAAAGACAGAAACAAGCGGTATTAAGGTTCTCTTGATGGAAAAATATTCCTATTTACTTAATGAATTTATTATACTATTCCCATGTACCTGTGGATAGAAACAAGTTGGCCCTCATTGCACTCTGCGCTGCACTCACTGCAGCGGGTTCTTTTATCAAGATTCCACTCTGGCCGGTAGCAATCACTCTTCAGACCTTCTTTGTCATACTCTCGGGGATCATCCTTGGCCCTCGCGATGGGGCCTTAAGCCAGCTTGCCTATCTGATAGTGGGTTTGCTCGGGCTTCCGGTCTTCTCCGGCGGGGGAGGACTGGCGTATCTTATGCAGCCGTCTTTCGGGTATCTTATCGGTTTTATGATTGCACCTCTAGCGGTCGGGAGTCTGCTGAGAAATAAACCGCTTACCCATAAGTCGGTATTCATCGCCGCGCTTGCAGGAACACTCGTCATCTATAGCATCGGCATCCCCTACCTGGCGGTCTATATGCGCCTGGTGTTGAAGAAACCTGATGCCATTAACCTTGCCATTAAGACCGGAGCCCTGGTCTTTTTGCCCGGGGATCTCCTCAAATGCCTGATTTTGGCTATGATCGCGCCCAGACTCAGGTTGCGAAGGCATCCATCAGGTATGATGTGACCGTGATCTTCTCAGGTTCTCTTTCCATATCTAAGCGACACAACATTCTTATTCCGAGTTCTGGATTCCGAATTCTAAACCCTGACATCGGTCTTACAGCAGCTAGCTCTTTCCAAGGCGTTGGATCATGAGCCCGGTGATGATGAATACGAGCCCTGCAAAGGTGGATGGGAAGATATCCTCACCCACGATGATGTGGATGAACAAGAGCGACAGGAAGGGGGAAAGGAAGATGAGGTTGCCCACTTTGGCAGTATTCTCGGAGAGCTTCAATGCCGTGAGCCAGAAGACAAAAGTGATTCCCATCTCAAAGGTGCCGACATACGCTGCCCCCAGGAGCCCCCTGAAATCAGGAACGTTAAATCCTGTAGTCACAAGGGCTGTAATAAAGATGAAGGGGAGGCCAAAGAGAAAGGCAAGCAGCAGACTCGCCACCGGGTCCCGGGTGTCTTGGGTGTTGTAGATCCAAGAGAGTGACCACACCACCGTACTGGAAAGGGCCAGTGCCACACCCAGGGTATTGAACGAACTGAAGCTTACAAGGGAGCCTTTACTCGATATCACCACAACACCACAGTAACAGATAACACCTGCAGCGATGTCTTTAATGCCGATTTTCTGCTTCAGAAGTGGGATAGATAGGAATGTCAGCGTAAGCGCCCATGTGTAATTGAGCGGCTGGGCCACCTGTGCGGGTAGGAGGTCATAGGCCTTGAAGAGGATGAGATAATAGAGAAAGGGATTAAGAAACCCAAGCCTGAGAGAGCTTAAATACTGACCACGTGAGTACGACAGTATAGTACTCAGGTTTCCCTGAACCAGCAGGATCAGGCTTAAGATGAAGATAGACACGACAGAGGCATAGAAGAGGAGTTGTATGGGCTTGAAGAACTGAAGAGAGATCTTAAAGGCAGAGGCTACGGTAGACCACAGCAGCACTGTCAACAGGCCATAGAAATATGCCTTCTGCTGATTTTTCATAAGAAAGGTTTTACGCTTCTTCGTTTTTTAGTTTTAGATTATATCGTAAAAGAACAGAGTTTTTCCTCAGCCATGCACCGATGCTTGGTAAAGAAAAGCTTGAACCCGTGAACTTAAATCTTTATTGCCCTTTTCCGGCCAGCTTGATGAAGCTTTCTCTGAACCTGAGCACATCTGGTGATGCCGTTTCCACCTTACCCCAGAGGACATCATGGGCGCTCAACCCTCTTTTTCCGTAGAGGGTTGCGGTTGCAGTATCGTCCATGCGCATGGTGGCGCCCTGGAGTGCAAACCCAACATTCAAACCTGTCGAGCGGGAGAAAGAATATATCTCGGCCCTCAGATCTGCCTCGGTATTTTCATCCATGTGGAGAGCCATGGTCCCGGCTACGATGGACACGTCGGTTCCCAGGAGGATATCCCATTTAGCCTTTGTTTCCAGGGCTCGACTTCTCCTGAAGACCAACACGAGATCGGTGGATTGCAGGCCCATCTGCAGGCCGAAACTGCCGCCGTTGATGGTGATGAAAACAGGGTTGCTCCAATGCCGATCTTTGTCTCTTACTATGAGCACGCCTTTGCCCAATCTCGCACCCACAAAAAAACTGGCCCTTATCATATTGGGTATAATGGCTATGCCTTCAGCCTTCTGGAGGAGTACCGGCGGTATGGCACTTTGGGGAGATGACATGATCTTTGAGAATGTCTGCAGCGAATCCTGCAGGCGAGCCGTCAAAGTGGGATCGGTGACGGCCGGGCTATATGAAGGAAAGAGAAAGGCCAGCAGCACGAGCATCAGCAACCTTGATCGTTTCATGTGTTCTCTCTCCTTGCAATGCAGTCCGTCATGAACAGGCAAAGTCTACTAAAAAGATCATCATCAGTCCATTCCATTGATATTTTCCTCGCGTGTCGGCACATCGGAATCCAGGAGAATGGCGATCCAGCGGGTAGATGGGAAGCTCTCGCAGGTGATCTTGATGATCATGGTCAGCGGCACGCACAGCAGCATACCCACGGGCCCGAGCACCCACCCCCAGAATATCAGGGAAAGGAAAACCACCAGAATCGAGAGCGATAATCCCCTACCCATGAAGATAGGTTCAAGGATGTCACCCATTACCGTCTTGATGACAACATATCCCAGGGTCACCAGGCTTGCCGATACCAGACCGGAATCCACCAAAGAGAGCAGGATAGGGGGTATGGCAGCTATGAAAGGACCGATATTGGGGATGTAATTCAAAAGAAATGCCACCACACCCCACAGAATAGGATATTTGACCCCGAGGATCATGAGCCAGAGTGTCACTACGATGCCGGTGGACAGGCTGATCCATGTCTTAAGAGCAAGGTATTTCTCAATGCTCCGCACGATCCTGTCAATGGTCTCCAGGCTCGTTCCCGATGTGCCGCAAGCCTTAACTTTTTTCGAGAAGCTCGACGCCTCGACCAGGATGAACACCACGGTGAAGAAGATCAGGAATGCATAGGTGAGCGCACTTCCGAGGCCGCTTAAGAGGTTCGCGATGATATTCATGATAGAGCCGGGATCGAAATACCTCAGGATCATTCTCTCAGAGATATAGATATGGTAGCCCCTAAGCCATTTAATAACCAATACCATCAGATCATGAATGCGTTTCTGGTAGAAGGGTAATTGCTGGATAAAATCGCTGACCGAGGCCCCGATGTAAGCCCCCATACCGAAAATAGCCCCAAAGATGATGAGGATAATAATGGAGATCGTAAGAAATGCAGGTATGCCCTTTTCCCTCATCCAGGAGAACATCCCGCTGCACATTATTGCAATGAAGATAGAGAGCAGGAAGGGCACTATGATGGATGACGCCTCTCGCAAGCCTGCAATAACGATTACGATGCATGCAAGGATGATAATGATGCTTCCCTCACCGGTCTCTTTCAGATCCACACCCATCTATACACCTCTTTATCACATTGACCTGCATGTTTCGGGAATTATGCAGCCTTGAAAGCGAGACTCTATGAAATACACTATCCTTCAAGAATAAAAACAATCTCTCCGTGCTCCAGGCAGGCTGATTATCCCTGATGGGACAGAGCATGTCAAGGAATGGCACTTTAGGAGATGTGCAGGGAATAATATTGGAAAAATTTGTATCCATATTATCGTATTATGGTATTACAGGGTTTTGTAAAGAGCAGGGCAGACCGCACGAGCACTTGCCGCACACATCGCTGCGGCCTTCGAGATTAAGGTGTGACTCGTTTTCAAGAAGCCTCTCATAACATTTCCGCCTGTCGAAGGTATCCTTTTGCAGGGCGTCACAGGGACACCGCTCAAGGCATACGGCACATGAGCCATTCTGGAAATACAGGCAATGATTACCATTAATCCCTTTATCGGGTGTCAGTTCAAGATCAGTCACCAGGCTTCCGATCCTGCCGCAGCAGCCGTTTTTTGTAATCAGCAATCTATTAAGACCGAAGGTTCCTAACCCTGCAATATAGGCCGCATGGCGGTGAGACCAGGCGCTCATGAGACTTACGGGGTCGAAGTTGTGGGTGGGAGGTATGGTGCATGCTCGATATCCTTTTGATTCAAGTAAGGTGGTGAGCTCGGAATGAATGATCGCAATCAGCCCATTGGTCTGGCTATAGGCATAAGCCCACTGCCTGCTTGGAGACTCGCCATGGACATTGCTCGAAACTATTGCCTCGGTATAGGGCAGAAAGTAGACAATCACGGACTTTGCCCCTTTGAGCAGATCCTTAGGCAGCAGGTGTCCAGGGTGTGCAAGTCGTTTCAGATGCTTAAAAAGAGGGTCTTCGGCGTTCGCAAAGCCGATGAGGGGGTCCTTCCATGCCGATTGAACGGGTCTGGATGAAATATACCCGGCAACGGCCTGCTTAAGTTGCTGCCCGATGAGATCCTTCATGTCCATTGATCAAGAAATATGCACTCCCCCAAGAATCGAATTCTTTAGGATCAGGGCCGTATCTTCCTGCACTCTACATAATAACGCTTTTCCTCGGCATGACCCATGGAAAATGCCTTTCTGGGCAAGGCCCCTTCCATGATGATGGTCTTGAAGAGGTTGTGCTTGGAGAGCACGGGCAGGAGGAAGCCGAAAGCCGAAGGCTTTCCTGCGAGGTCTTCAACCACCTTATCGCCGTGAATATAGTCAATCTCAGTGTCCGGATGTCCTTTGCAGAAGGTGTCGAGGAAGGACTGGAGGCTTCCCACCTCAAGGTTCCAGCGGGGGTTTGATATCCGGATATACCCATGAGACTCCTCGCGTTACGAACTCGATGGTATGGGTGTTCTTATCGTGCACGGGCTGAGCGCCTTCGGTGATGATGGATACCGCCGAGCCCTTGGGCTCGAAGAACTCGGTCATGGCCTTGAAGACGTCGTGGCCCTTCACGTTGAAGAGCACCCGATGGATGGGCTCGAAATCGAGGCCCTTGTCGTGGACATTGACCAGCTCCACCAGCGCATAACGGGCAGGGTGGCGCATGATGGCGTCCTTGTCGCGTGAGAGTTCCTTGAGCTGCTCCCAGAAGAGTTTTGCCGAGGCAAGGGAATGGTTCCCGTCTCCCACGGCATAGAGGAGCACATCGGTGTCCCTGACTCCGTAACGATCGTTGAACCGTGCGGGGTCGGCAAGCCGCATGAGGCTTCCGGCGATTTCCCTGATCGCTTGCTCATCGTCCACATGGTAGCCCCTGATGTGACCTCCGTTCATCATGAGGTCGGAATCATAGAGCTTGTTAAGCCTTTTACCGAACAGGGGCTCGATAACGGTCATTTCCGGGTCGTCGATGAGGACCATTATGTGCGGCAGCTCTATTGACGGCCTTGGCCCTGATTTTCACGCGCACGGGGAGCCGCTCGATGACGGTCCCTTCCGTAGCCCGAATCAGGCAAGTACTGCCCTCCCTGAAGTCGTAGCGTTCGAGGTCCAGGCATACAAGCAGACCCCGCCTTATGGTCCCCCGGGATGTGACACGCTCAACCAGGACAAAGCCTTCTTTCTGAGGTTCGAGGATCCCTTCTGCAAGGTAGTGCTCCATGGCATTGCTGATCTTTTCGAGCTGTTCGTCGTTGTTTGTAGAGTTCAGATATGCCTCTGGATAGATAAGTCGGAGTGTGGATGGCGAAGAACCCACGAATTCATCCACCTGCTTCCAGTAGTCGGGCTGGGAAGTGAATTGGTCGCAGGCAACGACCGACCAGCGCAGGAGGTCGGTTCCCTGTTTCGGCAGGAGGATCTGGGGGACATGCAAGGCTGCCTTCTCAAGGCTCATAGAAAATTTCTCCTCTTGGTGAGTGGAATCGTCTGATGTTTACGTATCCAGATCTTCATACCAGATCCCTCACCTTGCTTGTCAACCGCATTGAGCATGAAAGTCGCTTTTCATTATCATGGTGTAAGGACCAGCACCTCACGGTACTGGTCCTTTACAGCATCTTCCTTGAAGGGGAATGGGATGTAGTTCCCTTTGAGCCATGCCTTAATCCCGTCATCATAATGAGGGCTCGAAGGGTTGTCGGACTGGCCGGAGCTGTTTACCCCGAGCATGGGCTCATCCCGGCTGAAGTCCACGATGATGCGCATGGCAGGGATGATAAAGGTATCAAAATCCCTGCCCATGAGATAATTTGATACGTTCAGGGTGAAGTCATCACCCGGGGCAGGATATGGTCCCCGGTTGAAGTATGACCAGAGGAGGCCCATGGCAGTCCTCTCGATAAAGCCCATGCTCGGGCTCATTTTTGCCGCCTCAGTCTCCCATTCATAGGTATGGAGCGATCCCCACTGCCATTGCCTGGGGTCACTGCCCGACTTTGTCTGTAAGAATGTGACGGCATCAGCCAGGGATTTAGCGAGAATCTGTGCCTTTGTCTCTCTTTCCGGTGTCTTTACATCATCCCAGAAAGGGCTCTCATCTCCGCGAATCAGGATATGGTCGCAGGTGGCATTGTAACTCAGGTTATTGATGACCATGAAGGCCTTCCATGCCTTTGAACCTTCTGGGCCCAGCTCGTCGAGAAAGATATTTCTTGTTGCGCAGTGGAGCAGGGCACCCACAAGGGCTGCCCCGTTGGATCCGGCCTGCATGTCCCCATCAAAACCCTGAAGCATCTCAAGGGCGAGATGGGCCTTCTTTCTCCTCCCTTCATCAGCCCACCCGTTGATCTCTCGATTGATCTCTTGGGCAAGGCTCCCTTTCAGGAGAACATCCTTGAGTTTTGGTACGAAGGGTGAATAGGTGTCGAGCTGCATTGCCATGCATGTCTCGGTGGTGTGCCTGTCCGTGGCAGTAGCCATCTGGGCGATGCGCTCGGCCCGCTCTGGCCAGTACCATGAAGATGAGAGAACATAAGGATAATCTTTTGCTATGGTGCGGTTGTTGGCCGTGCCAATGTATCCCTCGGGAGGATTCTTGGCATGCGGCAGTACTGAGGGGTCCAGGAGCCCTGTCCAGTCGTACTCGCCGGTCCAGCCCGGCGACGGCATGAGTCCTCGTCCCTTGGCGCGCACCGGATAGTTCCCGGTCACCTGCCATGCGATATTGTCCTTGTCGGCAAAGACCATGTTCAGTGCAATGGCCCTGATCCGTTTCATGATCGGCATTGCTTCGTCCACTGATTTGGCAAAGCTCAGGCTGAAGAATGCATTCATGCTTTCGTCATCTTCCGTTGCAGATGCCCAGCTCAAAGCGATGCCATAGGGAAGATCCACGGAGGCCGGCTGGAAGATCAGGGCAGGTTCCTTCTTGAGCGCATTGTTGAGAAGTGTTCCGTGGCTGGTTTCATGAACCGTTATGGAAAGTGGGTCCTTGCCTTTGATCTTGATGGTTTCCTGGTGCTCGGTGGTGGGAAGCCACTGTTCTTTGTACAGGTAATGGAGCTTGCCGTCTATAGTCTTGAGTCGCTCCAGGAAGATATCCTGGTTATCCGCCATGACCATGGTCATCCCCCAGGCGATATGGCCGTTGTACCCTGCAACCACATAAGGGATGCCGGCAATATTTACGCCGGCACATCATATTGGCCGCACCTTACGTGCATCATGTTCCAGAGCGACGGCATGCTCAGCAGGAGATGGGTGTCGTTGCATAGTATGCTTGCACCGCCCTTTGTCCTGTTTTTGGCAATGCCCCAGTTATTGGATGCAGCAAATCCGGAGAGCCCGATGGAGCTCAGGAGGGGTTGAATGTCTGCAAGCTGTGATGAGGCAAGCGCAGCCTTGTTCAGGTCAACACCTTTCAGCTTGGCAGCCTCATTAAAGGGTATGGGCTCATCCGGGTAGATGGGCAGGAGCCATGCGGTTTTTTCAGCACCGATGGCCTGGGCGATGTTCAGTGAGGCGGTCTCCTCGTAGAGGTTGAACGACAATGCAAGATTCACCAGGGCAAAGATCATGATGGAATCGATGGGCTTCCACTGCTCCGGACTGTAGCCTGACAGCGAAAGTCCCGGGGGCAGCCTGTCCTTATGCATGTCCAGGTAAGCGTTTACACCGCTGCAGTACTGTTCCATCAATGCCAGGTTCTCATCACTCATGTTTTTGAGTAAGTTGTTTGCAGTGCGTCTGAGGTTCAGGGTGCGCATGTATATGTCCAGATCGAGCGCAGACTTCCCGACCATCTCGGCAAGCCTGCCTTGTGATGCAAGCTTGAGCCCCACCATCTGGGTAAGCCGGTCCGAGGCATGCACATAGCCGACGGCAAAAGCCATATCAGCGAATGATTTAGCCTCAATGAAGGGGATTCCAAAGGCGTCTCTCCTTACGGTTACCGGTTCTTTAAGCCCGGGCAGGCGTATGGTCCCTTGAGCCGGATCAACCGTATCTTTGAAATGCCTGTTGACCATATTGGTGCAGCCGCTGGTGAAAAGATGGAGGATTACAAGAGTGCACACCGAATAATATATGATCCTGTGTCTGCCGTTAAGGAAACAGAGATACGTACTTGAGGCCTTCATAGATTCCTCCCCTCATATTCGAGGATACAAGATGCATTTCCTCAAATAAGAATGATCTTGGTTTACTCGATGGTAATGTTTCCCTGCATGTATTTGACTGCCTGCCCGGAGATGATAACCCTCTCCCCGGCATCTTTGCAGAAGAGCTCCCCGCCGCGGTCTGATACCTGGTAGGCGTGCAGGTCTTTCTTTTTTAGTATTCCTGACCAGTAAGGAATAAGCGCACAGTGGGCGGACCCGGTTACCGGATCTTCGTTGATCCCAAGCCTTGGTGCGAAAAACCGCGAGACAAAATCCGAACAGATACCGGGTGCGGTAACAATGACCCCCCGGAGGTCCACCTTTTTAAGCAGGTCCATGTTGGGCCTTAATGTACGAACATCCTCCTCATTATCATATACTACAAAGTAATCTGCGCTCTTGAGCACGACGATAGGTTTAACCCCAAGACCATGAATGAGTTCATCAGGCCAATCGCATTCAACCGGCGGCTGGGAAGGAAAGTCCATAGAGAGCATCTCTCCTGAACGCTCCACCCGTAATGGTCCACTCCTTGACGTAAACACAACCTTTGAGCTCTTTGGGTCAAGCTCGGTAAAGATGACAAAGGAGCTTGCCAGCGTTGCATGGCCGCAGAGGTCCACCTCTTCTACAGGTGTGAACCATCGGATGGAAAAGTTCTCACCATCCCGGATGAAGAAGGCGGTCTCGGAGAGGTTATTCTCCCGGGCAATAAGCTGCATGGTTTTTTCGTCAAGCCACTGGTCGAGAGGACACACTGCAGCAGGGTTGCCGGAAAAGACATTCGCCGTGAAGGCATCGACCTGGTAGATGGGTATATTCATGGTCCCCAAGCCTCCTCATAACATGGATCGTGAGAACACTTAAAAAAGTTCATAAGGCCATACCTTGAAAGAGTGGCCGTACGTACGCCTGCCAAGCAATAAAATTGTACACCCTCGGGTATGGGCACTGCAATGGCAATCTAAAGACGGCTCTGGGACTTTTGGTTATGTGCACCAGGGTAAAAGGGTTTCATGACTTCATAGCCAAAAGTCTCATACAACCTTTTTTGTTTCATAAACGGAATTGGAATACACAAAAAGGATAAAAAAAGTTACACTTTTAAGTACTTCCATAGACTGGCTCATATAACACTTTGATAATAATTAATAAAATAATGGCATGTCCTTTGCTGTAACTCTCATATTAGTATTCAGGCATGAAAGAGGACATAAATCGGGCAAGGAAGGCGGCAAAGGAAGCTATGATTTTTGATCAAGGACATCTCGACAAGATTGAGAGCCAGAGACGCGAAAGCCCCGAAGTCGAGCGGCTCATTGCCCAGAGAAACAAGTTGCTCAGAGACCATCCCCATCTCAGAGAGCTTCAAGAAGAAGTCGACGTCCTTCTGAGTACCACGATTGACCCTGTAATGAGGCTTGAAATCCTCTTTATGCTCATGACGGACAGGCTCATGGAGTTGAGAGCGGTCTTTACCGAACTCATGAAGCTTGCACGCACTGCCCTGGCAGAGAAGTAGCATCCCCTTTAGGACATTGCCCTGCATTTGCTTAGAGAGAGGCCCTCAATGCAATACCAGCCTGTCTGGAGGGCGAGTTCTTTTGAAGCTTTTTCAATCAGACCCACTATTCAATAGAACTTATACCTTGATCACTTAAGCGGCTTAATAAAAATTGATTCTGCACGTGCAGAAAGCCTTGTTTGCCTTGGTCCAGGTCTTACTACAGGTATATAAACCCTATTTCAAACTAAGCCTTGGAAGATGGGACCAAATGCCCTAGATGTTGATATATGAAGGTGTACTTGAATGGCGGTCATACATCGGCAACACCAAGATCCACTATAATAGAGTAGCTATGAGAGACAGTACGGACATACAAAAGGAAGACTCCCTAGGCAATCATCCACATCTTGGGACCAACCCCATTACAGCCGGTAATACATGGAATGCCATCTGGCGCCTGACCTGGCCTATGCTGATTATCATGGTCCTCAACTTCGTGGTAGGGTTCACCGACATCTATGTAGCCGGGCTCATCAGCAGCGATGTACAGGCTGCAATCGGATATGTCTCGCAACTCTATTTTCTCTTCATTATCCTGGGCAATGCCATCAGCATCGGTACAGTGGCGCTGGTATCAAGGGCCTTTGGTGCATTGGCCTTTGAGAAGGTTTCGGAGTATGCAAAGCAGTCACTGATCCTTGGCCTTGTGGTCTCGCTTATGCTCATGACCTTCGGCCTCCTCTTTTATGCACCCACGGTGAAGATTGCGGGCTTTCCGTCCCAGATACGCACCATGGCCGAGACATTGCTTGTAATATTCTCCTTTGCGCTGGGCTCGAACTACCTCCTTATCATCAGTAGTGGGATCTTCCGGGCGAGCGGAGAGGTGATAAAACCCCTCATCATCATGTCAATCTTTTGTGTTATCAACATCGTGCTTGATTTTGCCCTCGTGTTCGGCCTTGGACCGTTTCCTGTCCTTGGCTATAAGGGGATCGGCATTGCTACGGCGACTGCAGCCACATTAAGCATGGTGATAAGCCTCCTTTTGTTCTTTACCGGAAGATGGAGGGGACTCCTCAAGAAAGGTTGGAGGATACAGGGCCGAACGATCTTCCTGATTGCAAAGCTCGGCTGGCCGGCCGGACTGCTCCAGGTGGCATGGAATGCCGGGAGCATCATTCTCTACCACATACTATCCCGCCTCGGCAGTGAAAGCATCACGGCATTGGCCTCCATCACCAATGGGCTGAGGATCGAGGCCATCATCTTCATGCCGGCCTTTGCCATGAACATGGCCGCCTCAGTCCTTGTGGGCCAGAATCTCGGTGCCGGCAATACGAAAAGGGCCACCCGGCTCGGGTGGAAGATTGCTCTAACGGCCATGGTCACCTTAAGCCTGCTGTCGTGTATCATCTTTGTCGAGGCTCGGTTTTTCGCCTCGCTCCTGGCCCGGGACCCTGCCGTGCTTGCAGAGACGGCCAGATACCTGAGAGTGAACATGTTCTCCGAACCGTTTATGGCCTTGAGCCTCGTACTTGGCGGTGCCCTCCAGGGGGCGGGGGACACCAAGGGCAATATGTGGGTCATCATCTTCTGCATGTGGATCATACGGCTGCCCCTCGCCTTTGCCCTTGCCATCCTTCTCGGATTCGGCGCCCTAGGGGTATGGATAGCCATGGTCACCTCCATGGTATTCCAAGGCCTGCTCATGGCATACCGGTTCCATAGGGGGAAGTGGAGAATGGTGAGGATAGATGGATTAGTAACAAGTGAACGGAAAGTGACTATTGAATAGTATTGTAGTGATCAGAAAAGAAATGACTGGTGATCGGTGAATAGTGACTGAACCTGTACCTTGAATAATCCCGTCGGGCGGGTTGAGCCTTGGAGGAACACGACAAATTATTAAAGGGGCTGTAGAGGCATCGAAGGTTCTTATGACCGTCCTTAATTCTTTTTTTGAAGACCATACTTCCCGGGATTGTATCTTAAGAACGGGAAGATATGGACAAAACCCCTGCATATACTTCTGGCATTCATCAGAGAGGCATATCGAACATAAATTGGATCTTTTGAAAGGTGCCGTTCTTCTGTTATTGCCCGGATATAATAAATAATATTAAGTATGAGAAGTAAGATGGAATTTCTGATCGCCGCTGATAGACTTACTCGAGAGATGAAGGGTATTGATATCAGCCACCATGAAAGATTCTTACTTACATATGCAGGATGTTTCATGAAACGATAGGGGCCGTTTGTGAGAATCCCTCTGTGCGTAAGATTTGAGAATCGTATTCCAAAAGGGATCGTAGCAAATATATAGACTGATAAGAGAAAGAGAATGGCAGATCCCCATACGATGTATCCGTATTCATTTGTCCAGAGCCAATCACCCCAATAATAATCATCATCATAATACAGATAATTGTTATATACGAATCCCCAGAATGGCTTATAACAAGCAACAGCAACCATCCATCCCAGCAGTGTAGGCTCAACTGATCGCATGTGAGAGTCAAATATCCTTAAGGTTAAGAGGTATCCTGCACAGACAAATACGAGGTCAATTGTAAAAATCAGATTGTACATATAATCATAGAACAGTTTGAAACTATCGAATGACTTGGTAAAACTATGCGTCTTAATGAAATCCACGTTACCAATGAGAAAACTATACATAATGGCAAGAAAGAAAGATTTTACCAGCCAGCCAAGCAGATGTTGCACTATGATGTTCTTATCCAGGGCATTCCATTTGCCTGATAACACCATACCCATATTCCAATAACCGTCAGCGGGATTTTCCATATACCTGTCTATGATGATAAAATATGGGATTCCTCCAACGAGTATTATTGGGAGGATATAGGGAATGAATTTCCAGTACGGCGCATAGAATGAGCTGTGGTATTCCGGGAAGATCCAATAATAGAGAGCTACCAACCCAAGTGTAATGTAAAGTCCAAGCAGCTTGATAAGGACTCTTTTGATATCAAGAGATTTTTTAGATGAAAAATTTAATCCGGTTGAAGCACGGCTATACGTTTTTAAAAAAATGAACTCAAGGATAACAATTGATACGGAGAGAATAAGAATAGCCAAGATTGAACCGTGATCAACATCAATGTTGAAATAGTTGACAAAATAGAGTGAACAGAAAAAACAGAACAGCCCGGTGAGATTGATGGGCATAGATGTACATGACTCTGGTAAATTTTCGTATCGGGATCCTGGTTTTTTCTGCATTTGATTACATATCGGGCTTTCCCATGTCGTGCTTTATCTCTCCTGCCTGCTTGTTTTCGACGATCTATCCATACACTTCAATGAGATATTTGCACAAATCGCTGATCCTTTGCAATATGAGCCGGCATATGGTTCATGTGTTACTGGACACACACATCCGAAAGGGACTACAATTTATTTCCATGCCGCCATGAAACACTACATATAGTTATGATTTAAGGAGCATAGCTCAAGGCTTACATGCCTGTACTGTATTACTCTGGAAGGCATTGTCCGTTTGCAGGAGGATTCATGGCTGAGAAGGTCATTATCATGGGTGCGGCAGGAAGGGATTTCCACAACTTTAATATCTACTTCAAGGACAATTCACGCTATCATGTTGTGGCATTCACTGCGGCACAGATACCCGATATCGAGCAGAGGTCATACCCTGCCCGGCTTGCAGGAGGCCTCTACCCGGAAGGCATCCCCATCTATCCCGAGGCCATGCTGGCAAACCTTATCACTGATAATCAGGTGGACTTGGTGGCCTTCTCCTACAGCGATGTTCCGCATGTGGAGCTCATGCACAAGGCATCCATCGCAATGGCCCACGGTGCCGATTTTATCATGATCGCCGCATCCTACACCATGCTCAAGGCCGACAAACCCGTGGTGGCTGTCTGCGCTGTCCGTACCGGCTGCGGCAAGTCGCAGACCACCCGCAAGGTGTGCACCCTCTTGCGGGGGCTTGGCAAGAAAGTCGTGGTGGTCCGCCATCCCATGCCGTATGGCGATCTCGTGGCCCAGGAGGTACAGCGCTTCTCCACCTATGAAGATTTCGAGCACCATAAATGTACGATCGAGGAGCGAGAGGAATATGAGCCCATCGTGGACCAGGGCATAGTGGTGTATGCCGGCGTTGATTACGGCAAGATCCTTGAGGGGCCCAGCAAGAGGCGGACATCATTGTCTGGGACGGCGGCAACAACGACACACCATTCTACAGGCCCGATGTGCACATCGTGCTCTTTGACCCGCACCGTGCAGGCCATGAACTGCTCTACTATCCGGGCGAGACCAACATGCGCATGGCCCAAATTGCAATCATCAACAAGGTGGACAGTGCAGAGCCCTCTCAGGTAGAGTTGGTAAGGGCCAACATCGTTTCGTTCAATCCTTCGGCCAAAATCGTTCTTGCCTCTTCACCCGTGATTGTGCGCGAGCCCGAGAGGGTAAAGGACAGGCGGGTTCTGGTGGTGGAAGACGGACCAACCCTTACCCACGGCGAGATGGCCTTCGGAGCCGGCTTAATTGCGGCTCAGACGTTCAAGGCCTCTGAGATAATAGATCCCCGGCCCTTTGCTGCAGGGTCCATCAGGGATACATACCGAGTCTATCCCCATATCGGCCCGGTATTGCCCGCCATGGGCTATAGCGCAGAACAGATCGCAGACCTCGAGCAGACCATCAATGCCTCTGATTGCGACCTTGTGCTCTTTGCCACCCCAATCCAGCTCACCAGGATCGTATCCATCAACAAGCCCGCCATACGCGTGCGTTATGAATATGAAAACTATGGGGAGCCTACGTTAGATGATGTCCTTCTCCTTGAACTTAAAGGCATGGGGCTGATCTAGTGCAAAGCTCAAAGCCCATTCTGCTCGTTGCATTAGGCGGCAATGCCCTGATCAGGAAAGGCCAGCAAGGCACCATCGAGGAACAATTTGATAACCTCAGGGTACCGATCAGCCAGATAGCCAGGCTCACGCGTGATTACCGCATCATCATCACCCACGGGAACGGACCACAGGTGGGCAATCTCCTGCTCCAGCAGGAATGCTGCAATGATGTGCCCAGGATGCCCCTGGAGATCCTGGTGGCACAGACCCAGGGCGCCATAGGATACATGATAGAGTCCACCCTTGACAGCGAGCTCATGCGCCAGGGCATTGCCGCCAGCAAGCCCCTGGTGAGCCTCATCAGCTATGTGGTGGTGGATGAGAACAGCCAGGCCTTCAGAGACCCCAGCAAGCCCATAGGTCCGGCCTTCACCGAGGATAAGGCCGGGACATTACCCTATCATGTTAAAAAGACGGAGAAGGGGTTCCGCAGGGTTGTGGCATCTCCCGAGCCTCTCACCATTGTGGAGAAGAACGAGATCATGAAACTCATCGGGATGGATTTCGTGGTTATATGCTGTGGTGGGGGAGGGATACCGGTGGTCCGTGAGGGCAGGTCATTCGCCGGTGTGGACGCAGTCATCGACAAGGATCTCGCAAGTGCCAAGCTGGCCGTTGAAGTAGGCGTGGATACATTTATCATCGCTACCGATGTCCCCGGCGTTGCCATCAACTATGGAAGAGAAGACCAGCATTTTTTAAAGACCATCACCACGACCCAGGCCGGGCACTATAGGGAAGAAGGGCAATTCTCAGAAGGGTCCATGCTGCCCAAGATCCAGGCTGCAACTGTTTTTATTCATGCCGGGGGCAGAAGGGCCGTCATTACTGCAATCGAAGCAATCGAAGATGCAGTGGCAGGCCGGGCCGGCACCGAGATCACGAGGGGGTAGCCCTAACTCTCTTAACGGAAATCTGATTGTATTCAGGAAATAATAGTAGTTATCTCGCTCCATACATATCACATGAAGGATGGTATCCTGACTGGAGAGATCTCATGACGTAATATTCATAATTTCAGATGGGAAGGAGGCGGATATTTATCAAAGTAATCAATGCTCTTGCTTGCAAGGAGCTCTTGTATTAGAAACATAATGGATTATAATATAGCTTATCAACTTTTGATGTACCCTATGTATATCCATAGAGCCCTTTTGGAGTTGCAACTGTCACGAACTATCTGATTCAGATAGAGGAGCGTTGATAAAAAATGAATAAAAAGGAGGACCAAGATGCCCAGAATAGCTGCAAACGGGATTCAAATTGAGTATGAAACGTTCGGAAGCCCATCTGGCCGACCACTCCTTCTGATTATTGGATTTGGGTCGCAGATGATTCAATGGGATGATGATCTTTGCAAAGACCTCGCAGAACGCGGCCACTATGTCATCCGATATGATAACAGGGACGTTGGGTTGTCTACCAAATTCGAAGAAGCCGGCATGCCAGACTTGAAAATAATATTCGAGAAACTCATGCGAAATGAGACAGTCAGACCGCCGTACACACTGGATGACATGGCAGACGACGGGGTAGGCCTCCTGACCGCTCTTGGAATACAGAAGGCCCATATCTGCGGTATGTCCATGGGAGGAATGATCGCCCAGACGATCGCGATTCGGCAGCCCTCCCGTGTCCTGAGTTTGACATGTATATACTCAACCACCGGCAATCCTGAACTTCCCCAACCGAAGCCGGAGGTGGTCGGGCTGCTTGTTAGTCCTCCTCCTAAAGAGCGTGAGGCGTACATTGAGCACATGATGCGACTTTTTAAAACCATTACCGGCCCTGGTTATCCAATCGATGAAAAATGGAACCATAAAATCTTGGCCGAATGTTACGATCGCTGTTTTTATCCTCGAGGAATTGCTCGCCAACTCGTTGCGATTCTCACACAGAGCAATAGAGAACCTGCCCTCGCTTCTGTTAATGTACCGACACTAGTAGTCCATGGAACAAGCGACCCTCTTGTCCCTGTGGAAGGAGGTAAGGCCACGGCTAAAGCTATCCCAGGAGCTCAACTGATGTTGATTGAAGGGATGGGTCACGATCTCCCACATGGCGGGGCATGGCCGCGAATCGTCGAGGCAATCGCAACCCATACACAGAAGGCAACGCTATAGATTCAAAGGAAAAAGACAAAAGGTGCAAATTCCTTAATACGTGAGGTGTGAGGGGAAAGGACATGAGGCGTGAAGTTAGCCCTTACATGATATGGATAGCTGCGCAGGTATCAACCCAAGATTTTCGGTTTTCCATTGGGATTTTTAAAACATAGATTTCGACCCACTCTGTGCACTTCATAGCAAATGGATATTTCAAATCCTAATCTCCATAGTCCTGCAACAGGGAGATTGTCAGTAGGTCGTGTTTTGTTCCGTCAACCCAAACTGCAGTTTACCCTTCACGCATCCTCAATCCCCGTTCCAGGGTCACCACAAAGTCCTGGACGTTCGTGAGGATGGACCTGGCGGTCAGTGACCCGCGGTTGGCGAGCTTGTTCACCGCAAACTCGGACATGTCAACGGTATAGAAGTACACAGGTCTCACTGTCCCGTCGGTCTCAACCCGATAGGAGGGGACCATGTTGCCTGTTGCAATGGCATGGAGCTGGGTGGCCATGGCAATGACGGTTGTGGCCTTTCGCGCGACGGAACGCATCCCGTCCTGTGCTGCATAGGCATTGCTGATCACCTCGGGCAGCGGTCCATCGTCACGGATGGAGCTTGCCAGTACAAAGGGGATGCCTTTTGTGATTACAGCCCTCATGACCCCGTCTTTGATGACCCCCTCATCGATGGCCTGTTTTAAAGATCCTATCCTCCGGACCCGGTTGATGGCATCCAGGTGGTTATAGTGCCCGAGCGGCACCGTACGCTTGGAATAGATGTCCTGGCCCAACCCCGTAGAGAACAAGGCCGCCTCCACATCGTGGGTGGCAAGGGCATTGCCTGCCAGCAGTGCATGCGCATAGCCCCGGTTGATAAGCTCGGCAAAGGCATTCCTGGCGTCGCGATCAAAAACGACAGCCGGACCGAGCACCCAGACAATAAACCCGTATTCCCGCTCGAACTCCAACAGGTCGTAGAGATCGTCATAGTCGATGGAAAACGATGTCTCCCTTGTGATGCGGCTCCTGAAGGCAAACTTCTCGCTTGCAGCATCCATGAAGTCAAAGGCCTGGGTATGCAGGAAGATGCCGTCTTCGCCGTTCTCATGTCTGCCGCAGGCAATCTTGTCCCCTGATTTGATGTTGCGGAACTCCTTGACCGACAGCGAGCCGTCATCTTCCAGCTCCGCCACACAGTCCATACGGGACTCCCGGGGCAGGACCCATTGACCCTTTCTGATGTGGAAATATTCCGGATAGATGGATGTGGCGTGATAATCATCAGGCGCCACACCGTCTTTCTCCGCCCTGATGAACTTCACTATGGGCGCCACGGATAACGAACGGATGCTGAAATCAGGATGCCTGTACAGAGGAAGGATAAAAGGCATACTTTACCTCCTGGTGATGAAGGCAGTAATATAAAAACTTTACCCCGGCAAGTCTAGATGAAGAAGAGGATGCCTGTCAAAGGCAATTGGATATTTTAAGTTCTTAATCAGTGGATGCCATCTTCTTGATGAAGACAGAAAGCCCTATAAGAATACAACCGGTAACAAACATACTAAACATTATTTAACCTCTCATTTAATGCCTTGGCTCATGCCTGGTTTCTTGCCATCCGTTTTAAGCCGGATGGGTATAGTTTAATTATAAAAATCTTGGGCGACCCGGGCAAAACCGAGATCATCGCAAGGAATTGCTGCTGCATCATCTGCAGTGCGCTGGAGACTCATAAAAAACTTTTCAGATAAAAGCAAGAGGAAAATATAAAAAGTAATAAGTGAGAATTCAGAAGACAGGAATATTATTGGGGGAGAGCATCGCTCTTCTTATATATGTAGTTGACTGTCAGGAAGCGCTAAGGTATTTTATTTTCTCCTTGATTCTCCTTCTCGGGATAGAAAGGCAGAGGATTACATGAACATACTTGACGGCTTTTATTGCTTTCGCATAGGCGCGGTGACCCGCCGGATATGGCGCTATGTAAATAGAGAATATGCCCAATATGGTCTGACCGTGGGCCAGACATTCATTCTCTTCGACCTCATGGACCATGATGGCAGTTCCGTCAAGGATATTGCAGACAGAGTACAGGTGGACAGCCCGGCTATTACCGGGTTTGTAGATCGTCTGATCCGTGAGGAGCTCGTGGAACGTTTTGTCGACAAGAACGACCGGAGGGCCATGAAGATCCACCTTACTCCCAAGGGCCGGGAACTTGCCGTCACGTTACTGCCTGTAGCCCAGACGCTCAACAAGAAGATCGAGGAGCTTGTGGGCAAGAAGGAGATCACGAAGCTTCTACAAATTCTTGATATCATAGAAGAGACCGTTTAACAAAACTGCTTCCAGGAAATTCGCAACCGCGTCTTTTCGTGATCATTTAGGTTATCCGTTATTCGATACAGGAATATCGGCAGCGCATCGTTAGAAAGACTCTGTGCTTGGGATTTGACCGTATCACCATACCCGACATCCCCAAGAAAATTAACCTCGATTTCGCAGGGTAAAAGGTGCAGCACTACAAGCTCGGGCACTGTCTCAAGGGCCCATTCGATAAAGACGGTATTGTTGACATGTCCGTTGAAGTCCAGATCCTGTCTCCTGATACAAAATATCTGCTCGAACTCGGGCTGCGATAATGCGGGTATCTCGGCACAGCTATTTTCAACCTGTGCGGCTCCGGTCATGAGACCGGGCGGCATGTTATTCTTCAACCGTACCGGCCTCTTCCTCCCGGCATCAATCATCACCCAGACGCTTTTTCCTTCTGTCAGCAATCGTCCTTGTTCATCCCGGATTTCATATGTTCTGATCTCGTAGAGATTTCGCTCTGCATGACGCCATGTTTTCAAATAAACGGTTTGATTCCACATCGGGTAACCCAAGAACTTCACCCGATACTGCAGTATCACCCAGGCAAGATTCTTGGGACGCAGGTGCAGGCCCGAGACTCCCATTTCATAGGCATGCTCGCTTGCCGCATCCTGAAAATATTTAAAGACCTGAACCGGCTTCAGCAAACCATCGGATCCGGTTTCGGAATACCGCACGCGAAACTGCCGTGTATACACATCCATACCGCTCATCATGTATCCCATGTAGAGCTGGAAGGCAAGCTGGTAGCCGACGGCTGAGTGACAGAACCATTACCCGTGAAAGAGGTGTACCTACGCGGAGCATATAGCATCGTTGTCATCCGCACAAGACCGGCGAACCGACCCAAGGGATGGTTCTTCACTCGCCCATGGTACCGATGAATATGCGCAAGGATTGGATGATTTAGGTTGACAATTTGTTAATATATTAATTATTAATTATTAATAAATTAATGATGGTGCTCTTTTCAAAACAGTCCTCAGCCATGCATACATTTTCCACGAACAGAGTGCAAAGGAGGAGGCGCCATGGCGATACGGACGATAGATGAATACAAGGCAAGCCTGCCGGGCAGGAAAATATAAATCAGCCCGGTATAATCTAATATAGTATGAAACGGGTGACTTGTTCATCGTTTATAGTTAAAATATTAACAAATAATAAGATAATATATAACTCGTTCCTTGATGGATGGTTTTTCTGTCATAAAAAAGACACAGTAATATGGAGGTATATCCATGAAGACGGTCAATGAAGGATCGCGGTGCTCATACACCGTGAATGACACAGGCGTAGCCCTGATGGAGATCAACAACCCTCCCATGAACGCGCTCAGCTGGGCCGTGCTGGACGAGATCCGGGACACTTTTGTCAAGGCCCTTACTGATCCCGAAGTACGGGTGATCGTGTTCACCGGTGCCGGCAAGGCATTCATCGCCGGTGCCGAGATCAGCGAGCTGAATGACTACACGACCGCCCAGGAGGGGGCGGATTCCCTCATCAAGGGCCAAGAACTCTCCAACCTCATGATGCATGCGGACAAGCCCATCATCGCCGCCATCAACGGCTTCTGCCTGGGAGGAGGCATGGAGATGGCACTGGCCTGCCACGTCAGGCTGGCCGACGAGGGCGCCACCATGGGCCTGCCCGAGATCAAGCTCGGCATCATCCCGGGCTACGGGGGCACCCAGAGGACCCCGCGACTCATCGGCCCCGGCAGGGCACTGGAACTCATCCTGTCCGGCAATTTCCTCAATGGCAGGCAGGCCGAAGCATACGGCCTGGTGAACAGGGCGGTGCCAAAGGGAACCGTAGTAGAAGAGGCCATGAAACTCGCCTCAACCATTGCGGGCAAGAGTAGGGTTGCCGTCCAGGCTGCGCTGCGGGTGGTCTTCGAGGGATCGGCCATGGACCTCAATACCGGCATGAGGCTCGAGCGGGAGCTCTTCGGTACCTGCTATGCAAGTGAAGACAAGAAGGAAGGTGCTGCAGCTTTTCTGGAGAAACGCACCCCGAAATTCCGGGATCGATAGGAGTGAGCAATGGCCGACACCTTAGTTGACAGACGCGACATGGATTTTGTGCTCTACGAGCAGCTCGATATTGCTGCATTGACCAGGCTGGAGAGATTCTCACACCTTTCCAAAGACGAATTCGATATGGTTCTCGAACAGGGGCTCAAGTTCGCCCGGAACGACCTGGCCCCGACGAATGCAGACGGCGATCTCATCGGTGCACAGTGGAAGGAAGGGAACGTCATCCTGCCGAAGTCCTTTCACGGCCCTCTGCAGCAGTATGCCGATCAGGGGTGGGTTGCATCCATCGAGGAACCCGAGGTGGGTGGACAGGGGCTGCCTTTGACCCTCTTTACTGCAGCCTATGAGGCGTTCGTTGCCGGGAATATGGCTTTGAGCCAGTACATGACTCTCACCCACGGCACCGCTCTACTCATCAAGCTCTTCGGAACAGAGGAACAGAAGCACCTCTATCTCGACAAGCTCCTCTCTTTCCAGTGGGGAGGCACCATGTGCCTGACCGAACCGGGTGCCGGGATCGACCTTGCCCGGATCGTAACCCGGGCGGAAAAGATCAATGAGAGGCACTATAAAATATCCGGGCAGAAAATTTTCATCACCGCCGGTGACCATGACGGCAAGCCTAACATCATACATGCAGTGCTCGCCCGTGTAGATGGTGACCCCGAGGGCATCAAGGGCATATCCATCTTCATCGTGCCCAAGCACCGCGTCAATCATGACGGGTCGCTGGATGAGCCGAATGATGTGCAGTGCATGGGCATCGAGCACAAGATGGGTATAAAAGGATCCGCTACCTGCTCTTTAAGTTTCGGTGCCAACGACGAGTGTATCGGGGAGCTTTTGGGTAAGCAGTGTCAGGGAATACCCATCATGTTCCACATGATGAATGAGGAGCGGCTCATCGTTGCACTGCAGGCCCTCGGACTCGCCGGCACGGCATACCTGAACGCCAGGGAATATGCGAAAGAGCGCATCCAAGGCTCCGACATCACGAGCAAAGGCAAGAATGCGCTGCCGGTGCTCGTCATCTGGGGTGATCACGACCGCATCCTCCACGTGTCCACTACGGAGATCCTGAAACGCTCCCTGCCGGACTCCGAGATCATCATCATGAAGGACTGCGGGCATATGCCCATGCTGGAGAGGCCCCAGGAGACGGCAAAGTACTATGTTACATTCCTTAATAAAAAAAGAGCCAATAATTAAATAGGAGAAGTGGCCATGAAGAAACTGTCAGCAATACAGATCAAGGAACTTGATAAGTACTATGCCAGTCCGAGCAACCTCGTCGATCTCTTTGAGCAGAGTGCGGCAAAGTGGGGAGAGAACAAGCTGTTCGGAACAAAAAACCCGGCCGCGGATAAGTATGAGTGGGTGACCTACCGGCAGGTGGCCCAGCGGGTGAACAACCTCCGGGGGGCCTTAAAAAAACTGGGACTTGAAAAGGGCGAAAAGGTGGGCGTGATCATAAGCAACTCTGTGGAGTGGTTCCTCTGCGAGAACGCAACCCACGGTCTCGGTGCCGTTTTCGTGCCCATGTATGAGAAAGAGCTGCAGAAGACATGGCAGTACATCATCACTGATGCCGCCATCAAGTATCTGTTTGTCAGGGACAAGAGGATTTATGATATTATCAAAGGGTTCCAGAAGGCCACCCCTGCCTTGAAGGATATTTTCATCATCTACGGTGACGGAGATAACTCCATGGCCGCCCTCGAGGATAAGGGGAAGAAAAATCCCGTACCATCGTATAAACCCCACTGGTCCGAGATTGCGAGCATCATCTACACATCCGGTACTACCGGCGACCCCAAGGGAGTCGTGCTCCACCATGGAGCCCTTACCAGCAGTGCAAAGGCAGGGGTCGATGCATTTTACCTGGACGAAAAGATGCATGTGGTAGCCATACTGCCATGGGCGCATGTATTCGGCCAGAGTGCCGACCTTCATTGTTACATCTATTGCGGCGGGGGCATCGCATTTGCAGAGTCGGTTGATCTTCTTATGAAAAACTTCCAGGAGGTCAAACCCACTGGTCTTTCTGCAGTGCCGCGGGTGTTCAACAAGATCTATGACACCATCCTCCAGGGTGTTGCCGCAGATCCGGTCAAGAAGCAGTTTTTTGAAGCCGCGTGCGCTGAGGCGCTCAAGAATCGTGACCTGACAGAAAAGACCAAGGAGTTCATGGATTTCGATGCCCTCGTATTCGCCAAGATCCGCGAGATCTTCGGCGGGCAGCTCAAGCTTGTGGTCACCGGCAGCGCCATCATGAAGCCCGACATAGCCCTGTTCTTCAAGGATATCGGCATGCCCACCTTTGACTGCTACGGCATGACCGAGACCGCACCCACCATCTCCTTGAATTCACCGAGGGACGGGAACAAGTACGGCACCGTAGGCAAGGTATGCCCAGGCATGCACGTGGTCATCGACAAGTCGCGTGTCGGTGAAGACAGCATCGACGGTGAGATTATTGCCTATGGAGCCCATGTCATGCATGGATATCACAACAAGCCTAAAGAGACCGAAGAGGTCATGATGCCTGATACCTGGAACGGGTTCCCTGGGGTCCGGACCGGGGACCGCGGGTGGATCGATGATGATGGGTTCCTCCACATCACAGGCAGGTTTAAGGACGAATATAAGCTTTCCAATGGTAAGTACGTCCATCCCGAGGCCATAGAACTTGAGATGAAACTGCTGAGATACGTGTCGAATGTCATCGTATATGGCGAAGGAAGACAGTATAATGTTGCGCTGATCGTACCCGATTTTCAGGTATTAAAAAACGATCCCAGAACAAAGCAGTGGGTACAGGGGGCTCCTGAAGAAACGGTGAAGAACAAAGATCTCATAGACTTCCTCAGTGCAGAGATAACCGCGCATCTGCGCAAGACATTCGGCGGCTACGAGATACCTCAGAAATATCTCTTCATCCCTGAGGACTTCACCTTGGAAAACGGTATGCTCACCCAGACCATGAAGCTCATCAGGCGTAATGTCATGAAAAAATACGGCAGCCAGCTCCAGGCTCTCTATGAGGACTAGATCCGCATGAATTACGTGCTATCCAAAAGGTGATTCTCATGCCGGATTTCAAGACAGCCCTGGTTGTGGAAGGCGGAGGGATGCGAGGCATCTTTGCAGCCGGCGTGCTCGATGCGTTCCTCCAGGAGCGCTTCAATCCCTTCGACCTTCTCATCGGAGTTTCTGCAGGGGCGATCACGCTCGCTTCTTACCTGTCCGGGCAATATCAGCGGTATTACCGGATCATCACAGGCCCCATGAACATGAAGGAATTCTTAAGCTTCAGACGGTTTGTCAGAGGTGGTCACCTCATGGATCTGGACTGGCTCTGGGAATATGCAGCCGAGCATGAACCCCTCGATACAAAGGCCGCCACCGGGAACCCGGCCCATGAATACCTCGTGGGTGTGACCGATGCCCTGACAGGGGAGCCGGTATTCGTGCATCCTGATAAAGACACACTCTCGCACTACCTGAAGGCATCGAGCGCCCTGCCGGTGATCTACCGTGACTTCGTCGAGGTTCAGGGCAGGCGGGTCGCCGACGGCGGAGTGGCAGAGCCTTTGCCCATTCGGGAGGCATATCTCCGTGGCGCACGGAAGATAGTCGTCATCCGCACCCGTCCGGCAAACGCCTCCAAAGGATGCTTCCTGGACTCGATTCTGGCCTTCTTCTTTCTGCGGGGCTACCCAGCGCTTCGCGCCAGGATCCATCGCCTTAACCGTGCATACCGGGATGCCGTCCGGTTCATCCGGTACCCTCCCCCTGATGCATCGATCTGTGAGATAGCACCTATAAGGCCTCTTCGTTCCGGGCGTCTATCCATGGGTGACGTATCCATAGAAGCGGATTACAGGATGGGAAGAAAGGCGGGAGAGGATTTCCTCTCCCATTGGCTGATACATGCAGGAGAAACCATTTCATAAAGGGATGAGTCCTCCAGACAAGGAGACGCGAACATGAAGGCAGAATACCTTTTACTCGCGGTTGACGCACGGGTGGCAACAGTCACCATCAACCGCCCTGACAAGGGAAACTCCCTGGCCCCCGAGGTCCTTGAGGAGATCGAGGAGATGTTTTCCGATCTGGCGACCCGGGAAGATGTGAACGTCATTGTATTGACCGGCGGTGAAAAATATTTTTCTGCAGGGTTTGACCTGACTGTCATCAGAAAGCTGGAGAAGGTCTCCAACGAAGCCTATACGGCCTTGTTCCAGAGGGCCTACCGTTCGATTCTGTTCTGCAGCCAGCCTGTCATCTGCGCTGTGGGAGGGCCTGCCATTGCAGGTGGTTTCGATCTGACCCAGATGTGTGACATCCGTTACGCCTCTGAGCGGGCGAAGTTCGGGCAGCGGGAGATCGTACTGTCATTGACCCCCATCATCGATCCCCTCTGGAGAATCATCGGTTTGGGAAACGCCCTTGAGGTAGCCCTGACGGGACGGATCTACGATGCCGTTGAAGCCATGCGCATGGGGTATGTCACAAAGGTCTTTCCCGAGGGCAGGCTCCTCGATGAAGTGGGTGCCATTGCCCGCGAGATGGCGTCCTATGACCGCGGATGCCTGAAGGAGACAAAGCAGCTGACACACAATCTCTTAGGCGCGGGCCTGGATGATGCCATGAGAGTCCAGGAATGGCTCTTCAGGACGTATATCGGCTCCAAGGACAATCATGAGCGGATAGATGCGCTCCAGGAGAAACTGGCGGCCATGAGAAAGAAGAGATAATCCGTCTCATACTTTGTGATACCATTCTCGAACACGATACCATGATTACTGAGTCGGAAGGAAATGAAGGTGCTGGAGGACTATATGAGCAAACTGATGAATGCAAAAGAGTATGAAGAGAGTCTGAGGAAGCTGAAGCTGGACGTGTACATGTTCGGCAAGAAGGTAGAAAACGTAGTGGATGACCCGATAATAAGGCCTTCCATGAATGCGGTGGCCGCCACCTACGAATTTGCCCACAGGCCGGAATATGAAGATATCATGACCGCCAAGTCCCATATCACGGGCAAGAAGATCAACCGCTTCACCCATATCCACCAGAGCGTGGATGACCTGGTGAAGAAGAGCAAGATGGGAAGGCTCCTGGGGTCTCTGACCGCCTGCTGCTTCCAGCGCTGCGTGGGCATGGATGCCATGAATTCGCTTTCTATCGTAACCTATGCCATAGATCAGAAGTGCGGCACGGAGTACAACAAGCGCTTTCTGAAATACCTTGAATACGTCCAGGAGAACGACCTGGTCTGTGACGGTGCCATGACCGACACCAAGGGTGACCGTTCCCAGCCTCCCCACAAGCAGTTTGACCAGGATATGTTCCTCCATGTGGTGGAAGAGAGGAAGGACGGCATCGTGGTCAGGGGGTCAAAGGCCCACCAGACCGGTGCGGTCAACTCTCACGAGATCATCGTAATGCCCACCATCACCATGCGGGAAGAGGACAAGGATTTCGCGGTTGCCTTTGCGCTTCCCAGCGATACCAAAGGCATCACCTATATTATGGGTCGGCAGTCCTGCGACACGCGGAAGCTCGAAGGAATGACCTTTGATCGCGGCAACATGTTCTACGGCGGTCATGAGGCCCTGGTGGTCTTTGATAATGTGTTTGTGCCCTGGGAGCGGGTCTTCATGTATAAGGAGTATGACTTCACGACACAGCTCGTCGAGAGCTTCTCTGCGTACCACCGTCAGAGCTACGCGTGCAAGGTAGGCGTGGGCGATGTGCTCATCGGCGCGACGCAGACCGTTGCGGAGTACAACGGAGCAGAAAAGGCATCGCACGTCAGAGACAAGATCGTGGAGATGAACCACCTGAACGAGACGCTGTTCTGCGGCTGCATCGCCTGTGCATCCGAGGGGCACAAAGAGGCAAGCGGGACCTATCTTGTAGATGTTCTTCTGGCCAATGTGCACAAGCAGAATGTCACGCGTTTTCCCTATGAGATCGCCAGGCTTGTAAACATGAAGCAGAAACAGAAGATTGCGAAAGAACTGTGCGGGATCGTCAAGGGCGACCAGATACGATAGAAAGGAGCACTGTATGAAAAACAAAGATGATGTGGTTATCGTAAGCGGGGTACGGACACCCTTTTCCAAGTTCGGCGGGATGCTCAAGGAGATACACAGTACTGACCTCGGAGTCATCGTGATCAAAGAAAGCCTGAGGCGCGCGGGGCTGAAAGGCGAGGACCTGGACGAGCTGTACTACGGCATGTGCGACCAGGCCGAGGCTGCACTCTATGATAATGTGAATGCCAGGCAGGCACTTCTGCGGGCAGGGCTGCCCAACACGCTGGTATCCCTGACCATCGACCGGGCATGCTGCTCGTCTCTCTGCGCGGTTCAGCTGGGCCGCAGGGCCATCCTCCTGGGTGAGGCGGATACCTGCATGGCAGTGGGGGCCGAGAACATGAGCAACACGCCTCTTCTCATAAATAACCATCGCTGGGGCTCCGGCATGAAACCGCTTCTTGTACAGGATTATCTGAACCCCATCACCTACCGGGAATACACCCCGCTGGGCAAGGATGCGGGCGAGATCGCCATGGAGTACGGCATCTCCAGGGAAGAGCAGGATGCCTGGGCGGTAGCGTCGCACAAAAAATGGGCCCAGGCCGATAAGGACGGCCACTTCGATGATGAGCTGGTGCCCATTGAAATGCCACAGAAAAAAGGAGTGCCGATCGTATTCAAGAAAGATGAATTACCCAGGCCGGATACCACGATGGAGGCGTTATCGAAATTGAAGACCATCTACGGCAGCCCAACGGTCACAGCGGGCAATGCCCCTGGCCTGGACGCCGGGGCCACGGCCGTGATCATCATGCGGCGGTCCAAGGCGGAGACATTGGGGGTAAAACCCTTGGCTACCATCATATCCGTGGCGAGTGGGGCGAGCGAGCCCAGGAGGATGGCAGAGCTGCCTGGCTTTGTCATCAAGAAGGCCCTTGAGCGGGCCTCGCTTTCCATCGACGACATGAAGGTCATAGAGATCAACGAGGCCTTTGCCGCAGTTACCCTGGTATCAACAAAAATATTGGCTGATCGGGATGAGCATAAGTGGCGCTCTCTCCTAGAGCGGACCAATCCCAACGGCGGTGCCATTGCCATCGGCCACCCGGTGGGCGCGAGCGGAGGCCGTATATTGATGACCATGATGTACGAACTGCGCCGCAGGGGAGGCGGCTACGGAGTCGCAGGCATCTGCGGGGGTCTTGCCCAGGGAGATGCCGTGGTGATCCGGGTAGATTAATTCATCATATGATCAGGGGTGCATGAGGGAACAACATCCAGATCCGGCATCCGGCTGAAAGACCGGAAGCCGTTATACGATTTATTATTGTTAAAACATTGCTGATGGTGAAACCACCTATAGAGGCATGAACGGATAAACTGTTTGAGAGGCACATCCGGTTGCCCCTGCCGGTCCCCCTCTCATGCAGGGGCAAAGTTACAAGGCGAGATCCCTTTCAAGCCGATATTTACGGAATGCGACAATGCCCTCGCGAACAACCCATTGTAATAGCAATACAGTGCGATGAGCATCCGTATGATATACGTGCCAAAGGCCATGAGGAATCTCATGATCCTCAAGGCCTGTTTAGGGTCATCCCTGGGTATGAGATGCATCATCTGTGATTCACCTGCACAGCCTGTAATGTATTGTATATAATTTCGGAATTTTCTCGGTGGGATATAAAGACAGTATATGACGTCCTGCCGGGATTGAGAGAAAGGATCATGATATCGATATTTGAGGGCATGTGCATCCCGCCTGATCAAAGGGCTCTTCATCCCATCCGTTGCAAACATGGCGAATATATCCGCCCTAGGCTGTGTGCCGCTGCACCGGATTTAAGTCTCCGGTGCAGCGGATTAATGCTACTCTACAGACTTGGCTAGCTGCAGGATTCCCATGGGTAGATCGATACCGAGTGCTTTCATTTCTTTCGTATCCACCATGATGCCGAGGTCCTCCTGGCGCATTACCGGGAGGGTCTCCGGCTTCACCCCTTCCTTGAGGATCTTGGCTGCATGCCGGGCGGAGAGTGCCCCGATGTACGCAAAGTCGGACCCGATATAGAGGACGCCGCCCGGAACCTTTACGTATGCAAGGACGACGCCGGGTATCTTCATGGTCGTGTTCAGATCCCGGAGCTCTTTGGAAGCCTCGTTATTTCTCATGGCATAGTAGGTGTCGAGCGGGATGACTGAGAGGTCTATTTGTTTGTCCAGTTCTTGGGCAATAGGGGTGATGTGGGCATTCTTGTCGATCTGCCTGGAGAGGACGGTAAAACCGGCAGATGGGGCGCTCTTTTTCAGCTCCTCCACCTGTGCAACGGCGTTGTCGTCCTCACTGTGGATGACCCCGATGCTCTTGGCCTTGGGGAAGGCGAGCCTCATGATTTTGACCACGCCGTTCATGTCCATCCACAGGGTCGCACCCGTAAAGCCAGGACCTGCCTCTGTCACCGACTTGCACCCTGCAGCAGTGGGTATGGCGACTGCAGTGAATACCACAGGGATGCCTGCCGCTATGATCTTGTCCTTGCCGTACTTCGTGGCCGGTGTCCCGATGGTGAGTACGAGGTCGGGCTTCAACCCGGCTATACGGGAGGCCTCGCTCCTGATCCTGAGGAGGAGGCCGATCTTCTTCCACAGGCCTGACTTCTCGACATCAAAGTCGATGATCGTGCGGTTGATGGTGAGGTTTTGGCCTTTGACAATGCCGTTCTTCTCCAGCTCCTTGAGGAAGCCGTTGTAGGCGTTCTTGAAAGGCTCAATGGCCGTGACCTGAAGTACCTCTATCCGGTAGGTCTTCTCGGCAGCGAGACAGGGAATGGAAAAAATTACAAGGATAAATAATAAGACGATGCAGAAACCGCCTCTTTTCATACAAACGCTCCTTTTGTAAATGTAATCGTCAAAGATGCCCATTTCATATCAATCGTCCTTGTTAACGGGATAATTTTAATCTGTTCCAAGAGACTATAAAAATGAATTTTCATTATTCCCTAACTATCCATAAATGCCATGAATTGACAAGTCCATAATCCAGCGGTCTGCAGAGATTGCATGCCAGTATGCCATCCCTGTCCGGAGATATGCCATTCCCGTCTGGCTGGCAAGAGCCGATTTGGAGACCCTCATGCAGGACCTCCCGGGCCGTGAAAATGGTGCTTTAATGAAGACAAGACCGAGACGGCGGGGCTCGTCTCTATCAGCAATTTGTGGATAAAGGCCCATGGCTATTCCTGAGATTATCGTGTGCTCCATCGTCGTGAACCGCCCTGTGCGGACCCGCTTGCAGGTGGTGTGAGGGCTGCGACTAAACACACACCCCGGCTACCCTATGAGGAGTTTATGCGTGCATAGCTAACAAGCGCGGCTGTCTGTGCCGCCGCTTCCCTGATTTGATTTTCGCCGACGACCTTGCGCCAGAAAAAGCCACATTTGCTTTTGTTATTAATGAAGGAAAGTTGCTCAAGCAAGGGGCGAATCGGAACATCTGTGGCTTTGAGCCTGGATCCCGAATTCTTCTTAGATATGAATCTCTACAATATCCCCGTCCTGCATGACATGGTCGCGCTGGACCATCATTCCATCGTGGACAGACTTGCCCCAGATGCGGGCGTACTTGAGCTTGATGAGGAAGTCCTTGTGGATCCTGCCTGCCAGATCTTCAAGGGTGCTGCCTTTCGGGATGACAAAGGGTTCGTTCAGGTCGGGGTCTTTGCCGGGGTTCTTGGAGTAAACCCGGATCACACCGGACATATCGTAAATGCTCTTCATGAAGGCATCAGTGTTCCTGGCGTTCAGGATGGAGATGGGAAGTGCCGGCAGCTTGAGATCGGTCAGTTCCAGGAAGGTCTGGAAGTCTTCCTCCTGCTTGGGGCCGTCCACCTTGTTTATTACCATGAAGATCTTTTTAAATAACACGGGCCTCTTGGTTCCTTCGGGCACATCAAATCCCTCGGGAAAGATTCTGTAGGATGTAAGGATCTCAACGATTTTCTCATACTGATCTATGGGATCGGCAGTGATATCCAGGAACATTACTATGATGTCCACCCTCCTCACCAGATCCATCATCAAAGGATCAATATACTCAGGAGTGATGGGTGGCGTGTCGATAAGCTGGAACTGGATGTTCTCAAACGGGGCCATACCGGGTGTGGGCTTGTGTGTGGTGTGGGGGAATGGTGCGATTTCGGGCTGGGCATTGGTCAGGGCTGCTACCAAGGATGACTTGCCGGTGTTGGGCGGCCCGATGACGATCACCTGGGCGGCCCCCTCCTTATCGATGGCAAACACACTTTTCTGCTTGGCCGCGCCCTTTTTCTTCTGGGTTTCTTCCCGATGCTTGGATATCCTGTGCTTGATGTCTGCCTGCATCTTGTCCGTCCCCTTGTGTTTGGGGATGAGGGCAAACATTTCCTCTAAGGCTTCGATCTTCTCCTCGGTGGTCTTGGCCTCTCGATAGCGTCTTTCGGCTTCAAGGTATGTCGGCGGCAGATTAGCAGGCATAGTTTCAAACCACCCATAGTGCGGGAATCTATCCGTTGAGAAATAATACATACACAAAATCTCATCGGATTTCAATCAATGATAGGCTTGCTCAATTGTGTTATGGCTATTTGATTATCTTAAAGGACGAATAGAGTGGTGTGATCGATTATCAAAGGGGCATAAGAGGGGATTCGGCAAGTTATTACTAAGAAAATCTAGTTCAACACCATTTAAGTTAATTGGATCAATTAAAGCTAGGTATCGATCTCATAATAACACATAACAAAGAGTATATAATGGACTCATTGCTCATAGAGATCTTCGAACAAAACCTTCACTATAGACAAAGTGTTATTTGTGGCATGAACTCCATGACTGGAACCCTGAGATAGATGCCATAAATTTATCGAAGAAACCTCTTATCTATAAAACAGAACATAATAATGAAGGAATAATGTAATTAGACACCACTGTAAAGAGCCTAACTCATTTCATAAGTATCACGGTGTATCATTCTACATTTAAGACACTATAATTTAAATATTGATAAATTTCCCTATTGTCTTATAATAGAATAACAGAGGTGGTAGTTAATCACACTTAAATGTTGTGTTTTAATATTTTCAGGTGATGTTATGGCATTAGTAAGGTGTAAGGAATGTGGGCATGAGTTAAGCTCGTCAGCAGAGAGGTGTCCTAATTGTGGTAAAAAACCTTATAAACCTTCTGGCTGTCTTATTTTTATTTTATTTGCAATTACTATAGCTATACTCTCTCCGTTATTTACTACAAGTAAAGATAATAAATCGACAAGTAATCAGCAAGGATCTACCGTTTCAACTGTCAATCAGCCCCAACCAGCCACAGCAAGTACAGCAGGTGAGACTGATCCTTTTGTAAAGATGACAGCGGCAGAGCACTTGGCAGAGGCCAAGTTCCACATCAAGAATGGGTGTGTTTCATGTTATGCAAGAGCAAGAGAACACCTAGAAGCGATCAAAGAGCATGATAAAGAATATGCAGAAGCAAAGAAACTATTAAACAAGGTCGAACAGCTTGAAGAGAAGGAGAAAAAAGAAGCAGAGAAAGCTGAACGCCTTTCAAACATAGCTGAACGAGATAGATATGCAAAGAATTATGAAACAATCATGCTCAAACAAGGTATTGATGCTTATGTTAGGGCTCAAGGTAAGGATAAAACTACTTTATACCTAAGATGGATTCTTTTTTCACGACCTACTGTTTATAACCTGATTAACAGTTCTGAGTTTTACGATACAGTAAGGAGTGAAGGATTTAAGAAGATTGTTTTTACTAATGGATATGACAATACTTGGACTTATACAGTAAAATAAGGGCTATTCGCCTCAAAAAAATATAGATTGTGCCAAAAGCGGCGGTTTCAATCTTTTATGATCATTTGTATACTGAGATAAATGATCACTCAAGACAAGATCTGCATATATCATAATGGGGTCAGTTCTGCTTGTTTATTCCTCAAGAGGACTTACTGGTTATTTTGGATGAAGCTAAGGGAAGAAAATGGTTCCAAAAAAAGAGGATACAATGAATGAAGGCAAAGGTTACGGTAGTCAATATTGGCTTCGATTAGCTGTAAACAATGCTCGTTTTGTTATTGACCGAGAGATTGCCCTTGCCGTTGGGGGCACTGATTGTGATCCAATTGAATGGATTTCCCCACTGGAACCGGACTTCATAGAATACCAGGACGAAAAATTCCTCGATAAGCTACGAGTTAAACTACCTCGAATACCTCTTCAAGACTTCTGGCCTAAAAAGGGACCTGTTTGGGATGGCCTTGCACGTACTCCAGTCGGACAAGTATTTTTGATTGAGGCAAAGGCCCACATCCCTGAAATAAATTCTCCTGAGTCAGGGGCCTCATATCAGTCACTAAAGAAAATCGCAATAAGTCTTAACGAAACCAGGGCATTTCTCAATGCTGACCCAATTGTTGATTGGACTCGGACTTTCTTTCAGTACACGAATCGCATCGCCCATCTTTACTTATTGAGAGAACTTAATGGGGTTGAGGCCTACTTGTTAAATATCTACTTCCTTAATGATACAAAGATGAAAGGTCCCTCTTCTATTGAGGAATGGAAAGGTGCTCTGACACTCCTTAAGACACATCTTGGGGTGACGAGAACAAAACTGACCCCATTCATGAAAGACTTATTCATTGATATAGAGGAATTAAAAAAAGTATCGAACAATCGACTTTAGCCTCTTGACCTACCTGGGGAGACAGTCAAAGGCAAACCTTGCTATTATCTTGATATAGGATTAACACAATTTTCCACATTAATTTTGGCAAGATGCGTAGTTATTAGAATTCCCCATAAGGATATACATCCTATCCTCAAAAATCAAACTATGACAAAATTAATGGAATTTATTTCAAAACAATACATGTTATGATGTAACCTATGGATAAAGATACTTTAATAAAAATTATATCAAAGCGTATTGAAAGTAGCGTTGGTACTCCGGCATGGTTGGTCAATGCAAACCCATTTAATGAGGACTTAAGGCTCACACAATTAGGTTTAAAGATTATAACACCTATTTTTTACGAGCTGATCTCCAATAGAAAATCAAAAAGAAAATTAACAAAGATACCTCAAAAGCTTTTAGATTTTGATATACTATGTGCTAATTTAATGTACAAAAGACGATCAATTCCTGTATCGATTTCCTTAGACCGGAATAATTACACAAAGAACAAGCGGCGTAGAGTTAGTCATTTTCTAAGCGATTTAATACACCTTATGATCAATAATGAAATGATAGGACATAAAAAAGGCTATCGTATAGATAGGGAATCATACTTAACAAGAATTTGGCCAGAAGAAACTTTTCTCTCATACTTCAAAGGACATAAAAAAAATGAGATATTAGCGTCTAAACCAATCAAATTGGTACAATTGAAGGACGTAAAGAAGAAGTTAAAAGATTATCCCGAAACATCTAAAACAAAACGAATCAGTCAGATTCTTGAAAGAACCAATCAAGTAAATAGATCTGCAACAATTCAAATAAAAAGAACCGGTATCTGCCATAGTTTACCTAGCGATCTGCATGCAGTCTTCAATAATTCAAGTTTTAGACTTGGTGGTAGACTATACACGGAATATAAAGGATACCAAGGTCTATCAAAGGATGACAGAAAGCATATTGTCATTAATAATGAAAAAACAATTGAGCTAGATTATTCAGGGCTTCTCCCTCGCATATTGTATGCACAGGAAGGGAAGCAGTTCCCCTTAGATAAAGATCCATATAAGATGGTTTATGAAGATGCTGCTCTCCGCCCTATCCTTAAAATTGTATTACTTGCATGTCTTAATTCCAATAGCGAGAAGCAGGCAAAGAGTGCAGGAAATAATAAGATTCACGAGGATCACATCTTATACCGTCTATTGAAAAAAGAAAAAATCAAAATAGTTGATATTATCAAAAGATTTAAGATTGAACACCAAACAATTGCACATCATTTTTTTAAGGGATCTGCTGGATTAAAAGTGATGAATAAGGACTCTTAAATTGCCTTGGATGTCTTAGATCATTTTTCCGAACATAATATACCCATTCTTGGAATCCATGATTCTTTTATAGTACAAAAAAAATATAAAGATAAACTGCGCCAAGTTATGGATGAAGCCTTTAAGAAATATAACAAGGGTTTCACCTGTCCTATTAAATAATATCTATCTTATTAATAATTCTTAATTTATTTAGTTTTCGTATTAGTTATATATGACCCGATTTTTAGTTATTAATTATAGGTAAGCGGTAATTTATTAGTAATCCGTAAGTATCCGTACCCCAGTACCCCATATAATTAATACACTATAGGACTTTAGGGTACGAATAAATACGAATTACTAATAAGATTACCCCCCATAGAGAACAAGTGTATGGGTTGATATATAAACAAAGGCGATTATCTACTACTTGACACAAGGCACCTATCATGTTATATAGTATATTAGTAAAGAATGAAGGGGGTTCCCAATGACGCTTAAAGAGCATGAAACAATGTTTCCAGATGAAGATTCCTGCAAGAAGTATTTGATGGATAAACGCTGGCCTAGCGGCCCTAAATGCCCTCGTTGTGGAAACGAGAAAGTCTATGAGCTTAGCCGTGCTTGGCATTGGCAATGCCGGGACTGTGGCGGATACCGCTTTTCCGTGCTTGTAGGAACAATCTTTGAGAATACCAACTATCCTTTGCAAACATGGTTTAAGGTTATCTTCTTTATGCTCAGTAGCAAAAAGGGCATGAGTGCCTTGCAGATCCACCGCATGATCGGGACAGGATCTTACAGCACGGCTTGGTATATGTGTCATCGTGTCCGTGCTGGGTTGACTGATGTCGAATTTCGCAAGCTCGTTGGATTTGTAGAAGTAGATGAGACCTTTATAGGTGGCAAGGAAAAGAATAAGCATAAGAATAAGCGCGGTGGCGGTGGCCGTGGAACAATCGGCAAGACTCCCATAATTGGAGCCGTAAGCCGCAAGGGCAAGGTTGTTGCTCGTGTTATAAATAACGTCGATACTGAAACCTTGGATAGATTTGTCAGGGAAACGGTTTCTGATAGAGTCAGCCTGATCTCTACTGATGATAACTCTGGCTACCGCTATCTCGGTAGATGGTTCAATCATGGCATAGTTCATCATGGTAAGGGTGAATATGTTGTTGGTTCTATTCATACAAATACCATAGATGGATTCTGGTCTCTGATTAAACGCGGTATTGTCGGCACATTCCATAAAGTTAGCAGAAAATATCTCCAACTTTATGTTGCGGAGTTTGAATTTAGGTACAATAATAGAAAGAATCCTGACATCTTTGAAGCTGCAATCGCTAGATGTTGAATGCGAAAATCGCATTGGTGATATTTCTTGGGTTGTTAATAGGGGCATTGTCCTTGGCATATTCACAGCCACCAACCCCAGGTGCTGGGGAACATAATAAGGCACCACAATCCGAGACCGAAAAACATCATCAAGCATCCAAGGAGCAACAACAACCTGCCAGTTACTGGATTATTAAAGTCCAAAATAATACCCCAAGCTTTATAAATGACGAAACACCCCGTACAAAACAAAACAAGGAGAATAATCAGTCTCCGCAAAATAGGGGGTGGATCACCGTTTTGGTTAAGATAATCAGTATCTCTACAAATATTCTTCTCGCTTTGTTCACTGGTGCACTCGCTATATTCTCTCTTCTCCAAGTCAAACTTATGAAGAATCAAGTCCAGGAACTGAAAAATACTGTTGAAGTCACTAGGAAAACCGCTGATGCTGCCAAAACTTCTGCTGATGCATTTCAAGTCGCTGAACGGGCGTGGGTATCTAATATTAATGTAATGATTCATCCATTTACAAACGCCACTGTCATAGACACTGGCGATAAAATGAACGGAGTTATGTTTGTCATCGAATGGATAAATAGCGGACGTACACCAGCTATTCATTGCAGCCTGTTGACCCAGAGACAGACTATTAAGCGGGGCGAGAACATCCCAACCTTTAATCATCCTCCTAACCTTGAACAGCGTCAGGCACCATTGATCCCTGGCGTAAAAGTGATGAGTCCCCCATGTCATTTTGCCGATACTGAGATAAATGCTCTTCATAATCGAGAAATTAGGCTTTTCATCCACGGAAGAGCTGATTACCAAACTATCTTTTTTGGGGATATTAGTTTTTATACGGAAGTTACCTTGGAAGTGGAACATGGGGGTTTTAGGGGTGATAACGGTCAGGTAATTTTTAACTTCTCCGCAATCGGCCCACAAAACTCCGCTACTTAGCGCCACTGCGATTATTAAGCACAAAACAAAAAACGTCTTCTTTATGGTGATTGTGTCAAATTGTGGATAATCGCCTTTATCAAGGGGGGGGATTGGTTGCCGATGAGTTTCAGATTGCGTCCTTGCCGCTCTCTCCGGTCCTCACCCGAATAACCTCTTCTATGGGCAGCACAAAGATCTTGCCGTCTCCGATCTTGCCGGTCCTGGCGGACTCAACGATCTTTTTCACGACCTGATCCACCATGGGCTGATCCACAATGATCTCGATCTTGATCTTGGGCAGAAAATCCACCTGATACTCGGCGCCACGGTAGATCTCCTTGTGACCCTTCTGACGGCCGTGCCCTTTTACCTCGGTGACCGTCATTCCCGAAATCCCGATCTCGCTCAAGGCCTGCTTTACCTCGTCGAGCTTGAAGGGTTTGATGATGGCTTCGATCTTTTTCATGCTTCCTCCTTCATGGAATGTCATGCCCCGTATGCGGTTTCACTGTGCTCGCCGAGATCGAGCCCCTGGAGCTCAGTTTCTTCGGATACCCGCAGGCCCCACAGCTTGTCGATAACCTTCATCAGTATCCAGCTCGCACAGAACACATACAGGCCCACTGCAATGACCCCGATAAGTTGATACAGGATCAATGAAGTGTTACCCAAGAGCAGGCCGTTGGCACCGCTCGCATTCACCATCTTCGTCGCAAATACTCCTACGAGCAACGTACCGATGATACCGCCCGCACCGTGTATGCCCACCACATCGAGACTATCATCATACCCGAATCGCGACTTGGATGCAACGCAAGCGTAACAGATTAACCCGGCAAGACAACCGATGATGATAGCAGAGTTCGGGCCCACAAAACCCGCGCCGGGTGTTATGGTGGCCAACCCGGCCACTGCACCGGAGGCGGCACCGAGGGTAGTGGGCTTGCCCCGGTGTATCCATTCCACAATGGTCCAGGCGGTCAGCCCGGCCATGCCTCCGAGATGGGTTGCCACAAATGCACTCACTGCCACTCCATCTGCGGCCAGGGCGCTCCCGCCGTTGAATCCGAACCATCCGAACCACAGGAGTCCTGCGCCCAGCAAGGTCATAGGCAGATTGTGGGGTATGAAGTTATCCGTGCCGTAGCCTTTCCTCGGCTTGATCACCATTATGGCGGCAAGCGCTGCAGCACCACAGGAAAGATGCACTACCAGGCCGCCTGCAAAGTCCAGAACACCCAAGTTTTTCAGCCAACCGCCTGTACTCCACACCCAGTGGCACACAGGATTGTAAACGATAATGGCCCAGAGGAAGCTGAAGAGGAGGAAGGGGCCAAAACGCACCCGTTCTGCAAAGGCACCGGTGATGAGTGCCGGGGTGATAACTGCGAACATGCACTGGAATATGGCAAATACAAGATGGGGAATAGTGGGGCCATACGCAGGATTCGGGCTCAAGGATACGCCGCTGAGGCCGAACCATGAGAGGTTGCCGATTATGCCGGAGATATCGGGGCCGAAAGACATGGAGTATCCGAAATAGACCCACTCAATGCTGATGAGGGCAATCATGATGAAGCTCTGCATAATGGTGCCGAGCACGTTTTTGGCGCGCACCATACCGGCATAAAAGACTGCAAGTCCAGGCGTCATGAGCATGACGAGTGCTGCAGAAATCAGGACAAAGGCCGTATCGGCCTTCTCAATGGGTATCATAGGTTAAGCCTCCTCATGAGGGATTCTAAGCTCTGGGTATATTCAGCAAATTGGATGCCATGTTTTCACATTGTTCCGATTTTTTATGAAATCTTCTCAAGAATGTTTCCGGATGAGGGTTTCAAGAGATTGACGATATCTTTATATCGGAGGGCATTGAAACAAATATGTTAAGTAATAAAATGATTAGTGCAAGAATGTGCCATATTGTCTTATAAAAGCGAATAAAAGAGAATTAAACCTTGGCAATACCCGAGCAAGTGCATAAACTGTGCTGGTGCGGATATTATTCTGTCCATGCAGACAAAGAGGGGGAACCATGGTTATCGATTGTCATTACCACCTGGAGGAAAGGGTTCTTACCGTTGATGAACTGGTTAGAGAGATGGAGCGGTGCGGCATCCGGAAGGCCGCACTCATGGGGGGCATGGTCGAACCCTTTACAGAGCCGCCGAGGTTCCTCGTCAAGGGCCTTCAGGTTCTCCTGGAGAGCACTGTGCTTCGGGGCGTGGGCAAGGCCCTGATTTCAAACTTCACGGACAAGGGCGATATCAAGATCCTGGGCAAGCCGTATCAGATCTATACGGATCCGGACAACGAGGGGGTCTTCGAGGTGGTCAAGAAATATCCTGACCGATTCCTCGGCTGGATCTTCGTGAATCCGAGGGGCAAGAGGGACCAGGTTAAAGAATTTGAGAAATACAAGGACCGGCCGGGTTTCATCGGTGTCAAGGCGCACTCCTTCTGGCACCGATTCCAGCCCGTGGAGCTGGCGCCCGTGGCCGAGCGGCTGGCAAAGACCGGCAAGCCGCTGCTCATCCATGTAGGGTTCGGTGAAGAGGGCAACTTCGAGGCCCTGCTGGCAAAGGTGCCTGATCTCAAGCTCATCCTGGCACATGCAGGCTTCCCCGAATATGCGGATACCTGGAAGAAGATCAAGAACCGTAAAAATGTGTATCTCGATCTATCCCAGACGAGCTACACGAGCGAAAGGGCCACCCGTGAGGTTGTCGACTACCTGGGTGCGGACCGGCTCTTCTTCGGAACCGACGGACCGTTCGGATTCCACGGGCCCGACCACAAATACGATTATGGCTTCATAAAGCGCAGGATCGAGCGTATGTTCCCTGACATCATGGTTCAGGAAAGGCTCCTGGGTGGAAGCTTCGCCGATGTCGCCGGGATAAGTTAGGTTTTCTTTGTCTATGCAAGAAATGCATGCAAGCTCAAAGACCATGCCCTATTCGCATTTGACACCGTCAGGCTGATCCACTAGTGCTGAACAAGGGCGCAGTACCTCATTCATTTTTGCCCCGGATGGATATCCTCGGACAAGGAATAGCTCAGTGGAAAAAAGGGCCGTCACCTACCTCGACAATGCAGCGAGCACGTGGCCGAAACCCCAGGGGGTTATCCGCGCAGTGGAGCGTGTCCTGATCGAGACGGCTGCAAACCCCGGCCGTTCGGCACACAGCCTTTCTGTTGAGGCTGCACGAATCATTGCAGATGCCCGGGAGGCAATAGCCTCCATCTTCGGGGTCAAGGACCCACTGCGTGTAGTGTTTACAAAAAATGCCACTGAAGCCCTCAACATCGTTGTGGGCGGTCTGCTCAAGCAGGGAGACCACGTCATCACCACCGGCATGGAACACAATTCCGTGATGCGGCCCTTAAGGGCCGCTGAAACAAGAGGCATCAAACTGTCTATAATAGGCTGTTCAAGGCAGGGCGAACTGGATCCGTCGGATGTAAAAAAGGCCATCAGACCTGATACAAGACTCATCATCCTCACCCATGCGTCCAATATTACCGGCACTATCATGCCGGTTGCCGAGGTGGGTTCTATTGCCAGGGGACACGGCATCACTTTCTGCATGGATGCTGCACAGACCGCAGGCTGCCTTCCCATAGACGTTGATAAGATGGACGTCGATCTCCTTGCATTTACCGGGCATAAGTCACTCTATGGTCCCCAAGGCACCGGGGGGCTTTACATCAGGGCAGGCCTGGAGGAAAAAATCGAACCCCTCATGATGGGTGGTACGGGCAGCGCCTCCGAGCATGAAGAACAGCCGGTCTTCATGCCGGACAAATTCGAGTCGGGCACGCCCAACACGCCGGGCATCGCAGGGCTGCTTGAAGGTGTTCGTTTTCTGGAATCACGAGGCATAGGCTCTGTCAGGGAATACGAGATGGGCCTTGCAGCACAGCTCAGGAGCGCCTTGACCTCTATCCCTGGTGTGCTTATCTATGGCCCTGAAGATCCAGGCCGAACCATAGCTATAGTATCATTCAGCATGGAAGGCATGAGCCCGTCAGATATCGCCTTTAGGTTAGACGAGGAGTATGGCATCATGGCGAGGCCGGGTCTGCACTGTGCCCCATCGGCCCACAGGACTATTCATACCTTTCCGCAAGGGACCGTGCGGTTGAGTCTCGGATGTTTCAATACATTGGATGATGTAAGCAGGGCTGTTCATGCAGTGTCTCGGATTGCACAAGAAATGTAGGTTGGGCCGAGCTTAAACGAACCCCGACAAATGAAAAGGTACTCTTAGGAGGTGAACCATGGCATATACCATTGATGCCCGTGGGCTTGCATGCCCGCAGCCTGTGATATTGACCAAGAAGGCGCTGGAGACGAACGATGAGGTCATCGTGCTGGTGGATGATACCGCGGACCGTGAGAATGTCAAACGACTCGCAATAAACATGGGTTTCGTTGTTGAGGAGGAACATCAGGGTAGTGATACCCGCATCCGCATCAACAAAGTCAGCGTATGCACACGTGCGCAGGGTGCCATCACACCTCAAGGGCCTGTTGTAGTGGTCATTGCATCCAACACCATGGGCAGGGGGGAAGATGTTCTTGGGGGTGTGCTCATGAAGAGCTTTCTTCATACGCTCACAGAAGCCGGCCCAATGCCGGATATCATGATCCTCTTTAATACCGGTGTAAAACTTGCCGTTAAGGGCTCAGAGGTGCTTGATGATCTGGAGTCCCTTGCAAATGCAGGGGTGAATATTCTGGCTTGCGGGACCTGCCTGAATTACTTCTCTTTGAAAGAAAATCTTGCGGTCGGTGTGGTATCCAATATATACGACATCTCGCAGACCATGCTTACTGCAGGCAGAATCGTGCAGTTATGAGCCGGGTTTTCCGCAAGGTACTCCTTTTCGAGTCTGTAAGCGCCGTACTCGTTGCCGAGAAGGTCTTGAAGGATAGGGGCATCCCTTATAAGCTCATCCCTGTACCCAAGCATTTGAGTTCGGACTGCGGGGTGTGCATCCGTGTAAATGTGCAAGACCTTCGCTCCACTGAGGAGATCTTAACGGGAAAGGTGAAGGTGCTCTCCACCCATGAGCTTTCCGAGACATAACAGCTCTTGCATGGTGGAGATGATGAAAAGATATCGAATGAAACAACCGTCAGATGCGGCCCTCGCTCGCACCTGACGGCTATTTTGAAATATTCTAGCAGCCGCAACAGCCGCCGCCGCACTCTGAAGCCCGCTTGATGCCTGATGAGATGATGAAGCCTTCGCCCTGAGGGGAGATGATATAATCTACTTTAATGGGCTTTGCCTCTTCCAACAGCTGTTTTTCGATCAGGAAAGTATAGCCGCCTGATTCGAATGTCTCATCGGTTTCATTCGGTTCATCCAGGGCCATTCCCAACTGTGGGCCGCTGCAACCGGCGCCCGCAATGAATATCCTTAAGCGGAGAAACAGCATCACGCGATTTGAAGAACTCCCTTACCATTTCTGTTGCCTTTTCCGTAACCTCGAACATTATCCATCTCCTTTTGGGGCGCCCGGGTCACCAAGCGGATCTTTCAGCTGCAATGTCCCTTAAGCACCATTTTTATCTATAGATGATTACTCTATCCATTAGGTTCTTATACATATCGAGGATGCCGTCAGCGAGACAGTAACACACACTGGTCCCCGTGGCCTCCGCTTCAATCCATCCGGTCTCCCTGAGCACCTTCAGGTGCTGGGATACGCTCGACTGGGCAAGGGGCAGGGCATCCACGATTTTTCCGCAGATGCACCGGCAATCCGGCGGCTTGTTGGCGAGCATCCTTACGATCTCTACGCGTATAGGGTGGGAGAGCCCCTTTGCAAGCAGGGCAAGCTTTTCTTCGGACTCTTTGTCGGATATATTCCCGATGCTTTCTTCCGAAGTCAAATGGGGCTGGCGCGGCCTGCCTACATGCATCTTTGCCCTTCCATCCGTTGATGTTTTCATCTTCTTCATGCGCGCCTTGATAATTATTTATCGGTATCTAACGATAAAGCAGCAGGATACACCCGTCAAGTAAAATCATCATGAACACGACCCCGATGAACATGAGCCCTTTTCCAATAATGGTGAGGAGATCAGGAACCCATACTCATTGCTGTCTATAAAGATCTTCTCCAGACGATTCATAAGATCTTTTCCCACAATGAATGTGAAGCCTTCCTTCTCATATGTCCCGTCATTTTCTCCCGGCTCGTCCAGAGCCAGCATGAGCTGGAACCCTCCTCAGCCATGGCGGCCATATATACGCACCGGGCTTAAGTCCTTGCCTTTGAAATAATCTTTTAATGAACTCAGAGCGTTACCCGTTAACTCAATCATCGGTTCCTCCTGGATGCTGATACATATACGTAAATAGAATTTCCGTGCGGATCTTCAACCATTTCCATGCCTTTTAGTCGTCTATTTTAAATCATATAGTGCATCTCATCTCAGGAGTCCAGATCCCGCCACTGGATGATTTTACAGAGGACGCAATGCGATTATTATTTTTATTGCAAAAAAATTTCTATTGAGTACTCTATCCACGTGCTGACTGTCCCCGGGGGAGTGGAGCCATCAGTATCCGGTATATAAAAACAGATATATATCGAAGGGGTATAATCAATGGATAAAGCAAGACTATCAATGATCACACGGGCAATCGGTATTTTCTCCGCAGTAATGCTTATTACAGGGTGCGACTTCTGGGGAGTGAATGACCTTACCGTGAATATAACCTCACCCTCAGGGGATACAACTATTTCTGTGGGACAGTCGGTGGATTTCGAAAGCTCGGCATCCAATGGCTCAAGCCCATACACCTACCAGTGGGACTTCGGAGGTGGCGCAACCGACAGCACCGTGCAGAATCCCGGCTCGATAACATTCAGCACTGCCGGCACTTATACGGTGACTCTCACGGTGACCGACAGCAGTGGAGCTACAGCAGAAGACTCGGTTATCGTGACCGTTCAGTCTTCAACGGCATTTACCGTAAGCATAACACCACCCTCCGTGATTACTGTAGCACAGGCGGTGAGTTTCCAGAGTACGGTGTCCAACGGGACAGGCCCATTTACCTACCTATGGAACTTCAGTGGTGCAATCCCCGACACGAGCACGGTGCAGGATCCTAGCTTAATAATATTCAACACTACCGGCCCACATACGGTGACGCTCACGGTGACCGACACCAGCAATGGAGCTACAGCGCAAGCCTCGGTTAGCGTGACCGTTTCTTCTTAAACGGCAGATACCCGGATCAAGGCATCTGCAATGAAATAGAAGGGAAGCAAAATAAATCCGGAAGGATAGGATGTATGAACCGGGATGTTCATGAGTTGTCACAGAAGTTAATGAACAAGGAATATGACACGCTTTCATTGCAGCAGCAGCATGTCATCCGCCACATCTCCCGGAGAGAGCATATAAGCAAGAATGTTCGAAAAGAACATGAAGAACAATTCACATTCGGTCAGCGTATGGCAGATCGAGTGGCATCTTTCGGCGGTTCCTGGCCGTTTATTCTCCTCTTTTTTTTCATTATGGCATTGTGGATCGCAATCAATTCATACCTACTCATCCAATGGAAAAAACAATTCGATCCATACCCATACATATTGCTTAATTTAGTGCTGTCCATGATGGCAGGCATCCAGGCGCCGATAATCATGATGAGCCAGAACCGTCAGACACAGAAGGACAGGCTTGATGCCGCCCATGATTATGAGGTGAATCTCAAGGCCGAACTGGAGATTATGGCCCTTCACGAAAAGATGGATACATTGCGGGAGCATCAATGGGAAGAGTTGATCATGATGCAGAAAGAACAGATCCGGATGTTGACCTTGCTGGTAGAAGCCCTGAAAGTGGTAAAAACCGTATAGAGAAAAGCAATGATCAAAGACGGCCCAGCTGTTCTCATTAAAAAATTCCTTAAGTGGGTATAGCGTGTTTTCGTAACTTGGGGCTGAGTTTCGAAGATGGTTTTGCCTCGTGAGTCGTACCCATGATATCTTGTCGTAATGCATGCTTCAACAGGAGCTTATACGGCTGTTCAGAAGGTCTTGAACCAATGTATATCCATTTATTATCCAAATCAAAAGGCAGGTTGTTGCTTTTAAAGACCAGGCAGGAATTCCTGGTTGTCCCGAACTCGACAAAAACATACTCATCAATGCGCATAATAAGTGCATTGGTTTCAGGCTTATCCCCATTTTCAAGGGCGAGAATGCGGTCTTGAGCAAGTTTACGAAAATCTTTAAAATCCGCTCCGGGATGGGCATATGCATGCGGACCCAAGGCAAACCACATGTCTTCTATTTTAGGCACAAAACGCAACCAGTACCGGAGGCGCCTTTTATCTGCTGCTGGATCTTCTGAGAGTACCTGAAAAAACTCAGTGATCAGACGGCGTTTAAACCAGCCGTTTATCAAATCCCGCGCAGTCTCATCATTTACGAATGCATCCCAGGCCGCCCGATTGATCCATGGATTACCTATTATTGTTACGGCTGAATCACGGAGCGAGGTATGCTCAGGCCTTGAAACACACTGTGCATAGCGCGAGACTATTCGTGCAATACATTTCTTCTTCAGTATTTCAGAAGGCATGATCCCTGAGTTGTGAGTTATCATAGCCAAACACCTGGCAAGGTGCCCTTTGAACTCATCATCTCCAAAACTGCATACAGCATTTATGCGGGCCAGGACTGTAGCTTCCCAAACCCATGAATTTCTCGGTATGAATAAACCTTCCAAGGCCGATTTTAGTTCGTTGCAGTCGCCCTGAGCCAAAGCAAGACCATAACGATCGCATAGATCCTCACTAAGCAGGTTCATATGCTCGCTGATAACGTGAACCCATCTGTGAGCAGGCATGGCTCGTTGAATTATGTGAAGATGATCAAGCAAAAACCTGCGCAAACTTTCCCAGTTTTTTTGTCCGGCCTCCGCTACATCATCGGCAAATATATTATAGTCGAAATATCCTGATAAAAGACCTTGATAGCATTTCAGAAACTGGTGAAACTTAAGCTTCTCTTCATCGACTTTTCGCATCAATAGAGGAAAAAGCTCATTATCTTCTATCAATCGCCAACCGTCATCTTCGATGATATGGGAGATACCCAGGCAGGCATATTTCAGGTCCAGGAAGGCGGGCAACTCAGAGGAACGACGAAAAGTTAATAACGTCTTTTCAATTGACCTTTGAGAAGTGGTGTCTGCAGGGGTGTCGAAGGCCTGGCAAACCTCCTCCAAGGCCTTACTCATAAGCTGTGGCCGTCCCCATGCCGCATCGTGTAATGCAGCGGAAAATGTCTGATTTATTCTGAAACGCAATGAGTCAAGCACATGCATAGTCAGTCAAGCGGACAGTATTGGTCCTCGTCCAATGGCATGGGAGAAGCTTTGGACCTCGTTTCTCCTACCTCGAGAAATTCAAGTTTTAATTCTATCCGACGGCTTTCTTCCAGGGTTTTCTTTAATGAATTATATGATGACCCTCCGACTAAAAAGAGTTCACGAATAAGCAAACGATCTTCCTTGCTGATAGGCACCTCATCCGGTTCAGGTTTGGCGAGTAAGGCGCAAAGCACTCTCTCGGAACGCTGCATACTCAAGTCAAGATTATGCAGATATGTGCCCCGTTGGTCGGCATAACCTTCTACGACAACACGTTTAAGCCATTTTTGACCGAGTGGATCACGGGCTATCTTTAAAATGCCGGGGGCAAATGCCCTCAGGTGTCTTGCTTGCTCATAGGTGAGCTTATGGCTGTCGGTGTCGAAACGGGCCTGATCGCCAAAGTCTATAGTATGCCCCCGCAGGGTGATCCCGGGAAAATTATTTGATATCTCATGGATCTTCATTATGAGTTTATTGATTTCATCATCGCGCTGTGTTTTTTTACGCTCCGCTTCCGAGATGGTATGGGTAACGGCAAGGAGTGTCACGGTCATCACGACCAGGAAAAGGACCATGAGAGCGGTCATCATGTCAGAAAATGATATCCAGAATGGCTTTTCCGCTTCTTCTTTGGCACCTCGATGGGGCCGCAACCTTAAGCCGAGCACTGAATCTCCCCTTTTTCCATCACAGAGTCCAGGACATCTCCAAAATCTTGAATTGCACCTGAAATCAGAGAAACTGATCTTGAGAGTTCCTCGTGAAAGCGTGAATTGCTTTTTCGAAGGGTAAGCTCAATGTTCCCGGCGAATTCGGCATGGGCCTGGGCAAGAACCTCCGTCAACCCGTGCAGATATTCCCCGGCCTTATTCTCGGCAATACCCAGCTGTTCAGTTGCTTCTTGGATTTGTGAGACGATCTGGGTGGTCATGGATGCCTCTTTCCGGGCATTTTCAATGGTGGACTTGAGGTCGGAAACGATAGCAGCAAAGATCTTGCTCATATTCTTGTATTCGTCCATCATATTCTTGACTCCATTCGTTGCCTGGACAAGATTTGACGAAGCAATTTGAATTTTTTCCGTCGTATCATTTGCTGCCTGCATGGTGTTGTTTATCCCTTGACCTGCCTTTGCAAAGCCGTTCATAGCTGTATTCAAGGTATTCGCACCGGAATGAAACAGTATCATGGATTCTTTTGTGGTTTGCGACAGACTTCCCACACTATCGTGCATCACCTCACTCGCTTGGCGCATCTCTGTAGCGAGTGTCTTGATCTGCGTGGATATTTCACTCATGGCTGAAATCGTGTATTGCGCAAGTTGATTCTGGAGTGCCCCAGTCTCTTCAGTAGTATGTCTTGATTGTGTCTCAAGGCTCTTAACAATATTTGTAACCTTTGCTCCAAGATCCCCTATGAAGGACTCTATCGAGTTATTAGTGATGCTCATACGCTCAACCATTGCTTCTGCAGCATCCTTTCCCGTTAACTGGGTGTTCTCGGAAAGCTTGTTTATTTGCAAAGCAGCCGACTGCATGGTTGTAGCTGTTTGTTGTAGGAGATTACTCATCTGATGTATTTGATTGCCGAACATATCGTGCATCTGTGACGCGAAGTTGCTCAGGAGATCCGACAATAACGTATTAACGGTTTCGCCTTGGTTTGCACCTGCCCGGTCAACAGCAAGAGAAATCCGCTCGATCGGCGCCCTGATGGTGTCAGTTAAAGTCTGAGCGATATTTTCTGAAAGTTGTTTATTGAGAAGAGCGGATGCCTTCATTTGCTGGGTTGTAATTTCTGAGATAACTTTTTTAAGATCAAGGACTAAAGACTCCTTGATTTGTTGCGTTTGCAGGGCTGAAGTCTCTGAAGCTATGACAAGACGCGCTAAATATTCCTCACCGGCCCCGGTATCAAATAGACTATCAATAAGCTGACACAGTCTTTCAACATGACGGTAACACCCTGTAACAAGAGACTTCTCAATCCAGATAAAGATCATTGCCAGGGAAATAGCGGAAGCAGACACGATAAAAGAATAACCTACACTCTGGATAAGCCCATTCAGGCTTGCGCGTACCTTATCGGCATCACCCGAGACCTCAAACCGGATCAGACCGACAATAAGACCGGAAAATGTCCCGATGATGCCCAGGCCGGTGAGTATTCCGGGCAAATGCTTATAAAATGCTGTTTTAAGAGGGGTATCTACGAGTGATTGTTCCGTGAAAAATGTCTCGGCTAACGTTGTTGAGCGCCATCGTATTTTTTTCTCTTTACCGTATTGTTCAGGGGCTGTTTGTTCATGAAGCGTCTCACAATACTCATGCCAGGCATGAGAGAGCTTATCATTTGCCGTTATCTCGCGTGATATTTCTTCAAGGTCGGATATCTTGCCCTTGGAGGCGGCCTTTATCTGTTTGAGTCGGTTGATAGTTTCTTGAAGATCCTTTTTTATACGTATGGCAGGGAGTATGAATTCATAAATAAAGGCAATGACTATTGTGAACAAAATTATGGAAATTATTGAGATAATCAAGAAGTGATGGATAAAATCAAGCAATGTATTCATGCCTCACATCCTTTCTAAGGTATGACCCCCACACAAAAGAGCAACAGGCGTGCCACCGGGGATAGTATAGGCCCTTCCTACAGATGCAGGCTGTGCCATAATACTCTACTGGTAAATTTTTCATGCATGAGAGAAAATATTGCCTTTATATCCGCAAATATCATATCAGGGCGGCAGCAAGCCAAGATTGAGTACCCAAACTGCAGAACAGATGATTACTCGAGTTTCTGAGGATAGTTTATAGGAGGAATTAAGAATCAGAAATGTGGCGGGACGACGGGCGGTTTGTCGCTCTCGGTTTTATTGTCTTGAAGCGGTTTTTATCGATATTGTGTTTCTCAATCTTGTACTGCATGATGCGCTTGGTGGTTCCGAGGAGTCGAGCTGCTTTGCTTTGGTTGCCCCTGGCCGCATTCATCGCATCCACGATTATGGAGCGCTCATAGGCTGCTACGAGGCTTTCCAGTATCCTCTGCTGCTTTCCCTCCGTGGTTACCATATGCTTCTGCATCGAGATGGGCAGATGTATGCCGTCGATACTGTCACCTCTTGTTAGCAGAACGGCCCGTTCGATGCAATTCTCAAGCTCGCGCACGTTGCCGGGCCAATGGTAAGCAAGCAGGAGGTCAATGGCTGGCGTGGAGATGTAATGAATGGATTTTCTGAGCTGCTTGGCGTACTTCTCCACAAAGTAATTTGCCAGCAGGATGATATCTCCGCCGCGCTCCCGCAATGGAGGCATGTAAATAGGGAACACATTGAGCCTGTAGTATAAGTCCGCTCTGAACTTGTCGGCGGCCATATCCTGTTCCAGGTCGCGGTTGGTGGCGGCAACGATACGCACATTGACCTTCACAGAAGTGTTCGATCCCAGAAGTTGAAAATTGCGCTGCTCGATCACCTTCAGAAGCTTAGCTTGAGCGAGAGGAGAGAGCTCCCCTATTTCATCGAGGAACAGGGTCCCGCCGTTTGCCTCCTCGAACCTTCCTTTCTTCCTCTTGTCAGCGCCGGTAAAAGCCCCTTTTTCATGACCGAACAGCACACTTTCTATAAGGGTATCCGGAATGGCGGCGCAGTTCACCTCAATAAACGGGTTTTGAACCCTGGGACTATTCATATGGATAGCCCTTGCAACAAGCTCTTTTCCAGTCCCTGTCTCCCCATGGATAAGAACAGTAGTGTCGGATTCGGAAACCTGAAAGATGAGGCCGGAGACGTCTTTCATCGTCTTCGAGTTGCCGACAAGCTCCTCTGAAGGCCGCCTGCTTTTTTTAAGGACGTTTCTCAACATAATGTTCTCTTCCTCAAGAACTCTCATGTTTACGGCCTTGGCAATCAGTTCAGCCACCTCACAAAGAAGCTTCAGCTCATATTCCTGGTTGTCCGCCTCCATGGCCGCCTTATCAGCCGAGAGAACACCCACCACCTTGTCGTCATGGATGATGGGAACACAGAAAAACGTAAGCTCCGACCGGTTCAATGACCGCCTGGATCCGGTCCTGTCGAGGAAGTGCTTCTCCTCATCGAGGTTGGTAATGACTAAAGGTTTTCCGGTCTGTGCCACTTGGCCGGTGATTCCCTCTCCTGGTTTGTAGATAATCTCTCTACTGTCGATATCCACACCGTAAGCAACATCAAGGATGGCAATTCCGGTGTCCCGGTCGAGTATGGAGATCATGCCCCTGTTCATCGCGGTGCGGGTACAGAGTTCATTGAGACCTTGTTCAAGCTGATCCCTGAGGTCGAGGGGCGACGCCAGGATCTTTGCAAGATCATGGAGAACACCGAGATCATTGTAGGTAAAAGGTTCCATACCATAACCGCATAATAATCTTATTTCTCGATGTCAGGCTAGACAGCGATTTCCCCCCGTTCGCCGGTACGCACCCTCAAGGCATCGTCCACCGGATGGATGAATATCTTCCCGTCCCCTATCTCGCCGGTGAAGGCCGCATCGCAGATCGTTTTGACGATCATTTCCAGTTCACTTTCTTTAACGATCACCTCGACTCTGGCCTTGGTAATCAGGTCAACCTTATAGGTATTGCCGCGAACCTGGATATTTATGCCTTCCTGGTGTCCATGGCCTTCAATCTCGGAGATCATCACACCGGGATGCCCTAATTTTTTCAATGCATTGAAGACTGCGCTCACCTTGTCAGGCCGAATAATCGCTTCAATTCTTTTCATCTTGCATCTCCTTTGTCTCATTATTTAAAACCCGGAATTATTACCTTATAAGGCGTATACCCCTTTTTCACCTGTTCGAATCCTCATGGCGTCTCTGGCATCCAGCACAAAGATCTTGCCGTCTCCCACCTTGCCGGTAAAGAGTGCATCCCGCATGATTTCCATCACACCCGGAACATCCCAGTCATTCACGACGAGGTCGACCCTCACCTTGGGGATGAAGGAAATCTTGTCGTTAATGGGCTCCGAATCCGCATCCCGTTGGCCTTTTTGCCTGCCGAACCCCTTGACCCTGGTCACGGTCATCCCCAGGATAAGGTCTTCATCTTTCAGGATTTCCACCAGGACGTTCAGTAAATCGGGTCGGATCATAGCGGAGATCATTTTTAAGCTGTACGACCGTTTCACACCCGTCAACGCCACATAGGCAAGACTGATCAAGGCCCAGGCGCCCGCAATAAGGAAGCAGATATCCGCTTCGGCCTTGGAGTCGGCATTGCCGATGGAATACAGGTAGACGATGGCCACAACCATAACTATGTTGCCGATGATGCCGAGCACCGGGATAATGCCGTGCTTGAGCATGCTGAAATCTTCTCTGTTTTTAAAGGCGATAATGGTCCACACGCAGGTCAGGCCGTAGAGCACGAAGGTCCCAAAGTTCGAAGCAAGCGCGATGCCGGTGAGACCTATCACCGACCTCACACCAATCGCAGCGATGACCGAAGAGACAATGACCATGGCCCCGATTGCCACATGCGGGGTGCTGAATTTCTGATGGATGAAACCCATCATGTTCGGCAGCTCACGATCCCCTGCCATGCCGGCGCTCACCCGTATGGCGGTGTTCATGCAGCTGAGCGTCGTGCCTATGATCGCGATTACCACGGTAACCGCCATCGTGATCATCAGGCCGAATCCGACACCGTGAAGCAGGTTGTCGCCGATGAGCTTCGCAAGGTCGCCGATGGGTGCCGAAGAGGCAGCGGCGGCAGCCATTCCGGTAGCAAGAGTTTTTCCGCTGCCGGATGTCAGCTTCTCGCTGATCATGGTACCCGTTGCAAAATACTCGATCAGGTATGCGAACAACCCCTGGATAACAAGCGAGATGATGATGGCCTTGGGAATATTCTTCTCCGGCTCCTTGGTTTCTGCGGCCAAAGCAGTGCAGCTCTCAAAACCTACCAATATCAGGATGGCCAGCGTCGATTGGACCAGGACCCCGCTGAACGTGTGAGGCCGCACGATATCCCATGCCCCGCTGAATGCCCATGTAGCGGCCCCTTGAGGATTGCCCAGCCTGTACCATATAGCCAGTCCGCTGAAAACAACAAGGGTTACAAGCTGTATCACATTGATCCAGATGGAGGTTTTGGTCGAGCCGTTCACACCGCGATAGGCAATGTATCCGATTACAACCGCGATGATGACGCCGATGATTGTAAGGCTTATATTGGATAACGTTCCACCGGTGAATTGCGTATAGATGTAACCTATCATGGTAGCGAACATGGCCACCATGACACCCGGATATACCCAGTAGAACAGGTGCGCAGCCCAGCCGGTTGCAAGCTTTGACATGCGAGCCATGGAATTCGGTGCGGCCCTTTTCGTGCCTGACCTGTCGAGGAAGGCTTTTTCCGCGAAATAGGTAACGCTGGCAAATCCGGCCTCAGGATATATCTTTGCCAGTTGAGAATAGGAAAGGGCTGTGAGAAATGCAATTATCAAAGCAACCACAATCCCTGCCCATATATCGCCCGCAACAGATGCCCCGCTTGGCGCTGTTGCGGCAGCCTGCATCTGGTAAGTGATCCATAAAAACGCCCCGGGTGCTATTAACGCCATAGCGTTCATGGTTGCACCGACCAATCCGAGTGTAGGTGTAACCAAAGGCGAATTTTTAACTTCAGCCTTGGCAGAGCTCACCACTTCAAGGGTAGGGGCGGCTAAAGATGAATTTATTTTACTGGCCATGGTAAATACCTCCTTTCCACAAGCTCAAGCATTGATAGTTGTTAGGGCAAACAGCATGCCAGCATAATGGAAAAGTTATCCGATGGCTTTAAATAACTAGTTATTACAATTTGTTAAAATGATTACAGGGTGGTTTGGATTCCCCTTTTAAGCCGAGTGAGCCTTCTTGGAACATGCAAATCCATACATTAATGGATCATGAGAATGTAATCTTGAATGGGTTCTTCTATATGAAAATTGGTTGAACATATCTCCGAGATGCAGGCTGGAAATTGAACCGGTTATCTCTCAGGTTGATCCGGTGGAAGTGACAATCACTTTCAAGCGTTCAACCCACCCAGATTCAAGTAAACATACGTGATATCAGCCAACGCTCTCAATGAACCCGTACTTGTAATACCTCGAGAAAGCAATGCATGTGGGTAGATTCTGGCAGTTCATGTGCATTATTAATGTGTATACAAAATGCCATTAAAAATACAAAAATGAATCGATAAATATAAAAAAAACTAAAATGAACCATTAAAATTAATATAAAACAAAAAGAGACTTTTCATTATGATATTACCCAACAAGTATTATTGGCGGGAGCGACGGGACTCGAACCCGCGACCTCCGGCGTGACAGGCCGGCGTTATAACCAGCTTAACTACGCCCCCGCTAAAGGGAGTATCTTTGCCTATATTGAAGCTTCTCATGCTGCTTTTTGAGTTCCCTGACGTCACCTTATATAATAAGCCGCAACCGTTGAAGACACAAGATGTCTTTAGCCTACACGTGCTCCCGGGCATGTTTCGAAACACCTATTTCTTCCTCAGCCATGATTTCGCCCCTGCGGCTCATCACGATGTGTTTCAAAGGGATATCCACACCGGCACGCCTTAAGGCCTCCAAGGCTGCATGAACAAGCCCTATGCAGCAAGGCACTTCCATATGCACGACCGTCAATGTCTTAGGAGTTGCATGAACGAGGATCTCGGCAAGGCGCTGTATGTGTTTTTCGATATCGTCGAGCTTGGGGCAGGCGATGGCAACAGTCCTGCCCTTGAAGAGTTTCTCATGGAGGTTGGGACCGGCGACACCGCAGCAGTCCGCCATGAGCAGCATGTCCGAGCCCTTCAGAAACGGGGCCTGGGGAGAGAGGAGCTGGAGCTTCACCGGCCAATGGCCGAGCTGCGAGGTCATCTCTGCACAGTGCCTGCCTTCAATGCCTTTGGGTTCATCCTTCAGGGCAAAGGTCATGACCGAGGATGATGGACAACCGCAGGGCAGTGTTGCCGGGCCTTCATGTACTGAAGGGCCGTGACTTTTCTTCCCAATTTGTTTCTCAAGGGCCTCTTCACTGAAATCCTCGGCCTCGCGCTCAACGATCCTTAATGCCCCTGTCGGGCAATCGCCGATGCATGCACCGAGCCCGTCACACAGGATATCGCCGACGAGCCTGGCCTTGCCGTCTACAAGCTTCAATGCCCCCTCGGCGCAGGCGAGTATGCACTGACCGCACCCATTGCACTTATTCTCATCGATCTCAATGACCTTTCTCATCCGCTTCATGCCGCACTCCTTTTATGTTCATGATGAACTTCATATAGGTTCTTTACCCTGAGGATTGCCTTGACCTGGGTCAAGCCTATGTACTTGCCCTTACGGCCAAGAATAAGTAAACTACCGGTATGGAACTCCGTGCACTCTTCAAACAGACCGACCTCTTTAAGGGCATGAGCGAGGATGCTCTATCCAGGCTTGCTGCCAAGGGAAAACAACGCCGATTCGCCCAGGGAGACACCCTGTTCGTCGAGGGGACAAAAGGCCATGAGTTCTTCCTGCTCACACAGGGGGATGTGCGCCTCTACAAGACCTCACCGGACGGGCAGGAGATTGCGCTGCGCATCATCAGGCCGGGAGAGATCTTTGCCGAGGTGGTCCTCTTTGAGGACACTACCTATCCGGCAAGCGCTGCCGCATTGTCAGCAGGCAGCGTCTTTGCCCTCGACCGGGCCTCCTTTGCCGACCTGCTGGAAGACAAGGGGTTCCGCAACGAATTCATTACGCTGCTCATGAAGAAGCAGCGATACCTCACCGAGCGCATCCTTTACCTTACATCCTATGATGTGGAAGAGCGTTTCTTCAGGTTCCTCATTGAACACTACGGTACAAGCGGGGTTTACCGGGTGGATATGGCAAAGAAGGACATCGCCTCGGCCATCGGCACCATCCCCGAGACGCTCTCTCGCCTCATCAATAGATTGAAGGGTCTGGGCGTCCTCTTGTGGGAGGGCAGCACCCTTGAGGTTGAGAGGGACTTTCTCGAAAACTTCATGGAAGAGGGCGAGGTCAGGTCCATAAATAAGTACTAACAGGCACTTTTCTCGGTAGTGTCTCTCCACGGCATCTTCCAGAGCTGCGAGATGAGCATGCCGCAGAACATGAGACCGCAGCCTGTGATCGCCCTGAGGGTGAGGACCTCGTCCAGGATAATCCACCCGCCCATGGCTGCAAAGACCGCTTCCAGGCTCAGGATTATGGCGGCATGTGCAGGACGGGCCTTCTTTTGAGCAACCACCTGGAGTGTATATGCCACGCCCACGGACATGATCCCGCCGTAGAGGATGGGGATCGTTGCGGAGATATAACCCTCAAAAGTATTTTTTTCGAAGAGGACGGACACGATCAGACTGAGGACAGAGCAGGCTGCGTATTGCAGGAATGCTATCTTCAGCGGGTCCTGCCTGGGCGACAGCCACCCGATGATGTGCACATGGCAGGCCCAGAAGAGGGCGCCGATGAGCACCAGCAGGTCGCCTTCCGATATGGTAAATTGTTTGGTGACGCTCAGGAAGTACAGGCCGGCCACAGCAAGAACGGCCCCTGTCCAGGTGCCTGCATGGGTGCGATGTCCGAGTGCGATCCCGATGATGGGTACCAGCACTACATAGAGCCCGGTAATGAAGCCTGCATTGCCTGCGGTAGTGTAGATCATGGCAACCTGCTGGAAGGATGCCCCTGAGAAGAGTACGAGCCCGGCGATCAAACCGCCGCCGAGGCTTGGGGGCGCGAAGAGCCTTGGTTCGCTCGATGGGGTATTATTGTTACGCAGGCCGTTCCTGAAAAGAAACGGCAGGAGTACCAGGCAACCCAGGGCAAACCGCACACCGTTGAATCCGAATGGCCCAACATACTGCATGCCGAGGCGTTGGGCCACAAAGGCAAAACCCCAGATGAACGCAGTTATAAGGAGAAGACCGTCCGATTTCAGCGTCTGGCTGCGTTTATCAGTCCATGACATGAATGATCTCTTTATCCTGGTCTTCCACCGGGTAAAAAAACAGTGGAGAAGCATTGATCAGGCTTGATTCGGTGCCTGCATCATCGTGGTGCGACTTACCCGTCGGGCGCCTTCAAGTCAAGCGTGAGGATTGAAAGTATTTCAGACCTTCAGATCATTCTTGAGGTTCTCAAACTGCTCTTTGGTGATCTCTCCCTTGGCGTAGCGTTTCCTGATAATATCGAGCGGGGTCTCTGTTGGCTCACCACCTGATTTCCTGGTATGTGCATTTCTCGCAATGAGATATACCGCCACGACGAGGAGGATGAAGAGAAGCATCATCATAAAGTGACCTCCGTACCAGTAGTAACCCATTGGTCCGCCTCCGCCGTAGTACCCATATCCTGGGCACTGTCCAAACAAGCCCATACCATACTGTACAAACTGATTGTATGCTGCAAGTGCAGTATTCACCGTTTATCACCTCCTGTTTTAAGATTGCTTTTTTTAGTATGGTCAGACTTGCTGAAAGTCCAGGGGAGGCGAGCTTTTTATGGAATGATAAAAAATGTTTACCCTTTGTGTACAAAAGAAGACTGCCCCGGCTTCACAAGAGGCTTATCATGATGTATGGTGGGGCTCGTTTGATTTTTTTTAATGTGAGGGGATATGCTCCATGAAGGCGACGACTACTCAATCGGATCTCTTACAGGCCGAAAAACAGGTGATGGCGGGGGTCTACGGCAGGCTCCACCATCGATACAGGCAGCGGTTCCCTCAAGAGACCGTATCTTCACTGGCCCGTGCCGTGACATGGGCCCTTTTCCATATCGAGCCTGAAGACCAGGCAGCCCTGCAATTTAATTCCGTGTATCAGGATATCATCGATGCGGAGATTAATAATCTGAAGTCGGATAATGAAATAAGGCGGGTCGTCACCGACACGCTGGTGCTCAAGGCCGTGTATCTTCACCGTCAGCGCGGCTGCAAGGACGAAACCTATATGGCGCCCATCGAGCACCTGAAGCATTTCGGGATTTTCCTCGAGGGTGAGAAGCCCCCTACTCCAAAGGGCTATATCGAGATGGCCAGAGATTTCTATGCATCAACACCGTGGTAATGAGCGCTTTAATGATGGGGTTAAGGCCTTGTTGAGAATGTCTTTCATCAGATCGGTATCCTGTGATATTGACGGATAGAACTGCTCCGGTGAAGAGCAGAAAAATAATTTCAATACGTATGTGAGAATCCATGATCCCGATCCGTGATGACAACCCGACATTGGGTACCGCGTGGGCGACATTCCTCATCATCGGTCTGAATATCGCATCGTGGATATGGCTCCAGGGTTTCGGCATGTACCCGCAGCTTCCCATGTCGTTATGCAAATTCGGGGTCATACCCGGAGAGCTCCTGGGTAATGTAGTGCCGGGAACCGCTGTTCCCCTTGGTTATGGGATGTCCTGCATCGTTGAGGGTGCACGCAACTGGTATACTGTCATCACCCACATGTTCATGCACGGCGGCTGGCTTCACATCATCGGCAACATGTGGTTCCTCTATATCTTCGGGGACAATATTGAGGACTCCATGGGGTCTGTCAGGTTTGTTCTCTTCTACCTTATATGCGGGCTCGCAGCAGTGCTGGTCCAGATGATCATGAACCCGTCAAGTGCCGTGCCCATGGTTGGTGCATCGGGTGCCATCAGCGGGGTCATGGGGGCATATATTGTACTGTTCCCCAGGGCGCCGGTACACATGCTTGTGTTCTTCGGTTTCTTTTTCACCCGTATCGTAGTCCCGGCCTTTTTCATGCTCGGATATTGGTTCCTTCTCCAGTTTTTAGGCGGGGTCTTCTCTCTGGGCGTAGCTTCGGGCGGTGTGGCCTTCTGGGCCCATGTGGGGGGATTTATTGCGGGTATGCTCTTCATCTGGCCCCTTTGCAACTCTGCAAGGGCTCAGACCTGCCGCCAGCGCAGGGGCGTTCTGGAGGGTATAATACGCAGGGTGAAGTGAGTGAATAACAAGTGAATAGTGAGTAGGAGCGGCTTTAGCCGCGATACATCAGGTATGAAATCATCAATCCGAAATCAGTATATTATCATGCACCGTAAAAGGGAGTCTTGATAATAAGCTCCTCCTTCTGTATATTATGCGGTTACTCTGATTGATTGGGGGAGTGACTTCATGAGTTCAGACATCAAACACGATAGGCTTAACGAGTGGGTTGCAGAGGTGACAGACATGTGCAGGCCCGATTCGGTCTACTGGTGTGACGGAAGTAAGGGGGAATACGACCGCCTTATGGCAGGCATGGTGGCAAGCGGCATGGCGACACCGCTTAAGAAGCGTCCCGAGAGCTACCTCTTCAGATCCCACCCGAGCGACGTCGCCCGGGTTGAGGATCGAACGTACATCAGCACGCCGGATAAAAATGAAGCCGGGCCCACCAACAACTGGATCGACCCGGCCGAGCTCAAGTCGACCATGAAGGCAATGTACAGTGGATGCATGAAGGGCAGGACCATGTATGTGATCCCGTTTTCCATGGGTCCTATCGATTCACCCATCAGCAAGATCGGTATCGAGATTACCGACAGCCCATACGTTGTGTGCAACATGCACATCATGACACGGGTGGGCACAAAGGTCATGGAGGCCCTGGGTACAAACGGCGAATTCATTCCCTGTGTTCATTCGGTCGGTGCGCCGCTGGAACCGGGTCAGAAGGACGACCTTTGGCCCTGTGCCCCGATCGAGAGGAAATATATCAGCCATTTTCCGGATGAGAACCTCATCTGGTCGTACGGTTCCGGTTACGGCGGCAACGCCCTGCTGGGCAAGAAGTGCCTGGCCCTGCGCATAGCATCCGCCATGGCAAGGAGGGAGGGGTGGATGGCCGAGCACATGCTGATCTTAAGGCTCACGAGCCCCGAAGGCAGACAATACCATATCGCAGCGGCCTTCCCGTCAGCCTGCGGCAAGACGAACCTGGCCATGCTCCAGCCCACGACCCCGGGTTGGAAGTGCGAGACCATAGGCGACGACATCTCCTGGATGAAGATCGGGCCTGACGGGAGGCTCTATGCCATCAATCCCGAAGCAGGCTTCTTCGGGGTAGCCCCCGGGACCTCCTATGATTCGAACCCCATGGCCATGGATACCCTGCACGAAAACTGCATCTTCACCAACTGTGCGCTTACGGATGATGGAGACATATGGTGGGAGGGCATGGACGGCGAACCGCCTGCCCATGCCCTCGACTGGAAGGGCCGCGACTGGGCACCCGGGAACAAGGAAGTCGCCGCCCATGCCAATGCCCGGTTCACCGCACCTGCAAAACAATGCCCGTGTATCTGTGCCGACTGGGAGAAGCCCCAGGGCGTTGCCATCGACATCTTCGTTTTCGGCGGCAGGAGGGCAGGGGTGGTGCCGCTCGTGAACGAGGCATATGGCTGGGACCACGGTGTGTTCCTCGGTGCGACAGCTTCTTCCGAGACAACGGCGGCCAACATCGGCGACATCGGCGCTTTAAGGCGTGACCCATTCGCCATGAAGCCCTTCTGCGGCTACAACATGGGCGACTACTTCCAGCACTGGCTGAACATGGGTGACAGGCTCGGAAAGAATGCACCCCGCATCTTCTATGTGAACTGGTTCCGCAAGAGCCCGCAAAGCAGGTTCCTCTGGCCTGGTTTCAGAGAGAACAGCAGGGTGCTCAAATGGATGTGCGAGCGCATTGATGGCAAGGCCGGTGCCCGCGAGACAGCAATCGGCCTGCTTCCGAATGAAGCCGATCTCGACATGAAGGGACTAAAGATTGCTTCGGAGAATATGAAGGAGCTCCTGAGGGTTGATGTGGATGCATGGAAGGCCGAGATCCACAGCCTTGAAGAGCACTTCGCCCAGTTTAAGGAAAGGCTGCCGGTGCGCATGAAACAGCAGCTCGACGCGCTCAAGCAGCGTTTGGTCAAGTAAGTACCGTCTAGAAAACACCTCGGGCAGGGGCCGGGCACGATTCAGCAGGTGGGAGCACGGCCACTGTCTTTTCCTATTTCTTAAGATACTCAGTCCTCAGCCCTACGGGCAACAATCCCGATTCATGTGACCATTCATGGATGATATCCACCTTGTTGACTCCATGAGCCATGAGATTGTATGACAGTAAGACGGGAAAGGAGGCCCATGGATCCCCATCCTGCTGCAGCACGATTCGAGGAAGCGGTTCGACGAAAAAGACGCCGGCTTGAGGATGCCGCTTTACAGGGCAGGAAGATCATCGGCTACTTCTGTACCTACACCCCGGTGGAGATCATCCATGCGTGCGGGTTCCTGCCTATACGCATCTGGGGCGGGGTCGGCCGGGCGGAGAAGGCCTATTCGCTGGTGCCGAACTTCATCTGCCCGTACATGAGGCTTTCCCTGGAAGGGGCACTGAATGGAGAGTTCTCGTTTCTCTCCGGAATAGTGCAGGGGTATACCTGTGATGTGGCCTGCGGTCTCGTCAATATATGGAAGGATAACTTCAAGATGGATCTCTGCCACAGCCTTCCTTTGCCCTATAACGACAACCGGGATGCATGCATATTCCTTCGGGCCGGTCTTGATGAGCTCGTAGGTAAGCTTATGCAAATCGGCAAGGGATTTACAGATGAGTCCCTTGAAAAATCGCTCGCCCTCTATGAAGAGATCAGATCGATTCTCGCATGGATTTTTGACAGGCGGGCAGTCAGGGGCCTGCCCCTGACTGCTGGTGAAGTGCTGAATGTTGTGCAGGCATACTTCGTCACACCCCCGGAAGAGTACCTGGCCATGCTCAAAGGACTGAAGGACAACCTTGCAAGCGCTCCCGCACCTACGGATGGCGGCATACCGGTTCTCATATCCGGCAGCATCATAGAAGATGCACATGTCTTAACCCTCATCGAACAACTCGGGTTCAAGGTTGTTGCCGATGATCTCTGCACCGGTCAACGCGGCTTTACTCCGATTGCCGGGCAGGGAGAAGGTCCCATGGAGCGCCTCATGGACAGGATCATGAAACGGTTTCCCTGTCCCTCACGATCGCACCCGGACGAGCGGGTGCCGCGGCTCCTCAATCTCATCAGGGCATCCAGGGCAAAAGGGGTCATCTTCCTGTTCCAGAAGTTCTGTACACCCCACCTGGCGGACCACCCTATAGTTTCACAGGCATTAAAGGACGCAGGCATCCCGAGCATCCTCATAGAGATGGATGAGGCCGGTCTCATGGAGGCACAGATGGCAACAAGGCTGGAAACGTTTTCCGGCATGCTGGAGTAATAAGATGGATACCAACCGTAAGTCCACGAAACGGTTGAGCACGGCCAAGGACCTCGCCAAGGTGGTGGCCGAGTACTACCTCGAGTGCCACCAGGCCAAGGCCTCGGGCAAGCCCGTAGGCTGGATGCCACCCATGAACGGCGGCATCGAGATCTTTTATGCCCTTGGATTGCAGCCGGTCTTTCCCGAGAATTGGTCACCCGTGTGCGCAGCCTTCGGGCTGACGCCCGCCAACTTTGAGGTATCCGAGCGCATGGGCTATTCGTCAGACCTGTGCGGGTACCTGCGCAATATCGTGGGCTATGTGCACGGTGACATGAACGGGCCTTCTGTACCGCTGGGCGGCCTGCCAGAGCCCGATATGGTCATGTCTTTCGGCGGCGGGTGCATCCCGGCCATGAAGATATTCCAGGTTATGGAAACACGCTTTCCCAAGGCAAAGGTATTCAGGGCGGATGCGCCGCAGGTGGCTGTCGAGGATATCCGCGACCACCATGTTGCCTATGCCGTCAGCGAGATGCACAGGCTTATCGATTTCTTGGAAAAGACAACAGGCAGGAAACTCGATTACGAGAGGCTCAAAGAGGTGGTGGAGCTCTCGGACCAGGCCTGCCGGCTCTGGGATGAGATCATGTCCTATCGCCGGTTTAGGCCCACACCCATATCCGCAGCAGAGATCGGCATCATGTTCGTCATGGTCACCAGGCAGGGAACTCAAATAGCCGTGGACTTCCTCACCCGGGTGCGCGACGAGGTGAGGCAGCGGGCAGAGGCAGGCATCGGTGTCATCGAGGACGAGAAGGTCCGGCTCTTCTGGGACAACATCCCTTTGTGGTACAACATGGGCCTGTTCAATTACTTCGAGAAGATGGGCGGGGTGATGGTGGCCGAGACCTATTCCGCAGCCTGGTCACTGAGGCTCGATCCCAATAACCCCATCGAGGCCCTGGCCAGGAAGAGCCTCATGTCATATTCGCTCGTATCCTGCCTGTCCATCGAGCGCCGCAAGGAGATGGTCATGAAGGCCTGCCGGGACTTCGCCATCGACGGCGCGGTTTTCCACCAGAACAAGTCGTGCGTGCCCATCACCCTGGGTCAGGCTGACATCAGGAAGGCCCTTGTACATGAGCTCGGCATCCCATCCATCACCATCGACGCCGACCACATGGACAGCCGCAATTTCTCCTTTGCCCAGTTCCAGACCAGGGCCGACGCCTTCATGGAGATGCTGCTGGAAAAGAAACATTAGCAAGGAACTCTCTCATATATGTTTAGTTAGTCAAAAGAGGATTGCATCCAAAATTGCCAGGATCTCGACCACGAGGTCTTTAGGCGCATGGGCAATAAAAGTGGTTTTCCGGGATGAATAATCGATGGATTTGACCTGATCGACCATCACAACACCCTGTACAGGTAAGCCTTCAGGGATGCGGAGATGAAACGGATAACCCCTGTCTTTCGTGGTGGTTGGGCACGCAAAAGCTAGACCGGTTTTCTCGTTGAAGAGGGTGTTGCTTATAATGATAGCTGTCCTTCTGCCTTTCTGTTCATGACCGGATTGAGGATCAAAGTTGAGCCAGACAAAATCCCCTTTAATCGGGATATAGATGCTCACCACTTCTCCTTGCCAAACGGTTTTCCGAAATCTTCTTCGGATATCTTGTGCCCCTTGGGAATACGTGCCACGAGATCTTCCAATCTGTACCTTTTTCTGACTTCTTGTAAAGGCTGCACGATAACCTTCCCGTTCTTCGCGAAGATCTCGACTTTGTCTCCCACGGCAAGGCGTGATTGTTCCAGAATTTCTTTATTAATTCTTATTCCTTGACTGTTTCCCCATTTCTGAATGCTCGAACGCATAAAATACTCCTTGAACGTCTATACATAGTATATACGGCAAGATTCCAGCGATGTCAATTTGAGTTATAATGTCAGAATAATTTGAGATATTATAGGCACTGATTTTTTCATAGATTATGTTCAGAGATCAGCGCTTTTAAGTCATCTTGAAACCGTGATGAAATCGAAGTAATATTCAATATAGACAAAGCCTTGATTTTGGCACGCAAGTTATGTTTTAAATATTTTAACTGCATATTGCCTTACAATCAATACCTGGATATACTGCAATTGTGCATTAAATATTGGGATATATTGCAAAAGTGCAGTATATATTGTTAGGACATAAAGGTACAATGACATTTCAAGCTAATAAAGTACAAATTGAACAGAGGTGGCAATTCTTCAATCGTGCTTGTCGTATGTTCGACCTTGATTCTTCGTATGTCTCAGAGGTGCTTCTAAGTAAACAGCCTGAATTTTGGGCAAGTGAGTTTGGAAGTGGGATCAAAGGTGGGCGAGCAGCATCATTTTTATCACGTTCTTTTGCACGTGTCATGTGTGCCGAAGGCAATCATCAACTTGAGTATCAATTAAGTTTGGCTGCAGCTAAAAGAGTAACGACCGATGAAGCCCCTGCTTACAGAGATGCCTGGCAACAAGTTCTCACTGCCTTGGAACATTGTTATAAAGTTGTCCCGAAACATCAGCGCCTACAATTTGCTGATGAGATGTTGAAAACGGCTCAAGAGGCCGTCGAAGACACAGATCGAAGATTCCAACTACCGGGGAAAGAAAAGCCCTCTCTTTTAGGCCAATTGGATATATTGGTATCAAAACTCTCTGCGTTTGAGGCTCTGGTTGGCGCAGAAGAGAGTCCATCAGTCCATGATTATCGCCGACGAGCAAGAAACAGAGAAATACAATCAGAAGCTGGCTCGTCTATTTCTCTCACCAGGATGCATCATAAAGGTCTAGTATCCACACGAAAAATGAATAGGGTTGAATGGTTTACAAATCGATACCGTGAGAAATTCGGGACCGAACCTCCTGCGGATCTTTTTGTTCCCTCCAAGAGTCCGCATTGCGAAATCCAATTGAAAAACTCCTATTATTCGCTTTTTGACACGCATGACTATAAGCAGTTTAGAAATGATATGTATGCAACTTATAGAAGAAATATGGGCTTGCCAGCTAAGGGGGAAGGATGGATAAATCAAACGTATTTATCGCGTTGTGTAGAAACGGTATTACCTGGGATTGAAATTGTGCGTGAAGCAAGCCCAGCATGGCTCAACGGTCAACGACTGGACATCTATATTCCGTCTATCAGGTGTGCCATTGAATACCAAGGTGAGCAGCATTATTTTCCTTTAGATCACCTAGGCGGAGACCAGGGGTTAAAAGATAGGCAAGAGATGGATGACCGTAAAAGGACTGCATGTCTGAAGGAAGACGTCACTTTAGTAGAATGGCGATATGACGAGACGATTTCGGTAGAATCAGTAACGGATAAGCTTAGAGCTATCGGAATAACCAAAGATTAAACATGAGTATATACGTATTCCTAAGCAATGTCGTCTCATTTGGTGTAGGCGGGATAATTGTTTACCTCCTTGATTATCTCAGGGAAAAGGGCAAGAACCGTGCAAGAATAGAGGACAACGCGAAAATCACAGACAAGGAACAGGGTGTGAAGTTGCGTTATGCTGTGCTTCTTCAACGTCGGTCACGTATAGAGGAGCGTCAAGTTGTCATTCTCAGTAAACTTTTCAAGTGTCTTCTAGAGGCCCAAAATTACTCAATGCACATGACAAAGCGTGGCATCTTCGCAGGAGAAAAAACAGACGAATATCCACGGCTACTCCACGACGCGGTAACAAACGCATATAAAGAGTTCACAAAAGGTCGGTTATTATTGCCTGAAGATGTTGTTGAAAAAGTCAGCACTTTTTTCCAGAAAGTGGACGAAGGCCAGGTACAACTTACTATGGCGAAAGATCCATTGACCAAAGACGGAGAAGAGCGTGCCCAATTTTGGAAGAAGGCCGGAACAATCGCTTATCAGGAAATACCTGCATTGCTGCGAACAATCGAGGATAAAGCACGTGACATAATTCATGGGATGCAGGATGCCTAACCGAATCGTTCTAGCGGACGTGGGATAATTGCGGCACGTTTTTGCGTACAGGTTGGCCACTCCGTTGACCTCTGGCGTTGAATGAATATTTCTGCGATAGATGGGCGGTTTTAAGAATGTCCCAAAACAGTTGATCTCAAAATAATACCTACACAAATAGACGCTTCAATGTAGAGTATCCGCCGTTTAAGACTATTGAACGTTCACGAAAAGCCAATCTTGAGCTATTGCTCCCCGGCTATCAATCACCGTGAGAGTAAGTGTATAACTGCCACCAATGTCAAAGGTCTCTGATATGGGATTCCCATCATCTACAAATGATTTTTGGCTTCCTTCAAATCTCCATGAAAAAGTATAAGGGCTTTTACCATTAGATACTAAACATCTAAAAATGATTGATTCTCCAACAGCAATAGTTGTTTCCCTTGATGGCTCCATGCCGGGCAAAGAATCAGGCTCAGGCTCACTTGAAGGTGAGGTTATATTCACTTTAAACTCTCCACCTCCTCCTCCACTTCCCCCACAACTTACCAGAATAACTACGGTTGACAGCATCAAAAAAACTCTTAATGCCTTTACAGTATTCATAGATACTTTCCTTTAATGCTAATGGGAACAAAGACAAAAATTATCGTGCTGTTATTCGTGCGAGTTTAAGATGTCTCTACCTAATTCAATTTTATATTCAAATAATAAAACTTAATTCTAATACGATCAAGTCCATATTAGATTGTAGATATCTGCGATTTCTTCTCGGTTTTGACATCTCTAAAAACTGATGATCTGCTGATGTTATCTATATGAAGAGCTGTCCTGTTACTGACCCAACCTTATGGCAGAGACTGTTGAAAAACCTCAAAATTCAAATTTATGGATTCTTAACTTATTGATATTCATACACATAAATATGCCAAAAGCTGGCGATTCGGACTTTTTCAACAGACTCGCACGTTATCTATGCATGTTACAATTCAAACTCAAGCAGGACTTATGGCTCAAAAACTATGGCTTAAGCATTTTAAAGCATATTGTCTTGCGTTTAATATCAGGATATACTGCAATAGTGCAGTGTAGTAATTATTGAACTTATGCACCTATAGGGGATCTCGATGGAATTCCAGCTAACTAAGCGGTACGAAGAACCCAAGGGGCAGTGGTCACTACCCGTCCCTGTGGGAACAACTATTTGCTACGAAGAACCTCTGCGGCACCAGCTCTTTCCGCAACTTATGGCTGCTCTCGCAGAAACTGGCTGGCCGTTTCAGTTTCACGGTTACTTCTATCAACTGCGTACAAAGTCGAACACCATTGAGGAAATCGTTCCGGCATCTGAGTACTACAAGATATGTTACATGGCTATGTCCCAAACGTACCATGGTGCTCTTGGAAATCTTGAGTCAATTGATCGGATAGTCAGTTCGTTGAACAGCAGCTATCTGCAGCGACGGAAAACTGTGTTGAATTCAACACAACCGAAGCTTGTTTTCACGACGGAGTTGTACCAGCTCCGTACTGAATTCTCGTCGCTTCTCTTCCTGATTAGATCGTTGCTGGACCAGTTCGCTTCCTTAATTCAGTTTCTCTCTGGCCCTAAGGCAAGAATGTTCAAAAGCTTCGCAGACCTGATGAAAAAGGCTGCATTGGATACGCCTCCGCCTGAACTTGATCATCCTCTATGCGCCTTCTTGATTTCAAACGGAAGCTGGTTTTGGCAGATGCGCGACGTACGTGACTACATCGCGCATCACGGCTTTGTACATCTCCACCTGGTCGAGACTACGAATGACGAACTACACATCTACTTCGAGCAGCGGCTCGACCTACATGCTCTGTCGCTGGAGTTCATGGGCAATCTTAAGCGATTGCTGGTATTTCTTGATGTGCACTATGCGAAACGGATTAAAGCTGCCTAACGAGTGGTTCGAGCCGGACGCCCCAACCACGCGGAGCAAGTAAAGAGACGTGTCTACAGGCTCCTTTGCCGCGTGCTCGGGCGCCGCTCAACCGCAGTGTTGAATGAATATTCCTGCGATAAATGACCGGTTCCACACGTCCTGAGAAACTGATGATTTTGTGCCATACACAATGCTTTGTCCTACTGAATATTCCTGAATAGAATCTTCGCAATTGTGATAGTATGGAATCGAAGACGAAAAGTACCGTAAGTGAGCGCAAGGATCTTAAAAACATGGGCACTATGATGTTATGGCATATGAGGCTGCTTAAGGGCCTGGCTACGCTGCGGCTTACCGTGGGGCTCCTGTTCTGGCTTGCCTTCATGTGCGTTATCGGCACCATCATCCCGCAGTATACCTTTCAGTCTTCATCCGGGGCATCGGTGATGACGACCATTTTAAGACTCTTAAGCCTAAGTGACATATTCCATTCCCTCTGGTTCCTGATCCCCGCGGTTGTGCTCGGTTTGAATGCGGCTGCATGCATGTACCAAAGGAGAAAGTCATTTGCCGGGTCTGTTAAGCTCCTTGCCATGCCTAAAGC
>CAWKAM010000014.1:0-25938 GCA_963847605.1 uncultured delta proteobacterium | reverse complement strand
TTGTCCATTTTGGTTACCATGTGACCTTTACAAACGATCCTTACAAAGCACTTGATTTCTTCCGTGAAGAACCGGATAAATTTATTATGATCATCACCGATCAATTTATGCCGGGTTTGAAAGGTCATGAGCTTGTAACCCATGCACGCCAGATACGAGAAGACATACCCGTGATTCTCTGTTCCGGATCGGAAGAGACCCTGCAGGAACTTCAAGAGCAAAGGAAAGACATCCAGAGATTCTTGCCTAAGCCGTTTTCAAGATCTGAATTGGCAGAAGCTATTCAAGATATATTAGCCTGTTAATTATTTTTGCTCAGATCATGACCACCCGACACTGCGATTTACAATTAGCTTAATTAGTATTATTATAGATTTATAATAATTTGAAATAGGAGGTATTGGAATGGGGGATATCTATTCGGAAAAACCATGGCTGAAGAATTATGACAAGCACGTACCACCGACGCTGAAGTACGAAGAAAAGACCTTTGCAGAAAAGTTCCGGGAAGTCGTAGAAAAATACCCGAACAAGACAGCCCTTATTTACATGGGCAGGCAGCTCACCTACCGCGACCTCGATGAGCTGTCAAACCGGCTCGCCCAGTATCTCATCAAGTCAGGCCTCAAGCCGAACGATGTGGTGGGTCTCCACATGCCCAATATCCCTGCCCAATATATCAGCATTATCGCAGTCCAGAAGGCGGGTTGCGTGTCCACGGGGCTGAGCCCCCTGCTTACGCCCAATGAGATGGAGCATCAGTTGAATGACTCACAGGCGAAGATTATCATAAGCGTAGATCTCCTTTTCGAGAAGATTGCTGAAGTTGCAGGCAAGACGAAATTCTCCTCCGTTATTGTCTCCGAGATCGCCGATTTTCTGCCCGGTGTGAAGAGGGTCCTCGGCAAGTTGTTGAAGAAAATACCCACAGGCGAGATAAAGCCTCTCCCCGGCAAGGACGTGTTGAAATTCATGGATGCCATCAAGGGGATGCCGAAAGATCACGTTGCCGTAAAACGTACCATCAACGATACGATCTTTATGATGTACACCGGAGGGACTACCGGACCCTCAAAAGGTGCACTGATCACCCAGCGCAGCTATATGTCCAATCGGGCGCAGACGCTTGCATGGCTTGACATAGGACCCGATTTTTTAGCACTCTCGGCCTTTCCGCTCTTCCACATCGCAGGCCTCGCTTTCGGCGGGTTTTCCCTCACCGTCGGCGGCACCCAAATCTGCGTGCCGAATCCGCGGGATACCCATTTTATTATCAATGCAATCAAGGACTATAAGCCTCACGCTATTGTGAATGTGCCGACCGTGTTCTTCGAACTGATGAAAAAACCCGAATTCAAGAAACTGGACTTGAGCAGCATCAAGTGGTGCCTTAGTGCCGCGGCGCCGTTCCCGCCCGAGTATATCGGGGAACTCGAGGGTATCATAGGAAAGGGCAATTTCATCGAGTTGTACGGGATGACGGAAACCTCCCCGGTAACGTGCTGCAATCCCCGCTTTGGGAAAAAGAAGCCGTCCTCCATAGGCATGCCCATGCCGGACACCGAGTTCATGCTCATCGATCCCGAGACGAAACAGGCAGCGAAACCGGGTGAGCCCGGTGAGATTGCCATACGGGGGCCGCAGCTCATGAAGGGATACTACAACCGGCCCGAGGAAACGGCCAACACCATCAGGGACGGCTGGCTTTTCACGGGAGACGTGGCCAGGATGGATGAGGATGGTTACTTCTACCTTGTGGATCGGATAAAAGACATGGTCATTGTATCCGGGTTCAAGGTCTTCACCCGCGAGCTCGACGATGTTCTCATAAAACATCCCGATATCGAACTCGCAGCCTCCGTCGGCATTCAAGATCCGGATCGGCCCGGGTCCGAGCGGGTAGGAGTCGCCATAGTGCTCAAGCCCGGCATTGAAAGGAACGAGGCTGAAAAGGAGAAGATCATAAAATATCTGAGGGAAAACGTGGCTCCCTACAAGGTACCGAAAGTGATCGAGTTCATGGATCAGCTTCCTACAAGTGCTGTGGGCAAGGTCTTGAAGCGTGAGCTCAGGAAAATAATGAACAGATCGTGATACATATTGCATTCATCTACTTTCGTGATGAGATGATCATATAGTGTGATAGCATTATGATTGGTCGTCCATATATTCTCTATCTACAGGAGCCCCATACGAATACCCTGAGATGTCCACCGCTCCGGGCTGAGGTTCCTGTTTGGGCATCCTCATCAAGCCTTCCAAGCCTTCGTGCCTTTCTGTTGCTCTCTGCATGAGAAATTTCGGTTTCACCATGAATATAACAACAGGAAGTATAGTGAGTGTACTGACGATGCAGGCAAGGATCGAGAACGAGATCAGGAAGCCGAAAAAGCGGATCGGAATAAAGTTGCTGAAAAAGAATACAAAAAATCCTATGACAACGGAGAATCCGTTATACACAATCCCTTTACCGATGGATGTCATTGTGTCGATATAACCGTCCTCAAGGTTTCCTCGTGATCGAGACCGTTCCCTGAGCCTCCAGAGGAAGTATGCCGTATAGTCAGTTCCTACACCTATGCTTATGCCGGTCAATGTTGCCGTGATATAATCGAGGGGAATATGGAGGGCCCCCATGATGCCGAAGACGAGCGTTATCGCACAGAATAACGGTACAGCCGCGATCAGTCCTGCGATAAAGGACCTGAAGAAGATCATATAGCAGATGATAATGATTATAACACTGAGCGTAAGGCTCCAGATCTGCCCATCAACGATCATGGTCCCGAGCTCGGCATTTATCTCGACTGCCCCACCAAAAGAAACCTGTATTTCTCTGTTCGGATGATCCTTTATATACTGTTTCAGATGAGCGATAAGGACGTGCAGGCGGGGGGAGCTCATATCGGGTAGCCGGACAATAATCTGCGCCTTGTTGTACTTATAGTCGACAAGGCTGGCAAATTCTCCCGAGCTCTGATTCTCATAAGACAGTAAATATTGGGCGATAAGATTACGGCTGTCTGGTACCTTGTTTTCATTGGGGTTGTTTTTCATGATCCTGTTCATGTACGAGATAAAATCAGACATGGATAACGCATCACCAATGAGCTTTTTGTTCGTTTTCGGATCAGTTTGCTCAAGTGCATATTTCTGGAAGCCTTCCATCCACTTGAGTATCACAGGATTCTTCATGGGTCCGTCTTCCGGGGAGTCATTCTCAACGGGATGGGTTGCCTCGATAAGGACGTTGAGCGTGCTGTATCCGCCGAAGTTATCGCTGATGAACTCTGCATCCTTGTAGATCGACGAACTTTTCGAGAATTGATTCATTATATTGGCATCAGCCTCTATCTTCGGGATAAAGTACACGCAGAGGGCTGCGAGAAGGAATACACCAGCGAGCATTTCAATCTTTCTGTTGATAGTGAACTGCGCAATAGATTTCAGTACCTTATCTGTTTTTGTTCCATGGGGTTTATCGATGAGCATCTGCGGTACGCTGATGTAGGAGAGGATCGCCGTGTGGAAGAGGATCGTCAGGATGAACGCGGCAATGATCCCGAAGGCGCAGAAAAACCCTAGCAATGCAAGGCCCCTGACAGGATGAGTGATCATTGTTACGAATCCCACGATAACGGTGATCGCAGAAATAAGCACAGGCGCACCGATCGAGATGATGCCCTTTCCAGCGATGTGCTTTACATCCTCTCTGGTTAGTTGGCCGCGAGCATCCTGCACATCCTCGTAATACTTTGCAATGAGCTGTGTACCATAGTTATGCGCAATGGCGATGAGCATCGGGCCCATGATGAGGAATGGAAGTGTTATCTTCTCTCTCATCCACCCCATGAAACCGAAGGATGCCGTGACTGAGAGCAATACAACGATTAACGGAAGGAGCATCCCTCGGAGTGTTCTAAAGCTTGCATATAGAAAAGCCAGCATGACAATGATGCCGAGTATGAGGAAAAGCTTCATGTCCGAAGCCATCTGCATCCAGATGTTATATCTGAGGTATGGGAAGCCGGTGAGCGTGAGCTTGTACGCAGGATCAGCATATTTTGTCATGATGTTAAGTAGGGTTGGTTGGTCGGGTTTGTCCGGAAGTCGCTCGCAGAGGTCCTTGTCCTGGATCCAACGGTATATTTTCTTACCATCGGGCGAAGTTACCGGGACATGAAGATTGACCGACGCAACGATCAACGCTGATTTTTCATCAGGGCTTATCAGGCGCTTAAAAAGCACATCATTGGCTTTTGCATTATTCCGGATCTTGTTGACATCTTCCGGCCTGATGAAAGTCATATCTTCCGGAACGATGTTAGTGACTTCCATCATGTCTTCTTTGTTCGAGATGGATTTTTTCTCAGTGATAGACAAGATCTGGTCTACATAAGGAGAAGTTTTTAATTTTCTGCTGATCCCACGAATCTGAGAGAGGATGTGCGGGTCCCAGATAGTCCCATTTTTTGCAGTCACACAGAAATAGACGGTATCAACGCCGCCAAACAATTGTTCAATCTTATCGAATATTACGCGTGCAGGAATTTTCTCCGGGAGCAACACCTTTACATCGGGCTCCAAGGTAAGGTTTTTTATCCCGATCCCAAGGATTCCCACGATTATCAATGACAGAAGGATAAAACGGAGCGGTTTTGCCGTCACTGTATCAGCGATCTTTTTGACACCGATTTTCAAGAAGGTGTAGAAAGTAATAAAGCTTAATGCAAAGACTACTGAATAAATTATTATATCGTTACTTATTTTCATAAAACAGACCCCTCTTTGAATTCGAATATGGGTAATGAAAATTCATTACCACAAAATATTACTTTTTATGCGCTGCTTGAAATATTAACTATTTTATTTACAACCCTGTAAAATAAAGAACAAAAAATCACGTTAATAATTGGTAATGAAGTATCATTATCTATATATAATAAATGATACACGGCTTACAATACTAATCTTCCACTCATCAGTTCATATTGCTACAGCACCGCATGGTTCTTTCATGAGAATGAGCGTATAGGATATTAAAAGGAGATCATGTATGGAAGACCTCAGGAAACCCGACATGCCTGCCTGGATTGAAGACATGCTCCCTGCAGGTGTTCACCGCAAGGCCGTGGATGTCGGCGGGCAACTCATGCATGTCATGGAGTGGGGTGAGGGAATGCCGGTGCTCATGCTCCATGGCAACCCCACTTGGGGCTTCCTATACCGTAAAATAGTATACCTCCTGAGAGATATGCCGCTTACATTGCATTGTCCCAGATCTCATTGGTCTCGGCTTTTCCAGTAAGCCTCGATCATTGAATGATCATAGCCTTATCAACCACACCTCATGGTTGGGTTCATTTGTAGATTCCTTGGGACTCGAAGGAATGATCCTCGTATGCCAGGACTGGGGAGGACCCATCGGGGTAAGGACCCTCGCAGACAGGCCTCATTTATTAAAAGGCTTGGTAGTCCTGAACACCGCATTGAGACCACCCCATCAAGGATTTCGACCCACATTGTTCCACCGATTCAGCAATCTCCCCATCATAAGCGATTTTGTTTTCAGGCTCCTAGGTTTTCCGCAGAACGTTCTATATAAGACACAGGGAGATCCATCATCAATTAAGGGTAAGGTTGCACGAGCCTACCGATACCCCCTTCGCCATATATCCGACCGAATCGCACCCCTGGCCCTTGCCCGCATGGTACCGTCATCTCTCACACACCCAAGTGTTAAGGAACTTAAGGTATGCGAGGAATTCATCCGGACGTTCCATGGACCGAGCGCTATTGTATGGGGAGAGAAAGACCCTATTCTGGGCAGAGTGCTCCGCAGGATAATAGAGCTCATGCCTGATGCATCAGTTCAGCGCACAAAAGCCGGCCACTTTATCCAGGAAGAAGAGCCCGATGCAATAGCCCAGGCAATAAGAGAGGTTTATAAGCACTGCAAAACCTGATGGAAGAAGCTGTGTGTTGTTGTGGGACAGGGCGTATTGTTCTCATACGCCTTTGCCCATTCAAAGAAATATTTCTTATCTGATATCATTACCCTCCAAACACGTGGGCTATGGACATCCTCGGAGCGGCACCTTCCAGATGAATTCACCATGTTTTAAAAAGTGCTCTATCTGCTGTATGCTCATGTGGGCCTTTCGTTCGACAGATTCTACAGTATTAAAGGCATTGTGCGGGGTCAGTACGGCATCGACATGCCTGCTGAGAGCAAGCACTGTCTGTACCGCAGGATCTTTTGCAGGTGAGCCCGATCGCAAGGCTACTGCAATTTCCCCCTCGTTTTCATAGACATCGAGCCCTACGCCCCCGAGGTGCCCTTCTTCCAGAAGTCGCAATAAATCGGCTGCCGGGGCGAGCTCTCCGCGGGCTATGTTTACAAAGATCGCACCCCGCCTGGCCTTTGTTAAAAGATCATAGGTGAAGTATCCGTGGTTCTTCTCTGTCAGGTTCATGGCGCAGCAGATCACATCGGCCTTTGTGATGGTATCCTCGATGGAGACATAGCGAATGGAAGGATGCCTCCTGATGATGTCCACCCCAAGGACCTTCATGCCGAGGGCTTCACCGATACGGCAGATCTCCGACCCGATGTTGCCCACGCCCACCACGAGCAGGGTCTTGCCCAAACACTCCATACCTGTGAGGCCGTCACGGTCGAAGCAGGACAGGTGGGCCATCTGAGTTTGTATCTTCCTCATGAGGCCGAGCCAGAGCAGCAGGGCCTGTTCGGCCACTGCCCGGCTGCAGTACAGGGGCAGGTAGCCTGCCCGGACCTGCGCGCCTGAAGTCGTCCGGTAGGCGGTGATATGGTCGTATCCCGTGCTCCTGGTCAGAATTCCCGTAATGTGTGAGCCCCACATGAGCGGGATGAAAGACTGTGTCCTTATGCTGATGAGTCCTGCGGCAGGCAATGCATGGCCCGACTCCTGGATGGTCTCTTTCATAAAACCCGCACTGATGTTTGCCGGGAGGTATCTGCGCAGCGCCTCTTCCTCTTCGGAAAAGGCCTCATAGAAGAACACGTCCATCGGCACACTGTATCGGATTTCTCGCGGCAAGACAATTCTGCGTGCTTAAGCGTGATCCATTCAAGTTCTTACGTGCGAACGCCGTAACATATCTCGGGTGCTCGTGACAGGTTCTCTTATTTCATCGGCACCCGCATGAAGGGGCGTTGGCGCATGAATGCTGTTCTGTCATTTTTTCTTCCCGGGGGCATGCTGGTGCTGGCATCCCTTTTCCTTGTGCATGCCCAGGTAATCCGGAGTCATCTGGAAGCAGTCATCGGCATATACCCCTATGCGGCGTATATCATTTCTATGGCCTTCGGGTGGCGGTTCAACCGCTCCGCCCTCGTGTTCGGTTGCGTATGCATCGCTTTTGTTCATTGGAGCCTTGTACACTTTGGGACAATCCACCCTGCGGGTGACATTCTCTGGCGCGTGGCCTTTGATTCTGCTGTGCTGCTCCTGCCTCTGAACCTCGTTGTCTTATCCGTGGCAAAGGAAAGGGGGGTTTTCACGGCCAGGGGCTTGGCCGTCTTGCGCTGATACTTGTGCAGCCATTGATGGTAGGCATCATTGCCGGTCCTGACCCCGAGCATTATGCTGCCCTGCTTGAGCATGTCCTTCTCCCGTTTGCCTTCCTGCAGAAACTGAGCGTCCCGCAGATCCCGATTGGTGGTGTGCCTGCTCTGTCTTATCGTCATGGCCGCCCTGTATGTCCGGGAGGGTGGGGCAAAGGAGAGCGGGTTTTTCTGGGGGATCGTCATGGTTCTCATTGCGATTGCTTCAGCCGGGCAGAAACATCAGATGGGATTTCACTTCTCCACCGCAGCTCTCATCCTTCTGGTGTCCGTCATCGAGGTATCCCATGCCATGGCCTTCAAGGATGAGCTCACCGGGCTGCCGGCCCGCAGGGCATTGAAGGAAGATCTTCTGAAGTTGGGTGGCCGGTATTGCCTGGCCATGCTCGACATCGATCACTTTAAAAAGTTTAACGACAAGCACGGCCACGATGTAGGCGACCAGGTGCTGCGCATGGTGGCCTCAAGGCTTGCTAGGGTGACAGGCGGCGGGAAGGCGTTCCGGTATGGCGGGGAGGAATTCACCGTGATCTTCCCGGGCAGGTATTCCGATGATGCCCTGCAACATCTCGAGGATCTCAGGAAAGAAGTGGCCCATGCAGAATTTGCCATCCGCTCCCGCATGAGGCCAAGGCGCAAGCCCAAGACACCCCGAAGGGTCAAGACATCGCACAAGAGGGTCTCGGTCACCATTAGCATTGGTGCGGCCTGGCCGGGTGAGCGTACCAGGACGCCCAACGACGTGCTCAAGGTAGCGGACAAGGCACTTTACCGCGCCAAGAAACAGGGACGCAACCGGGTATCCACCTGAATTACTCCCCTGGAATTATTCATATTACATCAAATTAAAACACACCAAATTTATTCAATAAAATTGAGCTTGGAAAAGTATTTCACTCCACCTATGAAAATAATTACCTCATATAGGAACGCCGTATGTCCACGCTATCTTCAATCTATTGAAATCATATATGTTATTATATGGCATGGTCGTTGCTCCTTAAACATATAGAAACAGATTCTTATTGCAGCAGATACCCCATCGGGGTGGGAAGGGGTGGTGCGATGTTAAGTGAACATGCAATGACTGAATCAGTAAAGAGTTGCAAACAAGCGGCAGCCTCCATCATGGAGCTTCTGAAATTCCAGTGCCAGGGCTTCATCCTGCCGCCGCTGGAGGTTAAAAATCTCCTGGGATTGGCCAAAGACGACAAGGCTTGGCATCTTAACGAGCGCGTAGGCCGGCTCAGGAAGGAGCTGGCAAGGCGCTATGTCGCCATGGAGGTAAACCCGATACAGGGCATCACGGTACAGATCTACCGGGTCCCGCTCCAGTCATATGTACTCTGTTCGCCAAGGAGCTTGAGGCAATAGGACACACCCTTACACCTTTATCCGTCTCATGCATTCTTTTTTTCACTGGAGATTCATAAAGCATGAGACGGATGCGGATATAATCCCTCTTGATTGTCCGGCTTGTGATCTCTATCCATGTATATATGGGAATGTCTCGTCTCATTACCGCCTGCACCATGGACTGTCCGGATGCCTGTTCATTGATCACCTCTCAGGAATCCGGCGGCGGGATACGCATCAGGGGGAATCCGGAACACCCTGTTACAAAAGGCTTCGCCTGCCCTAAGATGCAGGCCCACCTCGGCCGTATGAAAAGCACGGAGCGGGTCATATATCCCATGCGCAGGGACGGTGATACCTGGGATCGCATCGACTGGGAATCGGCACTTGATTTGTGTGCAGACAAAATTCGAGTTTACCGGCTAAAGAGCCCTCTTCCATCCTCTATTTTCATGGTGAAGGAGCCAAGGGTGTCCTCAAACAGGCAGGGCACCTGTTTTTTACATTGCTCGGCGCAAGCAGGGTGCGGGGCTCCCTGTGCGACTCTGCAGGCTACAGTGCGTGCATGAAGGATTTCGGGTCTCGGGAAACCCCGGATATGGAGATGCTGCTGGATGCCAGGGCAATCGTCAACTGGGGTAAAGATCTGCTGCGAAGCTCCATCCACATGGCATCCCTTGTCCGTAAGGCCAGGCAGCAGGGGACCAAGGTGCTCACCATCTCACCGGGCGGCGACCTCAATAAGGACCATTCCGATGATATGGTCCTGATCCGGCCCGGTACGGACAGGCTTCTGGCGGCAGCCGTGGTCAGGCTCATGATAGAGCGTGGCGCCATCGGCCCGGAGATCATGAAGTGCACGAATAACTATGATGAATTCAGGGGCCTTATCTTAAGCAATCATCTTGAGGACCTGCTGAAGGCCTGCGGGGTATCCCGGGGGCAGGCAGAGCTGGTGTATGATTTCTATGTAAAGACGCACCCCACGGCCACTATCATCGGTGCCGGCCTCCAGAGGCATCGATACGGCGGCCAGAACGTCAGGTTCATCAATGCGCTGGCCATGCTCTCCGGCAATATCGGCATCAGGGGAGGGGGCAGCTACTTCCACCTGAATTCCCTGAGGAACCTCAATCTCTCCTGGACCGGCCAGGGCCGGAGTGAGGGAGCAAGGCTCCTGCGCATGCCGCTCATCGGGCAGGATATTTCCGAGGCGCACGACCCGCCCATCAGGATGATCTGGGTGGATGGCTCCAATATGATCAACCAGGCGCCCGGTGCCCAGGGCACTGCAGCCGCATTTGAAAAGATCGAGTTCAAGGTGGTGGTCGATGCATTCATGACCGATACCGCCTCGCGTGCAGACCTTGTACTGCCGCCCACCCTCATGCTTGAACAGGAGGACATCGTTGCGTCCTACATGCACGACTATGTGCAGTATGTGAAAGAGATACTGGAACCTCCCGGGGAGGCCAGGCCCGATTTCTGGATACTGACGGAACTCGGCAGGCGCCTTGATCCGCCTATCGTGCTTCCCGATGCTACAGCATGCCTTAGGGAGTCCCTTCATTCGCCCTATCTCGATATCACCCTCGATGAGTTGAAGCTAAAGGGGTTTGCAAGGGCAAGAAGGCCGCCCGTGCCGTATAAGGGCATGAAATTCGGCCATAAGGACGGGAAGTACCGGTTCCCTGCGGCACTCCATGATGAACCTGCTCCGCCAAAGGGGTACCCCCTAAGGCTCCTGAGCCTTATCCGGAAAGGCTTCATGCATTCCCAGATCCTGCCGGGAGACCAGGATATGCCGCCTTTTGTGTGGGTATCACCAGAGAGCAGGTTTCTCAAGGACATTGACCGCGCACAGAGTGTTTTCCTTGTCTCCCCGCTTGGCCGAATGCAGGTGCGTATCGAGACAATGAAGGGCCTTCACCCCGAAGTCGTTGTTTATCGCAGAGGAGACTGGATGAGGCTGGGTGGTGGAATAAACCGGCTTATATCCCCGCAGCTCACCGACATGGGGACATGCTCTGCGTTCTATGATCAGTATGTTCGCCTGGAAAATTATTGATTGGGAGGATGCTTTCTCGTCATGGAGATGAGGCTTGAAATCCTTGATCACTTTGCACGATGGTCACAGGAGGTAAAGACGCTTACGGATACCGGCGCCCGCAAGGATTTTTTCAGGCAGGAGCTTCCGAATCTCCTGAAGGACAAGGCGCTTCTTAAGACGGTATTGAGGGCCATCGTGGAAAACGGGCCATACCCTGATGTAAGTTCCGCTACCATGTTTGACAGTGAGATAGTACTCTACCGGGACCCCGGAAAGATGTTTTCAGTGAGGTTTTACCTGTGGGGGCCGGGTGAATACGATCCTATCCACGATCATAACTCCTGGGGCGTCATCGGTACGGCCCTGGGGACACTGGACATCATCAATTTCAGGAGACTGGATGATGGTTCGGATGAACGGCATGCGATCCTCGATGAGTGTTCACGGCAGTTCATACCGACCGGAGAGACCTATCCGGTTTTCCCTTTGAACAACGGAATCCATCAGACCGGGAATGCCAATGACCCTGCCATCATCCAGGTCGGGATCTACGGAGAAAACCTCACGGGCAGGGAATACGTGAACGTCTTCGACCTTAAGACAGGAGAGGTCTCCAGACTCTATCTGCCGCACGCGAAGAAGCGCATGCTGGCAAGGAACGCGCTTGAGGCCTTTAGCGAGCAGTGAACGGAAAGGCAGTGACTAGTGAATAGTGACGGAACCTCTACCCCCCGCTCGGCAATGGTGGTGTTGACAAATGATCACAAAAAGGCAAACTGAGTGAACAAGTCGAATGAACAATAAGGAAGGTGCCATGGATATAATCTTTCAAAAATCGGATGGGACACAGCAAGGGACACTCCCATCGCTGAGCGTATTGCTGGAGACGCTCCAGCCTCCCTTCTCCAAGGGCGACTCCGTGGGTGTCAAGCTCCACTGGGGAGAGCAGGGCAATCACAGCTTCCTCGACCCGATCTATGCCCGGGAGATTGTCCGCTGGCTTACATCAAAGGGTTGCAAACCTTTCATCTTAGACACCACGGTGCTCTATTCCGGGGGCAGGCACACCGGTAGAGACTCGCTGGAGACGGCTAAGCAGCACGGCTATACCGAGGAATTCCTCGGCTGCCCGGTGGTAATAGCAGACGGCTTGGACGGCCGGGACGTCATCGATATCCCTGCCGGCTACAAGCACTTCAAGACCGCCCAGGTTACCTCCCTTGCCGCGAAGACAGACGGCTTCGTCATCTTTTCCCATTTCAAGGCGCATCTCGCTGCAGGCTTCGGCGGAGCCATCAAGAATATCTCCATGGGATTCGCATCCCGTGCCCAGAAGCAGCGCATGCATTCGGACGTGAAGCCTATACTCAGTCAGAAAAAGTGCAGCAAGTGCGGTATCTGCACCGAGGTCTGCCCCACCGGTGCGGCCAGTATTATTGATGGCATGTACCCGAGCTATGACCTTGAAGTCTGCATCGGGTGTGCCCAGTGCATTGCCCAGTGCCCGGAGATGGCCCTGCGGATCCTGTGGGGTGAGGATCACGCGGCGTTCCAGGAGAAGCTTATTGAGACCGCGGCTGCGGTGTGGCGGATAATAGGCAAAAAGACCGTGCTCATCAATGCACTCATCAAGATCACTGCCGAGTGCGACTGCCTGCCCGGGAAGACCGATATCATTGCAGGCGATATCGGGTTCACAGGCGGCTACCACCCGGTTGCCCTGGATGCCGATTCGGTTTCACGTCTCGGCGCAGACATTATTACCAGAGCCCATTCGTACCTGCCCTGGCAGCGGCAGTTCTCCTATGCACAGGAGATAGGATTTGATGGAAAATGAGGTACAGCAACCTGTGCGAGGCAAGCGATACCTCATAGGGCTGAAGGCCTTGGCGCTTGCCGTGCCCATTATCCTCGCTTCATGCGTATTCTCCGATGACAATAACGTCTCAACCTCCGTGGTGATCAGGTATGATGGAAACGGAGTGACGGTTGTCATCAACCTCAATAGCCCGGTGAGGTTGCCGCTTGGTAAGGATGACGCCGACTTCATCATGGAGCAGAGCGCCTGCGGATGTGAGGGTGAGCTTACCCGCATTGGTGATTACTGGCAATATCCTGCCCAGAGAAGTGCCCATGACTGCTTCATCCGTATCAATATCTACACGGGCGACGTGGATTGCCTCTCCGGCTGAGGCACGGCCTTGAGAGCGGCCATGAAAGGGTGATATCAAGATGCTCATAGAGATGCACGCCCATACCTCAAGGCACTCATCCTGCAGCCGCATCGACCCGGTTTCGCTTGTCAGGGGTGTACTCCGCAAGGGCCTCCAGGGACTCATTATCACCGAACACCACTACCTTTGGAGTACCGAGGAGATTCAGGAACTCAGGAAGGTTTCAGAGGTGAGTGAGCATTTCGTTATCCTTGCCGGCCAGGAGGTGGAAACCGATTTCGGACACGTGCTCGTCTATGGCCCCCAGGATACCATTCCGGAGAGGATAAGCCTTGAAAAGCTCAAGAGTGCATATCCCGATGCAGCCCTTGTGTGGGCCCATCCCTTCCGGGAAGGCAAGGTGCCCTATGCGAAAAAGCTAACTGATAACAGGTTTGAGGCCATCGAGATCTTCAGCAGCAACCATACGCTCAGCGAAAACTATCTGGGGCTCAAGCTTTGGCATAAGCACCGTTTTACTGCCATCAGCGGCAGCGATACGCATGCCGATGATACGGCAGGCATCCTTCCCACCCAGTTCGACCACCCCGTCACCTCCATAACTGAGGTCGCCTCCGAGATCAGGCATGGCAGATGCCGGCCTTTTTACAAAGAGATCCCCAAGGCGGGCGGGAATATGCTTGTCCAGGAGATTACGTTGGGAACCAAGGGGGATGATGAGGCGCGAAGCAGGATCATCCTCAAGAGGCCGGGCAAGTCGGAAAAATGGACGCCTTTAAGGGATACGTCACGGATCGTGAGCAAGGTCCACGAGCACGGCTTTTCCGGGGGCACCTTCAGAGTCCCCAGGATCTTCGAGATCAATGAGGAGGAGAGGCTGGTCATTGAAGAGGGACAGCGGGGAAGGAGCCTCTTCGACCTGCTGGCCAAGGTGAGCGAGGCTACGGGAAAATCCTATATCACCCTTGCGGCCAGGTGGCTTGCCCGTCTGCATTCGCAACGGATCCGCATGAGCTCTGTACAAAATACCATGGTCCGGGAGCGGCAGCGGTTTGCATCGTATGAAAAGTCATTCGAGAAAAGCTCCAGCCCCTACCTGAGCCGGGCCCGCCGCCTTATCGACACGGTCAAGTCCTTCGAAGAGGGCTTGTTTGAGAAATCATACGCCGATTTCGTACTTGTGCATGGTGATTATCACCCGAAGAACATCATCATCGGCCAGGACAGGATGCAGGACATCAGCACCCTGTTCATCTCGGTCATCGATTTCGGCAATGCCATGCTGTTCTCTCCTGCATTTGACGTGGGATATTTCCTTGAGCAGTTCGAGAATCAGCTCAGGTTGCACCCGCGGGCGCTCGATGCCTATCGCAGAGAAGATTTCATAGCGCACTACCTTGAGGAGGCATCTGTCCCTGATCGGGATGAATTCCTTCACAGGGTAAACCTCTTCAGGATAAGGGCGGGCTTGAGCATCGGCGCATTTCTCATCAAGGTGGGCAAGGGCGTGAGTAACGACATGGACCGGCTCATTGAACGTTCAATTGCCTTGCTTGAATAATGTGGAGCAGCTTCCCGAATCCAGGCGCGATCAGGAGGCGATAGTGGAAACTCTTGAGGCGAAGGAATTCTCATTGACAAGGGGGTGATGATATGGCTGATGCGCCGAAGTATCACATCGGTTTCTCTCGATCGGACCTCGGGGCAGACCCGCCCCTGTGCGCCCTGCTCTGCGGTGACCCGGACCGCATCAGAAGGATTGCAGGAGGCTTTCCCGGGATCAAGCAGGCTAGGCTTCTCTCCGAGAAGCGGGGGCTGGTGAGTTTTTTCGTCTCAACGGAACAGGGGAGGCCGCTTTTGCTGGCTACCTCCGGCATGGGTGCACCTTCTACGGGCATTGTGGTAAACGAGCTCTACCAGGTGGGCATCAGGCTCATCATCCGCGTGGGCACCACGGGTACCATCCAAGACTCCATCAGGGCCGGAGGCGTCATCATATCAAAGGCGGCACTGTGCCGGCAGGGTGCAGCGCTCGACATCGCGCCCGTGGAATACCCTGCCGCAGCCGACCCGTTCATCACCGTTGCCCTGGTGAAGGCGGCCAGGGAACTCGGTGTGGACTGGCACCTGGGCATAACCGCATCGGTCGATACCTTTTTCGAGGGCCAGGAGCGCACGCTCACATCGGCCAACACTCGCCTGCTTAGGCGACTGCAGGGCATCACCGAGGAGTACGCCCACCTGAACATCCTGAACTACGAGATGGAATGCGGGACACTCTTCAAGATGGCGGGTGTATACGGATTTGCCGCCGGGTGCGTGTGCGCGGTCATCGACGACCGCACCACGGGCGAGATGGTGGACCTTTCCGTCAAGGACAAGGCCGAGTCGGATGCCATCCGGGTTGCCCTTGCGGCCATCGAGGGCCTGGACCCGGGATGTCTTGACTCCCGGAGGTGAGGCTCCATGGTGGTGGCTCCTTGTGCCGACAGCCTGCACCGGAAGAATGTCCTCATCAGAATAGAGATCAGGTGCCTTCGATTGCTTTGAGAAATGAAGTGACGCTTTGCATCGATCTCTTCTCAAAAATCACCAGTTTTCTGACCTTTTGAAAACGTATATCTATCGCAGTTATATAGAGAATGACTCGAGCTTCGAGATCTTATAGTAATCGTTACTTCATCTGCATCATCGACGAGTATAGATTATGTTTAGAACTATTTAATATCGTTAAAAGATTGCTCCAGGCACATGATCTTCAGTTAGTGTCAAACAGAAATCACCTCAAGGACTATTTAATAAGGACATAGCTTTGATTCCAATATTTAATGCAGGTTACGAACGGTAATGAATTGCGGCTCTGGCAGAGTTGCAAGGTATTAAGACTAGAATCGGTCCAGGCAATATAGCTGGCATCGATGTAGTTGATGGCATGCCAGAAGAGGGATAAATAAATCAGCGACTCCATAAGTAACCTACAAGCCAACAAGGTCATTCATCTATTCTGTTTGACAAAAAAACTATTAGTCGTATTATGTAATTACTCGTATCATTCAACAATTCAGAAATACATCAAGAGCCTCCAAGCTTCTGGCGAACTGAAAAGAAGAATTCTGATGAAGAAGGGGGTGTTTATGGAATACGGACCTATTATCGGTTCAGTTGGCGCATTCCTTATTCTCTTCATTTTTCAACTACTGCTCGTCCATGAAGCAAGAATAAGAGCACAAAAACTGGACAAACCGAACAAGGTAAAGCTTATGGATCTGATTGTGACGAGCGATGACGGACGTTACAGCATTTCTCGCCTCCAGATGTACCTTTGGACCTTTGCTGTGGTCATTGGTTTTGGCGCGATCTTCATGTATGGCTATAAGTATACGATTCCTGACATTCCTGGAACACTGTATATGCTCATGGGTGTGAACTTAGCCGCTACGGTTACATCAACAGCTATTAACACGGCGAGAAACGAAAAGGTAAGTAAAGTCGAGCCTGATTTTTGGAGGGACATTTTTTTTGAGAGCGAAGACAGCCTGGACCTGCCCAGAACTCAGATGTTTGTGTGGACAATCATTTCACTCTGCGTATTCTTTTTCAAGCTTTACCAGTTGCTCACTGCCGATAACCTACAGTTCCTGCCAGACATTCCAACCGGCCTTGTTGTGCTCATGGGCGTAAGCCATGGCGCTTATCTGGGAACAAAGGCAGCAGCGAAAAAACAAAATTAACATCACAAGGCAGTTACGTAGTGACACCAGCGTTGAAATTGTTGTTGTAACAGGATGGGGAAAAACCATGGTCAATCAAAGAAATATTGTGATTTATTTTATCGTCTCAAGTCTAGTTTTCTTCTCATTAATTGCAAATGCGGAAGAAAATGCCAATGACAAAAATAACTATGTGGGTGATAGAATAAGTTTTCCAGTTGATATTGATGTCACCTATACTACTAGCGGCTTAACGCAAGGTATACATTATTGCATTCCCGCTAAGACTACCCTAATGGGATTAAGTGTTTATTCAGATACCGGTGGCCTCTCTGTTTCAGTTCGATGCGACATAAAAGATTGTAGCAATCCACTCAAAATAATTCCGAAGAACGTCGGATTAAATATCAGCCCAACAATAATGAAAAAATATCAACCCAACAGATTTGGATTAACTTACGGGACATTGGTTGTACCGTTCAAATACCACTTTGCAGGTTCAAAGGATTTTAACGGAGCCACCACTATCGGTCCATATCTTGGTTATCGTTTTGACGAAAACGACCATGGATATGGCGTTAAGGCAATCCTTTTTACAGGTGCCTCTGCTGTTACAGTCAATCAGACAGTCAATGGTAAAGAAACTACTCAGAATCTTGCCGGTTTCAGTTTTGGCGGAGGCTTCATAGGTCAAGTTAAGAACGAATTTCAACTGGGTATAATATTAGGAGTAGACCGAGTTAGTGAAAGTGCTAAATACGAAGACAATGGCAAAGTATGGGTAGCTGTTGGTTTGGGCTATTCTTTTTCAAAGTAAACAAGCTACAAATAAGGATTGAGACGGCAGGTTCATAGTCGTTTAAATCCATTGTTCAGGAAGCCAAGGGATGCATGACTTCAGTGTAGATAGCTGGTGCGCCGGGAGATCACAAGGAGTAAAAAGTGAAAGTCCCACACAGTAAACTCAAGGAAAATTCCAAGACACTCTCAGAGCTAAACAGTCGCGCAGATAAAGAGATGTAGGGATTGCAGAATATTTCCATAGTTGTTGACAAAGCCGCCACGGCGTTGATGACCGGGTAAAGGCTTTCGGGATGCCAGGCAATGCTGGACTTGTTTGAGCCAGAAGTAGGAACCCATACCTGTTGTGTTAAACGAACAAGCTATCGGCTTCTAAAGAAAGGAGGGTAATATGGCTGGAACCTTTACCCACTGGATGGTCGTGGAAGAAGCCTTAGACAACAAGGTGCTTCCACAAAAGAGCCCGTATTTTTCTACTATTCTCGGTCTCAATCATTTCGTCTGCCTCGGTGCGGTCGGACCTGACTACCCGTACTTGACGGAGCTCTTAGGAAACTATCTGAAAATCCACAGCTGGGCCGACAGAATGCATTACGAAAACACCGGTGATTTTGTCCGCCACGGGATCAAAAATCTCCTCGCCCTCCATGGGGAGGCATTCAATACATGCCTTGCCTGGCTGTGCGGTTTTGCAACTCACCTCGTCACAGATTCAGTAATTCACCCGGTAGTTCAGGCCATCGTCGGGCCCTATATCTTCAATAAAACAGAACATCGTCATTGCGAGCTGACACAGGACAGTTACATATTTCACGACATAATGGGGTTTGAGCTGCGATACGCTGAGTATTCAGGGCTCTTAAGGATGTGTTCTGACCCGAGAGACACCAATAAGATCAATCCTTATCTCAGTGGGTTCTGGGCTCAAACGCTCAAAGCAACACATCCGACAGCCGCGCTCTGGTTTGATAAGGTCGATCCAGACACATGGCATAAGAATTTTATGTCCAGGATCAGTTCTGCCTCCGATCCTGTACCCATCTTCCGGCACTTTGAGGAAGAGAAAGATCTTGCCTACAAAACGACGGATGAAATAACCTCGGATGAGAGGCAACGGTTCATCGAACAGGTAAAGCTTCCGGGCAACAAAACAGGTGAATTTAAGAAGGATGCCTTCAATAAAGCCGTTGATTCTGTTATTGAAATATGGGGCCGTCTGTTTGATGATATCAAGAATAACAATCCTGATGGGCCAGATCTCTATATCAAGAACTGGAACCTCGATACCGGAGTTAACGAAGACAAGCATGACTTCTGGACATAAGAGGAGGATACTATTATGAGACGGTTCGCCGTAATTATAACTATAGTGGTCGTCACTCTTTTCGGCTGTGCGCACCCTTTCGCTACCCAGGCGGAATATTCCACCACCGCGGTCTGGCTTTCCGATTTCTCAAAGAAGATTGTAGCGCACTATCAGTCACAGAACCTTCCGATACCGAACAACTTCGACGAGAGGCAATTCTTTGCACTACTAGAGAAGATATATCCTGATCAGTTCCGTGTGAGGTTTGTGCAGAGCAACTACAACGTGTCAGTGCGTCCCATGGCTGGAGGCTACTCGGTTATGCTTTGTGATCCCCGGACGAATCGAAAGATCATGGAAGACCTGAGTTGCCACCTGGATCGTGTTGAAATCCGGTCATGGGAGAGCAATACGGGCACCCCATGTGTGTTTGAGAGTAATTGGAAACAGTTTTGTGAGTGAAAACAATAACAAAAGGAGGACCACAAATCCGTTACTGTCCGAAGCGCAATCTCAACTTTAATATCCCAACGGATAAGTTGGAAAAGGAACAACAGGTCTTTATTGAGTTGAAACTTAAGGACGGGATAGATCAGCCAGACAAATGCATTCACACGGACGCACTTACACACGCCTGTGATGCCTAACGTTAATGTGAACTAGCCGCTACCGTCATACCCTTGATACTATTGGAGGTAACCCTATGCAGATCAATTTTCAGAATATTTGGAAAAGTCTCTCTTCTATTTTCACAGTCAGCCATAACAAACCGAGTTCCAACCTCTGGGCGCAGAATGGGTCATATCCTCCACGACCAGGCAATGAGATTCAGATTTTTATTGATGGGCAAGAAGCCTACCTCAAGATCGCAACTGCTTTTCACAGCGCTAAGAAATTCATCTACTTAACAATTTCCTATGGTGATCAGGATTTCTTGTTGATTCCGGAAAATGGTGAAACGATGTTTGACATTTTCAGGTCTCGCCAAAAGGATGGGGTTGATGTCCGCATGGTAGTTTGGCAGCCAGCATTGCACACCCCGGATACAATTCCAGATCCTTCTCCGGCCAAGATTTCTGGAGTAAACGATGGACCTGGCAGCATTCAAGCCCGTTGGGACAAGGCGAAGGGTTATAAAGGGCTTTATAGTTCACCGCATGGACTCTTCGTGCCGGTGCCTTTAGATGTTCCTGATGAATTAGGATGCCATCATCAAAAGACGTATATTATGGACGATGGAGCAGGAGGAGTCGTGGCGTTTGTTGGTGGTATCAATCCAGTTCAGGCATACTGGGATACCCCTACCCATGATTCGTTGGATGTTCGCCGCGTGGCAAGAGGAAAAGATCTGCTAAAGGGGCTTGAAGAGACACCTCCTCTCCATGATATTTTTTACAAGATTAAGGGACCCGCTGTTGGCGACGTTATTGCTAATTTTATTGAACGTTATAATGGTGCAAGCATCCGCTATGCAAACGTAACATCTGATGCTGTGGCACCCCTCACTGCAGACCAGATTCCACAAGTGCCCAATGGGATAGAAATTCAGGTGCTGCGCACCATTGCCCCAGACACTTACCCCGCAATACGCAAAGGAGACATAGGTATCAGGGAGCTATACCTAAACGTGTTGAGTGCTGCTGGGGAAGGGAGCTTGGTTTATATCGAAAACCAATACTTTTTCGACCAAGGTATTATTGCCGAGATACATGAGGCTGCCGAACGAGGTGCCAAAATTATTGCAATCCTGACATCAAAACCAGACGAAGGCTTATTAACCGGGAAAGTGGAAACTAAACTGGAAGATATTGCCAATTTAGAGGTGGGGTCTCGGCTGGTTGACGGCCATAGAAATGTGGCACTCCTCACCTTGGGCAACAGCAGGCCTGATCCGCGAGCACCGGGAAAAATAATCAACAGCGAAACCTATATCCACTCGAAGAATATGGCAGTATTCGGTCCCAATTCGACAGTAATGACTGGCGGATCAGGAAACATAGCGTTCACAAGCATGTGGTTCCACTCGGAAATGAATATCGCCTTTATGGATACTGCCCTGATAAAGAAATGGGTAGCACAGCTGTGGGCAGAACACCTCAGAATCTCAGTCGATGATGCGATTAAACTAATCGAAAAACCTGAGGATGCCTTCAACTTTTTCAAAGAGCAAGCCACCCGTAATAAAACAGCACTAGAAAAGGGACTAATGCCAGAGGGGCGTGTGTACAATTGGGGCATTGAATTCCCAGTACGGGTGTTAGATGGAATCAACCTTGGGGCTGTAGCTGGTACCCAACCTTAATCCTTAAAGCCTTGTTCATGCTATGTTCCAGTACATTGGATTGGCGATTTGGGCATCAAATCCCGTTGGGTCGGGATCGACGAGCCGCGCGGATTATTATGAACTATAGGTCATTTTTGATTCTGTATAATACAATTATTGCAGTTGTATAATTATAAAGTTGAATAAGGAGGTAAACATATCAGAAATACTAAAATATTATTTGATCTGATGAAATTTGATATGCAGCAAATACAAATCTACAGAGATAATTCTTAGAATATCTATAATGTGCGTTGTAGCTTCTTTCAGCGTATCAGCCTTTTTATTTCGTAGGGACAACGCAATCACTGTTAACAGCAGACTAATTATCTCAGTATAATAAATTGCGGTCTGTTAGTAGTATTAATGTTAACCGCTATGATACCGCGTGATACCTATATTTTTATTTCTTAATAAATTACTAGTGATAATGACATATTAGTAAAAGAATGCTAATTTATATCTGAATGAAACATAAAATGTAGGCTGATATATCAATTTTATGATTCAAGCTATTTCCCCACTCTATAAAATGAAATCCACCAGAATCCATCTACAACCTCACGGGTCTCGACTACTTTGACATGCTCGCCAGTCTTTAGGACTCCTGTGGATGGTTGATTTATCCAGCCATTTGATCCAAATAAAATGTATCCCTTCCGTATATTAACTGATGTATCAGCAATGATCTCATCATTGACCTGTGGAGGTCGGTCTCCTACGCTTGGTGGTAGCTTGAAGTTGCGTTCTGACCAAGAACCATTTGCGTCTCGTATTCCGAAGAAGGCAAATCCAGTTGAAGGCCCTTGCTTTTCTGGTTCAGGAACAACATTTGAAGAAGAGCTATGTAAGCCATTGGCTTTATCCTTGATATCTGTCAAATTTTTATTACTCTCGTTTTTATTTCCAATGTCTGTTATTTGGGTTCCCTTCTCGATTTTATTATTGATCGTTGCTATCTGAGTTTTTAGATCCTCATTCACCCGATCTTGTTGGGTCGACAAGCCTACTGTTAGCCGTTCTACTTCGTTATCAATTTTTTTCATGACATCTGATGCTAAGTATGTAGCTATTTTATCTTCCAGTGTTGTCCAAGTGGCAATTCCGAAGATGGCAGCTATTAATAAAATGAAAGCGATCGCTTTCTTCTCAATTGCAGATATCCTTTTATCAATCACATCTAAGATGTGTTGATCTGTTTTGGCTTTGGTAAGCTCGTTTACTTTAAAAGAAAGGTCCTGAACTATTTTCTGAAGATTTTCCTCATTCATCTGTTTCTCCTCCCTTTATGAGAGTACAGTAACAATTAATATCCCGCAAAATGCAAGGATATCAGAATAACAAGTAACAATGCCGTTAACAGGCATCTGGAGAACAAGTTCTTGAAGTGAGCATTAGTTGGATTATCTCTTAAAACAGAAATTATATCATGATGATATTATCGGATCAATATACAATATAGAATTCGGCGATAGATGAACGCTTTCAGACAGCCCAGAAAGTATAGGTTCTCCGATGTAATCTATAATCGGAAGCATCCCCAATCAAAGTCCACATAATGGCACGATACGTATACTTTAAGGCCTTGTATCTCTTATAGTGATCGTTATTGCAGTTACTCCCTATTTGTCAGTATAGATTCAAAAGAGATATTCAATAGGGGCTAAGTGAATATAGTTGCATGTGATCTATTGCTCTACACTCCTATCCAAGAATTTTCAAAAAAATTGTATTTCTATTGTTTAAAAGGACCACATGAATCTGATCATAAATCCATCCGGTGAGGGTTCCACATTAAGAGCGATGTCATTTGGGTGTGTGAGGCCGAGAAATGTATCATTGAATAAAATGCCCAAGAAATATCCCAACGAGGTGCCGACAAGGGCATCCGAGGGGAAATGGGCTTTCGCTTCCACACGTGCCCAGGCGGTGGCGGTAGAGAGTGTGAAGAAGCCGATACGAAACGCGGTGTAACTCCCTTGATCGAGTGGCAGAGAGCATAGATTCCTGGAAGCGAGGGATGAGTATATGGAGGTGCTTGAAGCCAGGGATGAGGGGAAGCTTTTGTCATCCAATCTGTTGGGCCGGGTACGGTTGGTAACATTCTTTAAGAAACTGGTTGCAAGGTCGGTTGATTCGATTGCAGCTAGCCCCACAGTTAGACCTTTAACCTTAGCCCCTGCCCAATCTTCCGGTGTATCTCCGCTTGGTGTAGCCAACATAGTTATAATATATGCGGATCTGGTGGCATCTCTGAATACATAACCGGCATTGTCAGCGGCTCTCTGGGAGCCAAAGACAGGCGTATGGCCGGAGGCATAGTTGGAGAGCTTCTTGTCCATGCCACCTACCTGGAGTATCAATGCACCTGCAAGTGGCACCCACGTTTCCGGCGCAGTGGCTGCATTGAAGGCAGCATCACTGATACTGTGCCATCCCGGAAAAATCGTTGCATTCTGCCCCCAGCCATGCCCATTCTTGAGAGTCCCGCAGGCTGGGAGCAAACCAAGGATGTAGAGTGTGGTTATGAATAGAACCGAATGCTTGAATTGGGATCTCATCGTTTCTAAGAATAGAACCCATAGAGAGAAATTCAAGCACGTATCTAATTCGGTAAGTACTCCTTGAAAATGTTAAATCTGTGTTTATCAATAATAGGTATCCATGTATTCCTCTTCAAATATTTTAGTTCATTTCGTAATAACCAGCTGTTTCCTTGTGATACTAACTGCTTGCGGAACTCTTAAGAATGGAAGAGGTTGGGGTCAAGACGTCACCATTCTACCTGGGTGGCGACAGCTAGGTGATGCAGCAATCAATGCAACCACTGCACCTCAGACATGGGTTCCACTCGCAGGGGCCTTGTTGTTAAAGATTGACAATATGGACAGCAGGCTTTCTAATTGGGCTTCAGAGCATACACCTTTGTTCGGTTCAAATCATGCTGCCCATGATGCCAGCAGTTTCTTCAGTGAACCCACGAGATATGCGTATATCGTAACCATGCTGGCTACACCAAGCGGGGATAATCCAGAAAGCTGGGCTATCGCAAAACTCAAGGGCTTTGCTGTTGGAACAGTTGCCATAAGTGCATCAGACACTACAACGAATTATCTGAAGCATAAAACAAAGCGTACTCGACCCGATGGATCAGATGATCTGAGTTTCCCTTAACTCACTACATCAAATGCTGCAGTAAATGCAACTTTAGCTTCCTATAATCTGGATTCGTGTAACATTGATGAGGGGGCACGAACAGCAGGAAAATATGGACTGTTCACCCTTACAGCTCTTACAGCCTGGTCTCGAGTTGAGGCCAAGGAACACTACCCTTCAGATGTGCTTGTAGGTGCGGCTCTAGGGTATTTCTATGGGGCCTTTTTCAATGATGCATTTCTCGGCCTCAATAAACAAAATGATGTTAATTTAATCATAGAGCCCGTACGGGACGGTTTAGTAATAAGAATGATGTGGTCTTTTTAACTCATTAGGAATCACCCAGTCAGTCACATCATATTCCTCAGTGATTTGATTTTAAAAGATAGGAGAAAAGAGGTTCGAACTAATATATAATTGGTTCATGACAACTAAAGCCTGTAAGGTTAATCACCGATAGGGCCTCAACTACGAGAAAAGCAATGTAAGGAGTCTACTACGAACAACTACAAAAAAGCTTTAAAGAAGTCCTTCATTGTAACAATCCTTGTTATCACAACACTAACTCTTTATACCAGCCTACTCCATGCAGGAGATGGAGATGCGGATGGGATCTTCGATACAGGAAAAACATTCAACACCCTAAAGCTTGATTATAAACAATTTTATTCCCAGTACCGTTTCATGAGACTATGTCTTGCCTATGGCATTGCAGCCACATTTGCAGGCTCAGACCGTGACGATGATATACAAGATTGGTATCAGCATCATGTACGCAACTCTACGACAAATAAAATATCAACTATCTCCAAGAATTTTGGTAATGGGTGGTACATTATTCCTTTGTCCTTTGCTTCCGCAGCTGTAGTTACAATTCTTCCAGAGGGTCAGACTTCATCGGCTATAGGTACCTTTGGGGAACGTAGTGTACGGGCTATTGCAGTTGGAGGCCCTGCAGTTGTTTTGATGCAGTATGTCACTGGAGCCGCCAGGCCGTCACAACCGGGCGATAATTCTTCATGGGAGCCATTTAAGAGCACCCATGGGGTCAGCGGTCATGCATTTATCGGCGCTATCCCTTTCTTGACTCTAGCCAGTATGTACGATGAAGAGTGGTATATAAAATATCCGCTTTATGTGGCATCCACCTTAGCGGGCTTATCCCGGATAAATGATAATCAACACTACCCTTCTCAAGTGGCATTGGGATGGTACATGGCATGGGAGGCAACACAGAGTATCAAAGAAAGAGATCAAGAAGACCATAAATTGAGTGTTGTGCCTTTGATTGCTCCTGACTACTATGGATTACAGCTCATAATGGAATGGTGAAAAGATTTGATAAATGAAGAACTCAGGGTCTTTGGAAAATCTATATATTTTATCTTGTATACGCAAAGTATACATGTCGCAAGAAAGCTATATAATAAATCATTCTGAAAAGATGAATATC
>CAWKAM010000013.1:0-68413 GCA_963847605.1 uncultured delta proteobacterium | reverse complement strand
GTACTGGGTGGCACGGGCCAAGGCCGAAGGCCTTGCCCGTGGGACAAAAAAATTCAACACAAGCAAACAATCTTCAGTCATAGAGTATGTTTTCATATGAGTTTGAAACCAGGAATATATCTTGCCTTGGTAATCACGACACACGGGCAAGCCTTTCAGGCTTAGCCCGTGCCACTCATATTTCTCATAAAAGAGTTGTCCGCTTAAATGGGAATGTTGACCTGTTGATAATACCAATGACTGCATCTCTGCAATAAAACCGTCATCCCGAACGCCATGATCCCAACTGAATATCTCTGCGCTCGATGAGCACTTTTTCAATCTGGTAAATCTGAACATCTTGTATTATTCTTTTTAGTCGTCAAGCTCTGTATGGCTACTGGGTGGCACGGGCTAAGGCCGAAGGCCTTGCCCGTGGGATAGCAGGGTTAGTACCATCATACAATATTTATGCATTTGGTATGAGATCAGAGAAAAAGGTCAGGCGTTTCAATATACCAGGACATGCCCATGAACTGACCTTTTCCTGTTACCGAAAGATGCCTTTGTTATCATCTGAAATTTTCAAAGTCTGGGTTCTCCAGGCAATTGATGCAGCCAGAAGGGACAGGGGCTTTTCCCTTTATGCATTCGTCATTATGCCCGAACATGTACACATCATCATCCATCCCCATGAGCCTACGACTGAAATATCCTGGTTCCTGAAGAGCATGAAGCAATCGGTTGCAAGAAAGGCAAGCATGTGGCTTTCAGAACATGACCCTCATCGGCATGATAAGCTAAGCATAAAAAAGAAAGACAATAGGCGGGAGTTTCGTTTCTGGCAGGCAGGAGGAGGGTATGACAGGAACATTGAGAATCCGGACACACTGAATCTCATGATCGAGTACATCCACCATAACCCAGTGAGGAGAGGTCTGGTAGAAAAGGCTGCTGATTGGAAGTGGTCAAGTGCATCCTGGTATGAGAGAGGGGAGTGTGTTCTCAAGATAGATCCTCTGTCTTGGTAATAGTATCCCACAGGCAAGCCCTTTCGGGCTTAGCCCGTGCTACCCAAGTTGAATGTGTGAACGTCTTTGAATGCTGGTTGTGTGTTCAGGAAATTCCGGGAGAAGAACGGACGTCCCACGGGCAAGCCCTTCAGGCTTAGCCCGTGCCACCCAACCTCTTCGTGCGGTGGTGTAAACTTATTTGAACGCTGTTTGTGAGTTAAGGATATTTCGGGAGAAGAGAACGTCCCACGGGCAAGCCTTTCAGGCTTTGCCCGTGCCACCCAACATCTTAGTACGTCCCGCGACAAGCCCTTTCAGGCTTCGCCCGTGCCACCCAACATCTTAGTACGTCCCGCGGACAAGCCCTTTCGGGCTTAGCCCGTGCCACCCAACCGCTCCACCCACCCTACAGGAATGCAGGGCAGGCACAAGGACTGCCCCTATGATACTATGCTTAAGGGCATTGGCATTTTTCTTCATTTTCTGCTATCTATTTCGTCCGGACAAACATTGTATTATTGTATGCTCAAGAGTTGTAGACCACCGGGAGTCGGCACATGAAGAAAAAGGATACATCGAGGGAGCCTCTCAGGTTCATCACCGCAACGTCGCTCTTTGACGGGCATGACGCGTCCATCAATATTATGCGAAGGATCTTGCAGGACACCGGCGCAGAGGTAGTCCACCTGGGGCACAACAGGAGTGTTGCAGAGATCGTGAATGCCGCCGTACAGGAAGGGGCACACGGGGTTGCCGTCAGCTCGTACCAGGGCGGCCATATGGAGTTTTTCAAATACCTCATCGATCTACTCAGGGAGCGGGGATGCGGTTACGTGAAGGTTTTCGGGGGCGGCGGCGGGGTTATTGTGCCCGATGAGATCAGGGAACTCGAGGCATACGGGGTCTCCAAGATCTACTCGCCCGATGACGGCAAGGCCATGGGCCTCAAGGGCATGATCTCGCATATGATGGCTATCGGCGCTGGTGTGAAAATCCCTGAAGTGGCCCTCGATATGAAGGCCATCCGTTCCAAGGCCCCGGTGCTCGTGGGCAGGCTCATCAGCACTGCGGAGCGGGCCCGTTTCTTCAGGGATAAAAGCTTTGAGCCCATGCGCGCCTTTCTTAAAGGTATGGAATCGAAGAGTCCCATTGTCGGCATCACGGGTACCGGGGGCTCGGGCAAGAGCTCGATTATCGATGAGCTCCTTCGCAGGGCGCTCTATCATTACCCTGATAAAACCATTGCCGTCATCTCGGTGGACCCGACTCGTTCACGCAGCGGCGGTGCACTGCTGGGCGACAGGATACGCATGAACCAGATCGATGACGAGAGGGTCTATATGCGCTCCATGGCCACCCGGGCATCCAAGGACGAGCTATCGGATGCCATCCATGACGCGCTGGACATCGTGAAGGCTGCGGGCTATGACCTTATCATCGTGGAGACCAGCGGTATCGGCCAGGGCGACACCGCCATCACCAAGGTGAGCGACACTTCCGTCTATGTCATGACCTCGGAGTTCGGAGCGCCGACGCAGCTGGAGAAGATCGACATGCTCGACTTCGCCGATATGGTGGTGATCAACAAGTTCGAGCAGGAAAAGGCCCTGGATGCACTCAAGCATGTCAGGAAGCAGTTTGCGCGCAACCATGAGCTGTTCGACAAGGACCCGGAGGAGCTGCCCGTCTTCGGAACGGTGGCCAGCAGATACTCTGACTCAGGGATGGACAAGGCCTTTGCCCACCTCGTGGATTCACTTGCGGATAAGGGGTTCATAGATTGGCAGATGCCCCCCGAACCCAGGGCGGAACAGGAACAGGCCCGCGAGGGCATCGTCCCCTCAGGCAGGCAGCATTATCTGGGCGAGATCGCCAAGACCCTCCGGGGCTACCATGCCCGGACGGAAGAAGTGGGCGCGAGACTGAGGAAGGTCTTTGCCATCGAGGATCTGCTCAGTGAGTCCACGGACAAGCAGACCGAAACAACCCTGCGCAAGAAGCTTTCTGATTTTAAAAAGGGTATCAACAAGGACGAGCTGGAGCTGATCGCCGGTTGGGAGAAACAGTACGGGCGTTACCGGTCCAAGTCCTACTCATATACGGTAAGGGACAAGAAGATCCAGGTGTCACTCACCAGGGAATCCCTCGCAGGACTCGATATCCCGAAGATCGCCCTGCCCACCTTCACGGAAAAGGGCGACCTCTTTATGTGGCTCCGAAAAGAGAATCTGCCCGGCTTCTTCCCCTACACCTCGGGCGTGTTCCCCTTCAAACGGGACTGGGAAGACCCCAAGAGACAGTTTGCGGGCGAGGGCGGGCCCGAGCGGACCAACAAGCGGTTCCATTACCTGTGCCGCCACGACGAGGCCAAACGCCTGAGCACAGCCTTTGACAGCGTGACGCTCTACGGCGAGGACCCCCACGAGAAGCCCGATATCTTCGGCAAGATCGGTGAGAGCGGGGTGAGCATCTGCACGCTGGACGATATGAAGAAGCTCTATGCAGGCTTCGACCTCTGCTCGCCCTCCACGAGCGTGTCCATGACCATCAACGGCCCGGCCCCCATCATGACCGCCATGTTCTTCAACACGGCCATTGACCAGCAACTTGAAGTATTCAAGAAGGAAAAGGGCAGGGCGCCTAAACCCGATGAACTCGATGCCCTCAAAGATCGTGTGCTCAAAACGGTGCGGGGCACCGTCCAGGCAGACATCCTGAAAGAGGATCAGGGCCAGAACACCTGCATCTTCTCCACCGAGTTCGCCCTTAAGATGATGGGCGACATCCAGGAATACTTTATTGTTAAGGGCGTGGAGAACTTCTATTCGGTGAGCATCAGCGGCTACCACATTGCAGAGGCAGGGGCCAACCCCATCAGCCAGCTCGCCTTCACCCTGGCAAACGGGTTCACCTATGTGGAGTACTACCTGTCCCGCGGTATGAACATTAACGACTTTGCCAAGAACTTCTCGTTCTTCTTCTCGAGCGGCATGGACCCTGAGTACAGTGTGCTCGGAAGGGTGGCCCGCAGGATCTGGGCGGTTGCCATGAGGGATCTCTACGGAGCCGACGAGTCGTCCCAGCGCCTGAAGTACCACATCCAGACATCAGGAAGGTCGCTCCACAGCATGGAGATCCAGTTTAATGACATACGCACAACCCTGCAGGCATTAACCGCACTGGGTGATAACTGCAACTCGCTGCACACCAATGCCTATGACGAGGCCATCACTACCCCCACCGAGGAGTCGGTGCGTCGTGCCATGGCCATCCAGATGATCATCAACCGGGAGTTCGGCCCCTCCATGAACGAGAACCAGCTCCAGGGCTCGTTCTTTATCGATTGGCTCACGGATGCTGTGGAAGAAGCGGTTCTCAAGGAGTTTGAGCACATCAGCGACCGCAAGGGCGTGCTCGGTGCCATGGAGACCCAGTACCAGCGCTCCAAGATCCAGGATGAGTCCCTCTACTACGAGCATCTCAAGCATTCGGGCAAGCTGCCCATCATCGGCGTCAACACCTTCGAGAATCCCAATGCCGGGAGTGCCGGGTACCAGAGCGCAGGCGGCTGTATCGCGCTCACGCGGTCATCGTACGAAGAGAAGCAGGCCCAGCTCGATAACTGCCGGAAGTTTCAGAAAAGGCACGCCAGGCAGGCAGATGCCGCCCTGGAGAAGCTCAAGGAGACTGCGTTGAACGGTGGAAACATCTTTGCAGTGCTCATGGAAACGGTTCGCGTAGCCAGCCTCGGACAGATCTCCCATGCGCTGTATGAGGTGGGCGGGAAGTATCGAAGGAATATGTAGGGGCGCTTTCAGGCGCGACAATGTACGGAAAAAAGTCGCGGCTTAAAGCCTCCTATAAAATCATGAACTGGAAAAGACATGAAGACCATCGGAAAAGGCTATGTCCATATCTACACAGGAAACGGCAAGGGCAAGACGAGCGCTGCCCTGGGTCTGGCGCTGCGTGCAGCCGGACGCGGCCTTAAGACCTGCATGGTCCAGTTCATGAAGGGCCGGCATTACGGTGAGCTCGACGGTGCGAAAATGACCGGCGGGCTTATCAGCATCGAGCAATTCGGCCACCCGACTTTCTGCAAATTCAGTGATACCCCTGATCCGAAGGATATCAAAAGGGCCCGTTCCGCCCTTGCACGCATACACGAGCTCATGCAGACCCATGCATGCGTCATCCTCATCGCAGACGAGATAGTCACGGCATGCCTGTTCAAGCTCATCACCGAAGATGATGTCCTCGACGTAATCCGCAGGAAGCCTGAGGGCATGGAGCTCATACTCACCGGCAGGGGCGCTACGGAACAGATGATTGATGCCGCGGACCTGGTGACCGAGATGCATGAGATCAAACATTACTATACCAAAGGTGTCGATGCCCGGGAAGGTATCGAGAGCTAAAAAGTGATTCTTCATATAAAAAACCCGCGACCTGCCTCCGGCAGACTGCGGGTTTTTTAGTGGCTGATTATTTTTTAGAGTATTTCGATAACCGTGGCCATGGACACGCCGCCGCCGCCGCACAGCGTTGCCATTCCCAGGGTCTTGCCGCGTTTCCTCAAGGCATACATGAGGGTCATGATGACGCGTGCGCCGGTGCTGCCCACGGGGTGGCCAAGGCCAATGCCGGAACCGTTCACGTTCACCTTGTCCCTGTTGAGCTTGAGGTCTTTTTCACAGGCGATGTACTGGGATGCAAAGGCCTCGTTGACCTCGATGAGATCGAAACTGTCCACCGTAAACTTGGGGTTGTTCTTCAACAGGTTTCTCACTGCCGGCACCGGGCTGATGCCCATGACCGAAGGATGGCATCCGCCCCGTGAGGAGGTAACGATCCGCGCCAGGGGTTTCGCTCCGAGCTCTTTGGCCTTTTCTGCAGACATGATGATCATGGCCGATGCCCCGTCATTGAGTCCGGATGCATTTCCCGCCGTGACCCTGCCGCCCTTGGGCAGGAAGGCCGCGGGAAGCTTGGCCAGATCGTCCATGGTCAGGCCCGGCCTGAAGTGCTCATCCTTGTCAAAGATGATGGGCGGCTTGCCTCGCTTCTGGGGGAGCTCGATCGGCACGATCTCGTCCTTGAAGTCGCCCTCTTTTGTGGCCCGCTCGGCGCCGTTGTGACTCTTGAGCGCCACCTCGTCCATCTCTTCTCGGGTGATTTTATAAAGATCGGCCAGGAATTCGGCTGTCAGGCCCATGATGTAGGGTTTGCCCTTGTACATCTCGAAGAGGGGGAGTCCTTTTGCGGGGCTGTCGTCGCCCAGCGGCTGGACATGGGACCCGCAGTGCAGACCTCTGGTCATGGCATCGACAAAGACCTTGTCGTTCAGCCTGCATCCCCACCGGGCATCAAGGGATACAAAGGGTGTCCCGGACATATGCTCCACACCGCCCGCCAGGATGATGTCGGCCATACCGGCCTGGATCATGGCCATGCCGCTGATTACCGCCTCCATGCCGGAGATGCACACCCGGTTGATGGTTACGGCGGTCGTGGTCTCGGGTATGCCGGCCAGCAATGCGGCAACACGCGTGACGTTCAATGTGTCCACCGGCTCCATGCAGCACCCGAAACGCACATCATCAATCAATGCAGGGTCAATCCCCGCCCTGTCTATGGCCCCCTTCATGGCAACCTTGCCGATATTCCAGCCGCCCAGGTCCTTCAGTGTCCCGCCAAAGGTACCGATGGCTGTCCTGCATGCGGAAACAATGACTACATCCTTCATGAGAATCCCCCTTAGTGACTAGATTTAGCGCCTATTAAGGAGTCGGCGCATGCTATTCGCCTTAAAAATGAATAACCATTCATTCTATAAAGGAAAGGAGAGTGTATGTAAAGTACAAACTGATCCGCGGATCGGTCTAAAATAAGTTTAAAGTTTGAAGTGTTAGGTTTTATGAAAAAGAAAAAGCGAAATGTCACACATTTACGACTTAAAACTTCAAACTTAAAACCTAAAACTAGTTCTTTCACGTCCTGCTTGCACATGTATCAATCGTGCGATATACCTTGAAAGTGAACGGTCCTGAAACCATTACCTGCCGGAGATGCGGTACGTGCTGCCTTGCCGATATGATCGCCTATGTCACCAAGGAAGATATGGACCGATGGATAAGCCAGGGCAGGTCCGATATCCTCCACATCATCGAGAATGAGCAGGCATTCTGGGCCGGAGACCACCTCGTCTCAGCCCGCGACGGGAGGCCCCTGACGGGATGCCCCTTCCTCACCTGGGAAAAGGGCGGCTATGCCTGCAGCATCTATGAGACGAGGCCTGGCGTGTGCAGAAACTATGAACCCGGATCCTCACAGATATGTCCGTTGTGGAGTCGTCAGGAATGATCCGCTGGGGATACATTTAATAAAGAGATAAGGATTTGTTCTTTAGAGTTTGCTTTGCCCATGTACCCTTAGTATTAAACATGGTATAGGGCTCCAATCCACGGTATGGGAACCGGTTTGCCTGGAGTTTTATCCGATCAAACTATTGCCTGATAATAGTCTTGATATATGTCTCATTTTGTCTATTATAATCTTTAGAGGGTCTTGATTATCATGCATGGTGGGATGTCGTCTAACTGGCAGGACCCGAGATTCTGGATCTCGATATGGTGGTTCGAATCCATCCGTCCCAGCCACACAAATTAAGATTAGGCAGTTTTACCTTATCTCAATCCACTCAAGATGTGCGATTCATTGACCAATAGATATCTGATATTTGCTCCGCTTCACCGAAGGCTCCATCTTCGATCTTCAATTAAATGATTCCGCTTAAGCTTGGTGCGCGGAGCTTCATATCCGACAAAAAGCTTTCTATCTCTATTGACTGATTTGCATATCCGGTTATGAATTAAAGATGAGCCCTTAGGCCGGGTATTGCAAAAACAGATACAGACCGAACCTTCCTGTGCGCAAGGATGCTTACCGGGCTGAGTGTCAGCCCCACAATGAGGAATAAGGTATGGATACAACTGATCTCTTCTACCGGTGTTTCTCCATGAACCCGATCCCTGCAGTCATTTCCACCATCAAAGAGGGCATTATCGTGGATGTGAACGAAGCCTTTCTCAAGCTTGCCGGCTACAGCAGAGATGAGGTGATCGGTAAACCCATGTCAGAGAACCGTCTCTGGCCGAACAAGGTCCGAAGAGCTGAAATACTCAAGGAGCTCCGGGAGAAGGGATCTCTGAAAAACCGCGAACTTAAGTTTAGGGATGCCTTGGGCATGGTCCATGATTGTCTGATATATATGGAAGTCATCGAATATAGAGGCGCTTCTCATCTCCTGTCCATGGCCATTGACATTACTGAGAGAAAAAAGAAAGAGGATGCGTTTCACATAGCTGAATCGCGTTACCGTGCCATAGTGGAGAATACGCTCAACGGTGTGGCGATCTTCAGGGCGCTTCGTAATGGCGAAGACTTTGAATATCTTGAATTCAACAAGGCTGCGGAACAGATTGACGGTATCAGCAAGGACAAGGTTATCGGCACGACCTTGCATCAGACCTTCCCCGGATCCCGGGAGTCAGGGCTCTATGACGCCTTGCAGCGTGTGTGGAGGGCGGGCACAGGCGAATATCTGCCGGTTTACTTCTATCGTGACGGGCGGATATCCGGTTGGAGGGAGAGCTTTGTCTACAAGCTGCCTTCAGGAGAGCTTGTGCTGGTCTACTCGGACCAGACTGCACGGGTAAAGGCGGAAAAAGAACTGTTGGAACATAGAAGGGAGCTTTTCACCCTCATCAGCAACCTGCCCGGCATGGTTTATCGTTGCAGGAACGATGCCGAACGGACCATGGAATCCGTGAGCCAGGGTTGCTATAAGCTCACGGGGTACACCCAGGACGAGCTCATCGGTAACCGAAGGGTTTCATACGGACAGATCATCCACCCTGAAGACCGTGAAACGGTGTGGGCCCAGATCCAGAACGCCCTGGAAGAAAGGGATCATTTCCAACTTGTATATCGTGTTATAACTGAAAAGTCAGAGCTGAAGTGGGTATGGGAGCAAGGCATCGGTGTGTTCACGCTCGGAGAAGGGCTTCTTTTTCTTGAAGGGTTTGTTGTTGATATCTCGGTGCATAAACGGACACAGGAAGAGCTCAGGATAAGCGAGGAGAAGTTTACTAAGGTCTTTCATGCAAGCCCGGACTGGGTGTCCATAACGACATTGGATAAAGGAATCTACATTGATGTGAATGAGGGGTATCTCTATTGGTCCGGTTACAGCCGGGATGAAGTGGTCGGGCATACCTCACTGGAGATCGAGATCTGGGAAAGACCTGAAGACCGTAAAAGGGTTATCGGAAAGCTGAAAGAGCAGGGCCGTGTAAGAAACGAAGAGGTCAAGTTCAGGACAAAGACCGGAAGGCTTCGGACCGTCCTCTGGTCTGCCGTAACAATCACCCTGGGAGACCAGGAATGCATCCTGGGGCTGGGCCGCGATATTACCGAGTACAAGTACCTTGAAGGTGAACTTCTTCGCGCCCAGAAGATGGAGGCAGTGGGCCGGCTTGCAGGTAGCATCGCCCATGATTTCAATAATTATCTGGCGGCAATCGAAGGTTTTTCCGAACTCGTATTGTTGAAGGTCGGCAATGCCGATGCCGTGACCAAGAACATCGGAAAGATCAGGGAGGTTAAGAACTCGGCATCATCACTGATCAGACAGCTCCTCTCATTCAGTAAAAAGCAGCCGACCAAGCCTACGGCTGTCGATCTCAACGAGGTAATTGAGGGTATGCGGGAGCTCCTGGTGCCCGTGATAGGGTCCAAGATCAATCTCAAGCTCATCCTTGATAAGAAGAAATGCCTTGTACTGGGTGACAGGAGCCAGCTCGAGCAGGTTGTCATGAACCTCTCGCTCAATGCCCGTGACGCCATGCCCAAGGGCGGCACATTTACCATTGCCACAGCCCATGTACGCATTGATAATCAGTCAACGGGCAGGTATGTGAAACTGAAATCCGGGGAGTACGTACAATTGATCATGAATGACACAGGGATGGGTATGGATGAGGAGACAGCCTCCCATATCTTCGAGCCCTATTTCACCACAAAGGCCGACAGCAAGGGGAGCGGCCTCGGGCTCACCACGGTATACTCAATTGTAAAACAATTCGACGGAAGCATCCGGTTGCGTACCGAACCCGGCAAGGGTGCCATCTTCACGATACTGCTTCCGGCCTATAAAGAAAATGATCAGTAACTTCCCTTGACATTCCTGATAGCGGCTTGTCATTATTGAGTTATCATGCCTGTTGATAAGATATTCTGGGAAGATCCCTACCTGGTCGAATTGCAAGCTGTTGTCACAAGTGTTGAAGGTGACACGATTACACTTAACCGGACCATTTTCTATGCTGCCTCGGGTGGGCAGGAATCCGATGCAGGGACCATCGGCGAAGTGAAGGTCCTCGGGGCTGAGAAGAAAGGCATTGAGATTTATTACACCCTTAAAGGCCCCCATGACCTCAAAGAAGGTGATGACGTGCTCATCAGGATAGATTGGACAAGGCGCTATTGTCTCATGCGGCTCCACTTTGCAGCAGAGCTCGTTCTTGAGCTTGTTTATCAACTCTACGGCAGGCCCGTGAAGATCGGGGCGAACATCTCAGAAGATAAGGCGAGGCTCGATTTCCTCTGGGATGGCAGGATCTCGGATGCATTCCCGATGCTCCTTAAGAGAGCCGGGAAGATCATCGATGCGGACCTGTCCATCAGGAGTGCATACAGCGATCGCGGAGAGGAGCAGCGGTACTGGGAGATTGAGGGTTTTGCAAAGGTCTCCTGCGGCGGCACTCATCTCAGGCGAACCGGTGAGGTTGGGCTGATGAGACTCAAGCGCAACAACATCGGCAAGGGGAAAGAGAGGATCGAGATTTATCTTGAAGATATGAGCAGGCAATAGTCACTGGGTGCAAGGCTTAAACGGGTACCTCCGTATATTGATGATCTTGAAAAAGAATCTCAAATGAGAAGGATGGATCCTGGTGCTCGGTGTGATTTTATTTCAGAGAAAATAACTTACTCAATCGATCTCCCATACAGAGCACCTGATGCCTGGTTGTTTCACATCCAGGGCAATCTATGGTATGAATACTTGAATTGATAACACATCTACAGGAGGATATAATGGCCGTTGTGGAATGGAAAAAGGATGGGACCGTGGCCATCCTGATCATGAATACTACAGAGAACAGGCATAATCCATCATTCACTTCCGGCCTGCTCAAGGCACTTGACGAGATCGAGGCGGACCAGGAGATCAAGGCGATCGTGCTCTCATCCAGCGACAAGAAGAACTGGTCATTAGGCATCGACCTCGATTGGATGATGGGTAATGTTTCTCGCAACGAGACACAGGCCATCAAGGACTTCATGTATGAGCTCAACAGGCTCTTCAAACGTATCCTGACTATTCCCATACCGGTGATAGCTGCCATTAACGGGCATGCCTTCGGTGACGGGGCCATCCTGGTCTGTACCTGTGACTTCAGGTTCATGAGGTCAGACAGAGGGTATTTCTGCTTCCCCGAGGTGGACATCAACATCCCCTTCCTGCCCGGCATGCTCACCATGATGAAAAAGGCCATGCCCTATTACAAACTCGAAGAACTCGTTTACTCGGGTAAGAGGGCATCGGGCAAGGAGCTTGAGGAGTGCCGCATGGTCCTCAAGGCCTGTGATGGTGAAGAGGAACTCATGAAGGAGGCCCTTGCCTTTGCACGGACATTCACAAAAGGCCGCACCATCTTCAAGGAACACAAGTGGCGCCTCCATAAGCACATTGTGGAGACCATCGATAATGAAGACCCGGCCTATATCGAGCCCCTTAATCTGATGGTCTCATAACGGCTTTGCGGCAAGGTTCTTTTATCGGTGCGGATTGAGGCTTCAAATATAGTAAGGTGTTTCTGTTCCTGCCGGGGAGGGAGAAGGCATGTCTACTGAGCACGGATTTATCCCCCCGCGATTCTTACGGAGGGCCTATACCCAGACCATACTCGCATCTGCGAAAATCCGTGCCGTGGGCAGAAACCCGATGAGAGAGACCGCCCGCGAGATGGTCATCGATGCGGGCGGCGGCATACGGCTCCAGGGGTTTTTTTCACCCCAGCGCACAAAGGCCCCCCTTGGCCTGGTAATCATGTTGCATGGCTGGGAAGGCAGCGCGGAATCGACTTATATCCTGCATTCGGGCAGATACTTTTATGAGAAGGGCTACAATATATTCCGTCTGAACTTCAGAGACCATGGGGATACACATCACCTCAACGAGGGGGTGTTCTATGCGATCCTGCTGGATGAGGTCTTCAATGTGGTGGAGACCGCCTCCCACCTCCCCGGGGGATCGTGTACCTTCCTCATAGGCTTCTCACTCGGCGGCAATTTTGCCCTCAGAATCGGAAGAAGGTGCAACGATCAAAGGATTGAAACTCTTCGCCACCTCGTAGCCGTCAGCCCGGTGCTCAATCCCAGCCGGGCCACCGATGCCATAGACCGCAGTTTTCTCTTAAGGTGGTACTTCCTGAAAAAATGGCGGAGGTCGCTTGCCGTTAAACAGGGGCTCTATCCGCATCTCTATGACTTCAGGGGAATCATGGATCTGGGGAACATTCGTGCGGTTACGGATGCCCTTCTCAAGAAATACAGTAAATTTTCAGACACCGAGGACTATTTCAAGGGCTATGCCGTGACAGGTGAAGCGATCAAATCTTTGAGCATTCCCGCCACCATCATAACCTCTCGCGACGATCCGGTTATTCCCTCCGATGATTTCTCTCGTCTTGTCCTGGGGCCATCCACCAAACTCTTCATGAACGACTTCGGCGGGCACAACGGATTTCTGGAAGGTGTCTTCAGGCCCGCCTGGTACGAGAAAAAGGCATGTGATATCTTCGCTGCAGCCTGTTGAATATCACCCATCAATAAAGTCTGCCTTGACTTTAATGCCTATTGTATTACGCTAGTTTTACCGATACATGGGCTTGAAACCCCATGTCCTGTACATTATTACGAGTATGGGTAAGAAATGAGAGATGACCCGAAATTATTTGATGACCTCTTGAAGGATGCGGTATCTACGAAGAATGAAGGTGAGCCCGGTCCTTTAAGGGATGTAGATGCCGTTATCCAGATCGAGATCTATGAAAATATGGTGCAGAATTGCGCGGTGGGCATCTTCGCCATAGACTCCCATCACTGCGTAATCCATTGGAACAGGGCTTGCGAGGAGCTTACCGGTATCAGGGCTGCCGATGTTCTCGGGACGCCCAACCATTGGAAGGCCTTTTACGATTATCAGAGATCAACCCTGTCCGATCTCATCATTGATAACGACCTTAAAAGGATGGACGAGCTTTACTCAGTCCACGGACCTTCAGTGCTGATCCCCCATGGATTGCACGCCGAAGGCTGGTACCCGAACGTGGGCGGTAAAAAACGTTATCTCATCTTCGATGCTTCGCCCATCTATGACAAGGATGGCGAACTGCTGGGCGTCGTTGAGACATTGCAGGACATTACGGTGCTCAAGCTGATGGAAGAGGAGAAAGAACGCCTCAACGTGGAATTAACAGAAGCCCTGAACCAGATCAAGACATTAAGCGGGCTCATCCCCATCTGCGCCGCCTGCAAGAAGATCAGGGACGACAAGGGATACTGGAACCAGATAGAGAACTACCTGGAGGAGCACTCGGATGCCGTGTTCAGCCATGGTCTCTGTCCCGAGTGTTTCCAGGAATACTTCCCTGACGCCGCCAAGGCGAGGAAGGATTAGGCCGTATTGCAGCCCAAGGCAGGGACCGTCGAGCGTTGTCTGGTCTTAGTGCTGTACATGTCCCATTTTGTTCTGTGTCTTGAATCCCAAGCCCATGTGAGATAGCGATAGGGGAAAAGTCAGGAGGAGATCACATAATAGATTACATAGATCCATGAAAGGATGCCGTGGAAGATGGCCCATAAAACCGATTTGTTGATGGACCAGGAAATCACCATTGCCAGTGCCGTTCCGAAGGAAATGCCCGTTTTGATGGTCTCGAATCTGTATGACATTCTCCTATCCCTCCCTATCAGTCTTCTCTTGAGCCTTTTGAAGGGCCCTCTCCTCAAGAATCCGGGTGTACTCGGCCCATGCCCTTGAGGCATCGGGGTCTCCTCGGAAGATCTCAAAGAGGCACGTTGTGCTGCCCGAGGGGATGGTGGTCTTGACGGCCACATCCCAGACCACATCCCGTCCCTGCTCGCGGGCGAAGTCTTGGGCCGCATCGATCATCCCCTGTACGAAATACCGTTGCACCCTGCAGTCGAAGGCGGCATAGTGGTCCTGGTGGGGACACCAATTCATATGGAAGATTACCTTATTGTCGTTAAGGATCTCCGGTGATTCCAGCGAGGCGTACGCGATCCGGTTGATGATGGTGGCATAGAAGCTGATCCACTCCGCATCGCTCATGTCGGAAGGGATGATAGTATCCTTAGTGATCTGTCTGCCGATGTCATAGCCGACCCGGTAGAGGCTTTTCTGGACGACTTGCTGGCCCTCTCTGCCGAACGCGTGCTCAACGGCCTTCAGGATCTCGATCACTGCGAGGGCCTGCATGGTTCCCCATTGCCAGAGTACTGTTGGATCGAATGCGGTTTTTTTAAGGACTTCCTCTTTCAGCCGTGTCAAACCCTTTTCATATGGCTGGTTGAAGAGGAATTGCCCCCATGACTTCTCAGGGCGGGTTTCCCAGTGTTTTATACCCTTGCCGGATCGCTTGGTTTTCATAGGAGCCTCCATGCAGTTGTATTTTCTTGCCGTGACAATAAAATAATAGCCTGTGCATACTTCACTCCTCATACCATAAAAAGGCGGATCATTCGTACTTGGAACCCTATTCCCCCCTTGCATTATCCAAGATGGCTGTTATATTCATTACGAATGTAAAAGAAATGCAAATAAATATAGCATTAAATGATGCACACCGGGCCGCTTCCTGCTGGATCTTTAGCAAAAGGAAAGGGGTTTGATGCTATGAGAGGAAACACACTTGGAATAGATGTCGGATCGGTTGCAGCCGGCATTGTAGAAATAACTCCCGAGCACAAGGTCGCAACATGTGCATACCGTCTTCATCGGGGTAAGATTGCAGAAACCATATGTGAAGCTCTTGTTGGTTTGCCCTTATCACGTATCTCACACATCAGCGCCACTTCTTCGACACCTTATTTCGTGAAGGCAGGGAAGAGGTACGATAACCAGGTGTGCCTCATTACCGCACTCCGCCATGTTCACAGTAATGCAGGCGCCCTCTTGAATATCGGCGCAGAACGATTCTCCCTGCTTTTATTTGATGAGAACGGCATGTACAGGAAATGCAAGACCAACTCCTCGTGCGCAGCAGGAACCGGGAGTTTTCTCGATCAGCAGTCCTCCCGGCTCAATCTCGCAGGGATCGAGGAACTGGGAGTTATAGCTTCTGCCAATACCGGGGCCATCCCAAAGATCGCCTCGCGCTGTGCGGTCTTTGCCAAGACAGACCTTATCCACGCACAGCAGGAAGGATACAGCCTTACCGAGATCTGCGACGGTCTGTGCTACGGGCTGGCAAAGAATATTGTGGACACACTCTTCACCGGTGAAGAGGTGAGTGAACCCATTGCGGTCTGCGGCGGTGTGTCGAAAAACCCTGCCGTGCTCCGGCATATACGGAAACTCATCGGGAAGGATCTCCTTGTGGATGAGATGTCTCACCTCTATGGGGCATACGGTGCAGCTGTCTTACTTACCCGTGAGGCAGCAGGAGAAGTGACGGATATCAAGTCGCCCAAGGACCTGATCCAGGACGAAAGGCCTCAGAGAAAATATGCCCACCCCCCCTTGGATCTGAAGCTGTCCGATTACCCGGATTTTACGGGTATCAGACATTATCAATATGCGGTGAGGACGAGAAAGACCCCCGAAAAGGTCGAGGTGGATGTATATAAGGAACTGCAAAGAGGCGGGATAAACAGGGTTTATCTTGGCATAGACGTCGGCTCCACGAGCACCAAGGCAGTGATGGTCGATGAGCAAAAGAATGTCCTGGCCGGGTTTTACACCTGGACCGCAGGCCGTCCGGTCGATTCCCTATGCGCGATTTTTGAGGCGATCGATGATTATATTACCCATGAGGGGATTGCAATCGAGGTGATTGGTGCAGGGACTACGGGCTCGGGCAGAAAGCTTATCGGCAAGATCATCAATGCGGATATGGTCATTGACGAGATAACGGCTCATGCACGCTCCGCCTGTGAGCTGACGCCCGACGTGGACACTATTATCGAGATCGGCGGGCAGGATTCCAAGTTCACTACGTTAAGGAACAAGGCAGTCACTTTCAGCGCCATGAACACCGTCTGTGCCGCCGGCACGGGCAGCTTCATCGAGGAACAGGGCAAAAAAATGGGCTGTCCGCTTGATGAGTATCAGGGAAGGGCAGAGGGCAGAGGGGCCCCCATGGCATCAGACAGATGCACGGTCTTCATGGAACGGGACATGAATTATTACTTGAGCGAGGGATACAGCGCCGATGAGGTGCTGGCATCCGCCCTCCACTCCGTGAGGGAAAATTACCTCACAAAGGTGGCAAAAGAGGCAAGCATTGGCGAGACCATATGCTTCCAAGGTGCTACGGCAAAGAACAGGGCCCTTGTGGCGGCCTTTGAGCAGAGGCTCGGCAAGCCTATCCATGTGTCTCGATACTGCCATCTCACGGGCGCCTTGGGTGTGGCGCTCCTGCTCTTGGATGAGGGGGTACATTCAGAGAATTTCCGGGGATTCAACCTCTATATGAAAGAGATCCCCGTGCGCTCCGAGGTCTGTTCGCTGTGCACCAACCACTGCAAGCTGACCGTTGCCGAGCTTGATGGTGAGGAACTGGCCTATGGTTTCCTCTGCGGGAGGGACTATCATGTCAAAGCGCATATTGATAACAATACCTCCGGATTCGATCTTATCAGGGCACGCTCAAAGGCATTTTCCTTCCCAAAGAAGAAGGGTCATGAAGAACGACTCACCATCGGGATACCTGATGCACTCCACCTTGGTGAAGATTTGGAATTCTGGCGGCATTTCTTTGATGCATTATCGATAAAGACCATAACAAGCAGGAATTTTAGAGATGCAGTCAAAGAAGGGAAGAAGATATCCCAAGCGGAGTTTTGCGCACCGCTCACGGCACTGCACGGCCATGTGGGCTACCTCCTTGGCAAGGCCGATTATGTTTTCCTGCCGTTCTACCTAGAGGACAAGCAGAAGACAAAGGACATAAGAAGGCAGTACTGCTACTACACCCAGTATGCACCCTCATTAGTGGCTTCCGCTTTTACTCAGGAGAAGGAAAGGATCCTGATGCCCCTTGTCAAGTACCTCTACAACGGATTCCATGCAAAGGTGCAGCTCTATCGCATGATGAAAACCATCATCGGCGCTAGGGTCAGCTTCTTCGATGTTTCAACGGCCTATGAAAAGGCCATCGAATTCAAGGAGCGCTCGTTTGAAGACCTATCCAACCAATACCAAAAGGAAACTGCAGATGCCAAGGGCATATCGGTCGTACTCCTTGGAAGGCCCTATACCGTGCTCTCTCCCGGCATGAACAAAGGGATCATCGATCTTTTTGCATCAAAGGGGATCAAGGTCTTTTCTCATGACATGCTCCCGGTGAATGGTCACAAATCAGATGGGAATCTAATGGCGCTCCTCGATGAGCTTCCCTGGAAACATGCTGCAAACATCTTGCATGCAGCAGATCTTTCAGCCAAGACAGATGGGCTCTATCCCGTCCTGGTGACCTCCTTTCGATGCTCGCCGGATTCCTTTGTGGCAGAGTATTTCAAGAAACTCCTCGATTCATATGCGAAGCCGTATCTCATCCTGCAGCTCGATGAGCATGATTCGAATGTGGGGTACGAAACCAGGATCGAGGCTGCCATCAGAGCATTCAGGAACCACTTCGTGAGGTTTAGAACAAATAAACCCCAGGCACCATCTAAGAGTATAGTCCCGGTGAAGTCGTTTGCAGACAGGATCCTGTATTTCCCGAACTGGGACCATTTGAGCTGCAGGCTTATCGTTGCATCACTCAAGCGGGAAGGTTTCGATGCGCGGCTTACCGAAGGGAGCGAGTCGAGTCTTCTGACAGGCCTCAAATATAACACCGGCCAGTGCATCCCCATAAATATCATGGCCCAGGAATTCATCGATTCCATGCTGAAGCACGATTCAGACCCCTCACGATGCGCCCTGTGGATCTGCAGGGGCGCAATCGCATGCAATCTGAAGATGATCCCGCACCATATCAAAAACATCCTCAACAGCCATGGCAAGGGTATGGAACGTGCGGATGTGTACCATGGAGAGATCTCCATGATGGATATATCTTTGCGCGCCACCGTGAACGTATACCTTGCCTTCATGTTCGGGGGCCTGCTCAGAAGGATCGGGTGCAAGATACGGCCTTATGAAACCGTGAAAGGGATGACCGAGAAGGTCATGGAAGAGGGTTTACGTATCCTCGATGAGGCATTCCAGGGATTACGATCCAAAGAGGATGCCCTCAAGGAGGTAATATCCCTCTTTGAAAAGATTCCCCGGAGAGTAGAGAAAAGGCCTCAAGTAGCCATCTTCGGTGATCTCTATGTCAGGGACAATGATTTTGCCAACCAGGGTCTCATCCGCTTCATCGAGGAACAGGGCGGTGAGGTCATTACCACCCCGTACAGCTCCTACATGAAGATGATCGCGAGCCCGTATTTTAAGAAGTGGATCAATGAAGGCCATTATCTCTTTACCATCTCATCGAGGGCATATTTTACCGCCTTAAAGCTCATCGAAAAGAGATACTACCGGTACTTCGAGACAATCCTGAAGGAGCCCGACCATGAGTACCGAGACTCTACTCAGAAGATCCTTGCAGGGTACAACCTCCTGCCGGAACATACCGGAGAATCGATGGATAACATTATAAAGACCCACTATATCAAGAAGTATCACCCCGATGTCTCCCTTTTCGTCCATACAAGTCCGGCCTTCTGCTGTCCGGCCTTGGTTACCGAGGCCATGGCAAAGAAGATCGAGGAGACGACCGGGGTTCCTATGGTGAATATCACCTATGACGGTACGTGCAGTGCAAAAAACAGCGCAGTGATTCCTTATCTTGCATTTTCAAACAAAGATGCGAAGCAGCCTGTACATGTCATGGATCAGCTCGAACGATTTTTAAGAAAATCTTAAATGGTATTATGAAAAAGAAGCGGGAACGGAACCAGGTCCGCCCCCGCTTCTCGATTCTGATTTTACATCATGTCATCCATGCCGTGGGGCATGCCGCCGCCTGCACCGGGCAAGGGCTTCTTATCCTCGGGGATGTCGGCCACCATGACCTCGGTGGTAAGCAGGAGACCGGCCACGGATGCCGCATTCTGCAGTGCGAACCGGGTGACCTTGGTGGGGTCGATGATGCCGGCCTTCAGCAAGTCCTCATACTCATCACTCGCCGCATTAAAGCCCTGGCTACCCTTCAATGCCTTTACCTTCTCTACCACGATGCCGCCTTCCATGCCGGCGTTTTCGGCAATCTGGCGAAGCGGCTCTTCCAGCGATTTCTGGACGATCTTGACACCGGATTTCTGATCGCCCGGAAGGTCTAAAGAATTGAGCTTGTCGATGCAGCGCAGCAGTGCGACACCGCCTCCCGGCAGGAAACCTTCCTCAACGGCGGCGCGTGTGGCATGGAGGGCATCCTCCACGCGTGCCTTCTTCTCCTTCATCTCCGGCTCGGTGAAGGCGCCGACCTTGATGACCGCAACACCGCCGGCCAGCTTGGCAAGCCTCTCCTGGAGCTTCTCTCGGTCATAATCCGAGGATGTCTCTTCGATCTGGGCCTTGATCTGGCTGATCCTGCCCTGGATATCCTTGCTGTTACCCGCCCCCTCGACGATGGTGGTATTGTCTTTGTCGATCACGATCTTCTTCGCCTTGCCGAGGTCGACGACGGTAACGCTCTCGAGCTTGCGGCCAAGGTCTTCGGATACCAGCTGACCGCCGGTTAAAACGGCTATGTCTTCCAGCATGGCCTTGCGCCTGTCGCCGAAGCCAGGGGCCTTGACCGAGGCACACTTGAGCGTGCCCCTAAGCTTGTTCACCACCAGCGTTGCCAATGCCTCACCCTCGATATCCTCTGCGATGATAAGCAGGGCGCGGCCTTCCTTTGCAATGGTCTCGAGGACGGGGATGATGTCCCTCATGTTGCTGATCTTCTTGTCGAAGATGAGGATGTAGGGATCTTCCAGGACAGCCTCCATGCGTTCGGCATCGGTGACGAAGTAGGGTGAGAGGTAGCCCCTGTCGAACTGCATGCCTTCCACTAATTCGAGGGTGGTTTCCATGCCCTTGGCCTCTTCCACCGTAATAACGCCTTCCTTGCCCACCTTATCCATGGCATCGGCGATGATCAAACCCACCTCGGTATCGCCATTGGCGGAGATGGAGCCTACCTGCTCGATCTCTTTCTTGTCCTCTACGCTCTTGCTCATATTCTTGAGCTCTTCGACAATAGCGGCAGTGGCTTTGTCGATGCCGCGCTTGAGGTCCATGGCGTTCATGCCGGCGGCCAGATATTTAAGTCCCTCGGTATAGATGGCCTGGGCAAGAACGGTAGCCGTAGTGGTGCCGTCGCCTGCGACATCCGATGTCTTGGATGCCACCTCCCTGACCATCTGGGCACCCATATTTTCAAACTTGTCCTTGAGCTCGATCTCCTTGGCCACGGTGACGCCGTCCTTGGTGACATTTGGTGCGCCGAACATCTTGTCCAGTATCGCATTTCTGCCTTTGGGGCCCAGGGTCGCCTTTACGGCATCGGCCAGCTTGTTCACGCCATTTAAAACCTTGGCTCGTGCTTCTTCACCATATATGATCTTCTTTGCGGGCATGTGTTCGCCTCCTTATTTGATTATGATACCGAGGATATCTTCTTCCTTCATGATCAGCAGCTCTTCACCATCGATCTTGATATCGTTGCCTGCATACTTGGAGAAGAGCACCCTATCACCCTTTTTCACATCGAGAGGCAGGAGCTTGCCGTCCTCGGTCTTCTTGCCGGAACCTGCGGCGATGACTTCGCCCATCTGGGGCTTCTCTTTTGCCGTATCAGGGATGATTATGCCGCCCTTGGTCTTCTGGTCTTCTTCGATCCTCTTGACAATAACACGATCATGTAAAGGTCTTATCTTCATCGTATCCCCTCCTTTGTTATAATGATAGCCTGGATGATATTAGCACTCATTCATATTGAGTGCTAACAAGAAGTAATAGATCATCCCTCTGATGTCAATAGCTGTGGTTAAGAATTAATTGATTATCGTTAAAAATCAATCAAGGGGTAATGTATGTGAAGATACCGCCCACGTGGTGTCTCTTGACTCTCAGGCCAAAGCATGAAAGATGGGTATATGCCTTATCCCATAATAAAGCGACAAAAGGAATGCAATTGTGCTTAAGGGTAATGTGCACCCCGGCAGGTGTCATCCTCTCGGGGCAACCGTTTATCCGGATGGCGTCAACTTCTCCATATTCTCCCGGAGTTGCTATGCAGTAGAACTCCTCTTATTTGACGACCTTGATGATGCACGGCATGTGCGACTGATCAGACTTGACCCCAAGGTTAATAAGACCTTCTACTACTGGCACTGCTTCGTGCCGGGTATCGGTGCGGGGCAGCTCTATGGTTATAGAGTCTTCGGGCCTTTTGACCCTGCCAGAGGGCATTACTATGACGGGCAGAAGGTTCTGCTGGACCCATATACAAAGGCGGTTTCTATCGGCAAAAACTATGACAGGGTAGCTGGGTGCAGGCCTGGTGACAACTGCTCCCACGCTGCAAAATCCATAGTGGTGGACCCCGGGGATTATGACTGGCAGGGTGACGAGCCCTTAAGGACCGACTACAAAACCAGTGTAATATATGAGCTCCATGTAGGCGGTTTCACACGCCATCCGAATTCGGGCGTCAGCCGGGAGAAGAGGGGGACCTATGCAGGTCTTGTCGAAAAGATTCCCTACCTCAAGGAACTCGGCATAACTGCAGTGGAACTCATGCCTGTCCAGCAATTCGACGAGCAGGACGCCCCACCCGGTTTGAGCAACTATTGGGGTTACAGCCCCATGGCTTTCTTTGCGCCCCATTGCGGTTATTGCTCAAAAGGCGGGATCTTAAGCCCCATCAATGAATTCAGGGACATGGTGAAGGAGCTTCACAGGGCAGGGATCGAGGTGATTATGGATGTGGTTTTCAACCATACTGCTGAGGCGGGCCATGAGGGGCCGACGTTTTCTCTGCGTGGGTTGGAAAATACGACCTACTACATTTACAACATCGAACAACGGCGGTATGAGAATTACAGCGGCTGCGGGAATACGGTAAATACCAACCATTCCATCGTCCGCAGGATGATCACCGAGAGCCTGCGTTATTGGGTGGAACATATGCATGTGGATGGTTTCCGGTTCGATCTTGCCTCGGTCATGGCACGGGGTGAATTTGGAGAACCCCTGGAAAGGCCTCCTATCCTGTGGTCCATCGAGTCGGACCCGGTGCTGGCAGGCACCAAGGTCATCGCCGAGGCCTGGGATGCTGGCGGGCTCTACCAGGTGGGCTCTTTTATCGGTGAGCGTTTTGCAGAATGGAACGGCCAGTTCAGGGATGATATAAGGCGTTTCCTCAAGGGTGAAGATTCGATGGTCTACCGGCTTTCGAACCGCCTTTTGGGGAGCCCGGATATCTATCCTCAGCCTGAGCGCGAGTCGAACCGCAGCATCAATTTCATCACCTGCCACGACGGTTTTACCCTCAATGATCTGGTATCCTATAACCTCAAGCATAATGAGAGGAACAGGGAGCAAAACCGCGACGGCAATGATAACAACTTAAGCTGGAACTGTGGTATTGAAGGCCCGACCAATAACAGACTTATACATGGGCTCAGACTCAGGCAGATAAAAAATTTTCTTACCCTCTTGTTCGTATCCCAGGGAACGCCCATGCTCCTCATGGGCGATGAGGTGGGAAGGACTCAGCAGGGAAACAATAATGCATACTGCCAGGACAATGAATTATCCTGGTTTGATTGGGATGCGGTGAAAGAGCATGAGGGGCTGCTGAGGTTCGTGCAAGGACTCATCAGGTTTTCCCGTTCAAATTCCATTTTCAATCTCAGGCATATCCCCAAGCCCCCCTATACGGATAGAGACGTGAGCATAACCTGGCATGGTGTCCGCCTCGGCAAGCCGGATTTTGGGGACCTTTCCCACAGCATCGCCCTTGAACTCAAATCAAATATCGAGAGAGAGCATGTTTACATCATGATGAATGCCTACTGGAAGCCTCTGACGTTCGAGCTCCCCAAGCCTGCTGCCGAACATGCATGGAACAGGGTTGTAGATACTTCTCTTGTTGACGGCAAAGACTACGCCGGTCCGGGTAAAACACCTCGCATTAATGGGCCGCGATACAGGCTGAAGGAACGCAGCATTGCTGTAATGGTGATGCGCAGGATCAAAACCCCGTAGGGTCTTTATTTAAGCACATGACTTTTAACCTAATATCCAATTGTGATAAGATCTGTCATAATGTATTGACTTGACCTGACAAGTTGATATTAATACATGATAAGCCAAATCTGCATAGGCTGGGGACAGCAAGGAGGAGAGGATGAGTATTAAGAAACAGTATTTGAAAACCAAATCGGTGTGCAAGGTTACCTTTACTCTCCCCAAAGACATTGCCGGATCGGCAGGCTCTGTCTATATTGTGGGAGAATTTAATGGTTGGGATGCCAACTCGCACCCTATGAAACTCCAAAAGGACGGGTCGTTCAATCTTAGCATCAACCTCGAGAAGGGCAGAGAATATCAGTACCGCTACCTGCTCAACGGCTCTACCTGGGAGAATGACGACTGCGCAGATAAATACGTAAAAAGCCCTTACGGGAACAGTGAAAATTCGGTAGTGGTCGTCTGACCTTTCTCATCTGAAAGGACTGCGGCATAAATGGCGTTTCCTCCTTGAGCCGTTATGCCAGTATCGTGCTTACCCCAAAGGGTTCTTGATTTTTTTTAGGACCCCGAAAAGATGCCTGCCATTAAGGTATCGAACCATGGTTCGATGCAAGGTACACCTGTTGCACGTCAAAGCTTGCCTTGTTTGCGCACATGGTTATCTACTTATAAACGGAGACCCATTGATGAGGGAGATGAATGAGGATATGGATACACCCGAGGGACGTGCCGACTTCATGGAAAAGGTCAGGGAGCTTGTCAACAGCTCCCCCTACTATCGTCTTGTACAGATGCAGGTGATAGGGTTCACCCAGCACGGATGTATCATGACAATGCACTGCCAGGACCAACATACCAACCTATACGGAAACACCCATGGCGGTGCCATTGCCTCCCTTGCCGATTCCGCCTGCGGGATATCTCTTACCGTGGCGCTTCATCGGGATGAGTATGCCATGACCCAGCACCTTGACGTAAGCTATCTGAAGCCTGCTGCGAAAGGGTTATTGCGTGCGGAAGGCAGAATACTTTCACGGGGCAGGAATTCTGCCGTTCTGGAGGTGGATATTTTCAATGAATCGGGTGAGAAGGTGGCCCATGCCCATACTATCCACAGCATCAGGAAAAGGCCGGGTGGATATATGGGGAAGGGTGCCCCTGACAAAGATTGATATTCAGTATTTTTTCTATCCGAAAGGTTGATTCCTTGAGCGAGCAGCATATATTGTTAACTAAACGGCAGAGAAAGAGAATGAGAGGGCACTATTGGGGGATGTATGAGTGATAAGAGATTTACTGCACTGGAAACCATGGTGGCCTATCATGAAGACACGATTCAGAAACTCAATGACGTGATATACAAGCAGCAGGTCACAATCGACAGACTGGAGGAGAAGATCGATTCGCTTGCCAGGCTTCTCCAGAATGCCGATCAGCTTGTTGCCGATGAGTCTGAGAAGTAGCTTCTTTAGACTATTGAATTCTTGCTTTTAGGCCGTCAGGTTAAGGTGTTCTTTTTTTAGTAACCAGAAACAAGGCTTCAGGCTCCGGGTCGAGGAATAGTCTTTCTTAACCCGGCACTTGGAATCCTGTTCCCGGCATCTATCCTTATAACCATTCAACTCGCCTTTTCCAATATTGCCATAAGCTCCTCATCCGTAAGCACGATGGGGTTGCCTTTCATGCTGCTTGCGCGCCGGGCCTTGGCAACGATTCCTGGGAAGTGCTCCTGACGGATCCCAATGAATGAAAGCGGCGGTACCTTCATATGGGAACAGAGCTCATGGATCCAGTCAATCGCATCTTCCGCCCGGGCGTATGTTATCCCTGTGATGATTTGTGCCACCTCATCAAAGCGCTTGAGTGCATAAGCGTCGGGGGCACGATTTTTAAGGGCCTGCACGTTCATCTCCACCACGTGCGGCAGGAGGCTTGCACAGATGAGTCCGTGGGGTGACCGGCACTGGCCTCCTGCTGCCGCTGCAAATCCGTGGACCGCCCCGAGCTTTGCATTTGCCAGGGCAATACCGCTGAAGAGGCTCGCAAGTGCCATGTCTTCCCGGGCCGCTGCATTGCTGCCGTCCTCGTATGCTGCCTTGAGGGACCTTGATGCCCGCTCAAGACCTTCCCGGCAGATACTGTCGGTCAGGGGGTTCGCACTGTTTGAGACATAGGATTCCAGAAGTTGTGTAAGGGCATCAAGGCCGGTGCTTGCAGTGACCTCAGGGGATAGTGAATGGGTGAGTTCAGGGTCCACTACGACCAGGCGCGGAAGCAAGAAGGCAGAGCGCAAACTCACTTTTACACCATGCTCTTCGGAGATGATGACCGCATTTTTCGTCACCTCGCTGCCGGTGCCGGCTGTTGTTGGAACTGCAATGTACGGTGCCGGCGGCCTTGTGAGCGGCAAGGCCTTACCCACGACCTCAAGGTAGTCAGAGAGCTCACCCGTATTCGTAAGAAGTGCTGCTATGGCCTTGCCCGAGTCTATGACACTGCCGCCTCCTATGGCGATGACGCAGTCGCATGCATTCTCGCGCGCAACCAAAACCCCCTGCATAACCGTTTGTGTCGTTGGTTCTTTGGGGACGGAATAGATGATGGGGGTGACGTATCTGTTCCTGAGCCTGTCGAGCAGTTGCGACCACCTGAGCCCCTTCTTTCCGGTGACGACCAGGCACCTTTTCCCCATGGAAGAGGCGACATCGATGATCTCATTAACGCTGCCCGGGCCGAAGATGATCCTGTGGGCAGTGGCAAACTCGAAGCGCATGGCAGTAGACCTCTTAAAAATGTATTATTCCTTGTGATATCATGTATCACCAAACTGCATCTTCAGGAAAGACGTTTGTATACCTGATGCTGTACCTCGGCTCTGCCATCATGGAATTCACCGTATCCCTCCATTGTTCGTAGTGGGATGTCTGCTTGTGCTGGGATGTCGCAACCTCTGACCGATAGACCTCCACGAGCAGGAACCTCTGGAGGTTATCATTCTGTTGCATGACATCAAATCGCGCAACGCCAGGCTCCAATACGCTGTTTCTTGCATTTTCCCTCGATGCGTCCTTGAATGCCTCGATTGCCTCTTGCTTTACATGGACGAAGACATGGACAATAACCATAGCACGTCATCCTCTCCAGGATTGCTATTCTCAGCTCCCTGTATTTCTAAAACTTGCAAGGTCGAAAGTCGTATCCCCTTCGAGTACAAGATATGGCTTGATCTGATCGATCAGTTTCCAGGTTACGCCCCGTACCTTAATGAGGTCATTGATGCTGTCAAAGTGACCGTGGCTGAACCGATAATCGACAATTCTTCTTGCAACCGGCTCGGTTATCAAGGGAAACGTTTTGAGCTGTTCGTACGATACCTTGTTGAGGTTGAACACACCGGGGCCCTTCCGGGCGATAAACCCCGCCGGATATCCCACAGTCTGAGCTAGAATGATTCTCTGGTTGTTGCGCAGTTTCATGGCTGACGCCAGTTCGTCCCTCTCGACGGAACCCCTTACGACGGTTACCAGGCCGGTAGAGGCACAATAGAGATAAACATTCTGGCTGATGAAACCCGTATCGGCTGCGGAGTAAAAATTCCTTTCCTCGGCATTCGCACCGCCCGTTCTCGAGAAGTCGGCAACATAGACCAGGTTCACCGGTGCCTCGCCTGCGAAAGACTGTTTGCCGGTAAGGGCCCGGATGTCCTGATGAAGGACTGGGTTTAGGGCATGTTCCTTCACATCATAAAGATAGAGACCGTCGGATGTGGCCACATAGATGTCTATCTCCTGCCAGTTCGAGGCGGACGGCGCGGTACGCCGCCCGGTTTCGGGACGGTTTATCCCGCAGGCGGCCCAGAGCAGATTGGAAAGCACATTCAGAGGCAATTTGATCGTGCTGAACGATCGTGTCGATTTTCTCTCCTTCAATGAGAGCATCAACGTTTTACCTCCGTCGAGCTGCGGCGGCGGTAGTTTGATCGGCTTCAAATCCTGTGCGGACAGCGAAACGGTAAAAGTCAGCAGCATTGCTGAGAGAAGAATTTTCTTGAGCATCTTTATCCCCCTAGGCATATGACTTAAGAACCCCCTCTCCTCGTTTGAGTAATTTGTGATAGCTATGACCAATTGCACAGTTTCTAGATGGTAAAGCTTGCAGCAATGACTTTACCTTACCATGAGTCCTGCAATCTCAGCGAGGAAAACCGTATGAGGAGCGAAGTCCACGATGCATGGAACACGATTGTAGAGCTCCGTTCTTCCATGGGCTGCCGCACTTGTACGGCCCGGCCGGGAATGACCCCTACATGCGGGCCCGGCTTACTCTTTGCCCTGGTATTTGAAAGAGATGCTCAATTTCGTGCGGTAGTTGCTCACCTTGCCGTTCTCGATCTGAAGGTCCAGTTCAACCACCTCGGCGATGCGCAGGTCCTTCAAAGACTTCGAAGCTGACTTGATTGCCGCTTCAGCCGCCTTCTCCCATGACTCCGGGCTGGTCCCAATAATCTCGATCACCTTGTAGACGCTCTCTGGCATAAATGCTCTCCTTTCATCTCTACTGTCACCATGATAAAGCCGCCCATATATAAAAGTGTATACTTCAACACCAAAATCGACAAGGCTACCAGTGGTTTGAACGTTTATGAAACTTCGGTGTAAGGGAAAAGATAAGGTGGTACCTGAAAGACACCCTTAACTTCGCCCGGTATACAGGCTTGTTGTTGTCATCGGTCTGCATGTCCAGCTGAACCACCTCAGCGATCCGTGTGTCCCTCAACATTTTCGATGCAGTCTCAATTGCGGCCGCCGCCGCCCTCTCCCATGATTCGGAGCTTGTCCCGACGAGCTCGATTACATGGTATTCACTCTCCGCCATCAAAGCACTCCTTTCATCTCAGCTGGCCCGAAGAGCACGCAAGAAATAATCAACACCATACTTGCGATCTCTAACCAGGAGGTAAAAATCCGCTGCAAGTATTTCATTTCACCTAAACTACCGAGCTATACTATGACCTCTATTGTATAATAATAATGAATACCCTGCACTAGGCAATATAATCTTAAGATTTTTTTGTAGTTTGACTTCGGATGGCCCACGTCTTTAGCCGGATAGTAATTGTTGCTTGGGACCATATAGTCGAACTCTGAGGGCTCCTGTTAAATAGAGTGCATACTTTTCACCCCCACAGGGTATTCCCATTCCCATGAAGAGGTGGTACAGGATAACAGGTATATGCTTTCTTCTTGGCCGTCGTAAGGGGGCATGAGGGATATGGCAATGCCTGCATTCTTCGATTCTACGATGTACACCTGGGTGGTACTTCCCATCCTCATCTTCATTGCCCGTATCATGGATGTGAGCCTGGACACCATCCGCATTATCTTCATCAACAGGCACCTGAAACATTATGCAACCGTCATCGGGTTCTTTGAGGTTCTGATCTGGCTCATGGCCATCCGTCAGATCTTTCAGCACCTGGGCAACCCCTTCTGCATGATCGCCTATGCCGCGGGCTTTGCCACAGGCAATTATGTAGGCATTCTCATCGAAAACAGGCTCTCTATCGGCAAGGTGATCATCCGCATCATCACGAGAAGAGATGCCGATGATCTGATCACTTTTCTCAGGTCCGCAGGATACGGGCTTACCATCATTGATGCCGAAGGGGTGACCGGTCCGGTGAAGGTCATCATGTCCATAGTGGAGCGCAGCAACATCGAGCATATCGTGGAGATCATCAAGCAGCACAACCCGTTAGCCTTCTACTCGGTGGAGGATGTGCGTTTCGTAAGCGAGGCGGTTACGCCCTACCGGCTGCCGGGTCCGCGCAGGTGGGAGCGCTTCGTGTCAAAGATGAGAAAGAGGGAAGAATAGGGTACTCTCAGGCTTTTGAGGTTATACTGCGCACTTAAAGGCCCTGCCTGGTATCAGACCCATGGTGAGCGACCGTACCGGGAGCTTGCCCTTTTCAAGATCCGATGCAATCTCCTGTAATGGACGTATGTTAAATCCCAGTGAGAGGGCAGACTCCAGCATGTCTCTGAATTGCCCCTGGTACACCATGCCTTCCACCTCGGCATGGACGGGCAGGACCTGGGGAACAGGGCTCTCAGCCTTCTCTTTGATGGACGCTGTCACGCCCTGAACGCCGACTTCCTCTATACACGGTAGGTTCGAAGGGACCTCCAGCATGGAATTCTCCGCAAAGACAAACGGCGCTGAGGCACGGGTGCAGCTCAGGTATGAAAGATTATACGTGGTAACGACCTTCAGTGATCGAGGGTCCATCATCCAGCTGGGCGCGCCGAAGGCCTTGGGCTGCAAGCCTGTAACCTCTTTGTGTGCATCGACCATCTTCTGAAACCATGTCTCAATGGATGACCTGCTCATAAGAAAGAGCCAATCCTGCCAGATACGGTGGTCCCAGGCATGGCAGGCGATCTCGTGGCCGGCCTTCATGAGCCCCCTGATCGCTTCCGGAAAGGCGATGCCGATCATGGGTGCCTTGAGCAGTGTGCCGTAGAGTGCGGTCTTCCACCCGTAGAGTCCGGGTGCATTCGTGCGGATCATCTTTTTCAAGAATGAGGGCCGGAGGAGCTGCAGCATGGCCAGGCCCGACCTGTCCGGACCGTAGCTGATGAAGAAGCTCGCCTGAAGATTGAATTCGTTTAGAATCGCCGCTAAGGCGGGCACACCTTCCTTCATGCCCCGGAAGGTGTCCACGTCCACCTTGAGGGCCAGATCAGTCATTACTGCTTTCTATCTCTTCAAGGAAGCTGTCAAGCGTCCGCTTGAGGGCTTCATCGAGGCTCACTTTGGGTTTCCAGCCGAGCCTGGTCACGGCATTCTTAATAGAAGGGACCCTGGTCTGGATGTCCTGGTATCCTTGGCCATAGAATTCTCCTGAAGGCTTGATGATGATCTCGGAAAAGGTCTTGTCCTTCTTATGGCTGGGGTGCTGTTTGAACATCTCAAGGAGCTTGTGGGCCAGGTCCTTGATGGTAAGGTTGTTGGCAGGGTTGCCGATGTTGAAGATCTGGCCGCTCGCCTTGCCGCCTTCATTGTGCAGGATCTTCATGAGTGCGGCGATCCCGTCATCTATATAGGTGAAGGACCTGCTCTGCATGCCGCCGTCCACCAGGGCGATTGCGGTTTTGAATACAAGGGATGCAATGAACTGGGTGACGACCCTGGAGGAACCCTCTTTAGCCGTCTCCAGTGAATCCAGGCGGGGTCCGATCCAGTTGAAGGGCCTTATCAATGTGAAGTCAAGCTCCCCCCGGGAGCCATAGGCCCAGATAACCCTGTCTAAAAGCTGTTTCGAGCATGAGTAGATCCACCGCTGCATGGGGATGGGACCCAGCACGAGCGGTGATGAATATTCATCGAAGGCCTCGTCTGCAGACATGCCGTAGACCTCCGAGGTGGAGGGGAAGATTACCCGCTTGCCGTATTTCACGCACTGGCGGATGATCCGTAAGTTCTCCTCAAAGTCCAGCTCGAACACGCTCAAGGGCTTCTCCACGTAGGTTTTTGGTGTGGCGATGGCCACCAGCGGCAGGACCACGTCGCACTTTTTGATGTGGTACTCAATCCACTCCTTGTTAATGGCGATGTCACCCTCGATGAAATGGAACCGATTGTTGCTGATCACGGCCTTGAGCTTGTTGTCGCCCAGATCCATGCCATAGACGTTCCAGTCCGTTTCTTTTATGATACGTTCGCTCAGGTGCGAGCCGATAAATCCGTTCACGCCCAGAATGAGTACCTTCATTGTACGATTTCTCCTTCGTGGTCTTTTAAATAGGTATGAAGGCTCAAGTCCTTCAGGACCCTGCCGTTTACCTCTATCTCAAGCGGCCTTATACATCCGTGACCGGTGCCTATCAAAACAGTATCTTCCTGAAAAACGATCTTGCCCGGCTCCAGGTGAAAGTCGTTTGCCTGCTCAGCCCACCAGAAGGTGACCATCTCGTCGCCAATAAAGCCGAAGGCGCCGGGGTAGGGCCTGGTGACGGCACGGATAAGGTTATAGATCTCCTCGGCGGTTCTGTCCCAGAAGATGCGGCCGTCTTCAGGCTTTCTGCCGCCATAGTACGAGCCTTTGGACAGGTCCATAGGTATCTTTTTAATGTCGCCGATAATCATGTGCGGGAGGATCTCGGCAAGCATGACATCAGCAGCCTGTTCGAGCTTCTTGTAGAGAGTCAGGGCCGTGTCCTCCCGGGAGATCTCGACCTTTTTCCGGGTCACGATAGCGCCGGCATCGGGCTTTTCCACCATTTCGTGGAGCGTCACACCGGTTGTATGCTCCCCGTTGATGATGACCCAGTTTACCGGGCACCGACCGCGATACTGCGGGAGATATGAACCGTGAAGGTTGTAGGCGCCCAGCGGCGGGATGGAAAGGATCGTGCTTTTAAGCATAAACCGATAATAGAAACTGAAAATGATGTCCGGCTTTATCGCCTTGATCCGCTCGATCCATCCATACTGGTTGGGGTCCTTCGGGCAGACGCACGGGATGGCAAGTTCCCGGCAGAGCCCCGGTACGGAGCCGAACCATATGTTCTCGTTCGGGTCGTCTTCATGGGAGAATACGAGCGGTATCTCAAAACCCGCTTCATTGAGTCTCTTGATGCCGATAATGCCCATGTTGTGGTAGGCAAACACAAGGGCCTTCAACGGTATATCCTCCTGATGGTGTAAGGGGGCCGCTGCTTGACCTCCTTATAGATCCTGCCTACATACTCGCCCATAACGCCAAAGGCCAGGAACTGTGCGCCGATGAAGAAGAACAGGATGGCGAACAGGGTGAAAATACCTTGTGCCGCCCACTCGGCGCCGAAGGCGAGTCTGGCCACCGCAAGAAAGGTGCCGAAGCCGATGCCGAGAAAGGCCAGGACAAAGCCGGTATAGAGCATTGCCTTCAGGGGAAAATCAGAGAAGGATGTCACCAGGTCGAATTGCAGAGAGATGAGCTTTGAGAGCGAATATTTGGTCTCACCTGCAAAGCGCTCTTCGTGCTTCACCTCGATCTCGGCAATATCCTTGGCAAAGCTGGTGGCAAGGGCAGGTATGAAGGTGGAATGCTCGTGGCTCGAAATCATGTACTCCACCACGTGTCTCTTGTAAGCCCTGAGCATGCATCCCCAGTCGTTCAGCTGCACGCCCGTGATACGCCTTGTGATGGCATTGACGATCCGGCTCGCCGTCTTGCGGAAGGCCGTGTCCTGCCTCATCATCCTCACCGTACCCACTACCTCGTAGTTGCCTTTTTCCATCACATCCACCAGCCGGGGAATCTCCTCGGGCGGATTCTGGAGATCTGCATCCATGGTGACGATGATCTCCCCATTACTCGTCTCGAATCCGGCGAAGACGGCTGAGTGCTGGCCGTAGTTCCTTGAGAGTTCCACGACGATTACCCTTTCCGATGCATGGTGCTTAAGGATTTTCAGGGACTCATCAGCGCTTCCATCATCCACCAGGACAACCTCGTAATCCCTCTTCATGCCCTCCATCACCGGCAACAGGCGCTCGAAGAGTTTTGGCAGTCCCTCCTCCTCGTTATACACCGGTATGACGACCGAGATCTTGGCCTGGCTCATGGTAATGTAGCCTCCTGCAGAAATATTGCCCTTTTCATATAAAGATCTCCTTGAGTGCAGTGATAACCCGGTCCACCTGGGAATCATCCATGGAAGGATACAGCGGGATGCTCAAGATACGCTCCGATGCAGTCTCGGTCTCAGGCAGGTCTATCTTCCCGAAGAGCTTCTTGACATATTTTAAGGTATGGCATGCCGGGAAGTGGAGGCCGTAGCCGATACCCCGCTCCGCAAGCTCCTGCATGAGGGTCTTCCGGTCAACGGTGCGGGTCTTGACGACAAAGAGGTGCCAGGAGTGGACGTGATCATAGACGGGCACACCCGGCAGGTCGAGGCCCTTGACCCGGGAGAGGGCATCCAGATAGCGTTCGGCGATGCGTGTTCGCTTAGCGTTGATCTCCCCGATCTTACCCAGTTGTACGATGCCCAGCGCCGCCTGGATATCCGTCAGGTTGTACTTGAACGCCGGCTCTTCAATATCATAGGTGGGGTCGGACGCCTTGCCGTAGCGTTTCCAGGCATCCCGCTCGATACCGTGGAATTTCAGCAGTTTCAGTTTCTCCAACAAATCCTTGGAGCCGCCGGTGATCATCCCTCCTTCGGCAGTGGTGATGTTCTTGATGGGGTGGAACGAGAATACGGCCAGGTTGCGGCATCCGATATGCCTGCCCTTGTAAAAGGTGCCTACGGCATGGGCCGCATCCTCGATGATCGGGATACCGCCACACACGGCTTCTATGGCGTCCATGTCCGCAGGTGCGCCTGCGAAGTGCACAGGGATCACCGCCTTGGTTTTCTTGGTGACGCACTTCTCAATTTCCTCAGGCTTCACCAGCAGAGTTTCGTAGTCCACATCAACGAACACGGGCCTGGCCCCTGCCAGTACGATCTGGTTCACCGTGGATGCAAAGGTCATGGAAGGGGTGATGACCTCATCGCCCGCTCCGATACCCAATGCCTTGAACAGGAGGTGCATGCCAGCCGTGCCCGAACTCAGCGCCAGTGCATGCCCCGAGCCTGTGTAATGTGCGAAATCCTCCTCGAACCGGGCGCACTTGGGACCGGTCGTGATCCAGCCTGACTTGATGACCTCGGCCACCGCCTCGACTTCTTCGTTATTGAAATATGGTCTGCTCATGGGGATGAAGTCTGCCATAGTCATTATCCTTTCTGCGCGGGTAAAGGTCTTGAAAGGCGCCAGAACTCGGTGGGCCTTTTCTCCTGGTTTTCTATCTTCAGTAGCCTCTGGCCGTTTGATTCCAGGAGATGCCCCAGATCCATATCATTCTTCTTTGGCTGGAACAAGACATACTGTGCCTTGCCTGTGGAAACCATCTGTGAAAACTGATTTCGATCAGAGATATTCTCTACCGGGAATCCGCCGTAGAATGGGCTGAAGGCCTGCATGGTCTCGTTAAGGTTGTATCCGATGACCGTATCTTTTCCTGCAATCCTGCCTGCCTCCCGGAAGAACGGTTTGTAGGTCTTGAGGGTGTCCAACTGAGGAAAGATCAGTGTCGACCATGCAATGATCAGTACCGCCCAGCTGCTGACAAGACGCTCCGATAGGGTGAAGGGCAATGACCTGAAAAAGCCCCACAGCAGCACCATGGACAGGAGAAACATGAAAATGGCTGCAGGCCATGATCCGCCTATCTTCACATAAGCCACCGGCAGGCCAAAACCTGCAAGCCCCACCAGCGTGGCAACCCCAAACAGCCAGCGACGCTCCCAGAGGGAGGTGCCTTGTATCGCCGTCCTCTCGATCCAGACAGCTACCATGGCCGCCAGGGCGGGGTACATGGGAAGAAAGTAGAGGTTGCGTTTCGTGGAAGAGAGGCTCAGGAGGATGAGCCCGCCGAAGAACCAGCAGTAAAAGATCCGTAATCTCTCATCGGGTCTTTTCAGGAAGACGAGTGCCGGTAAGAGGAGCAGCGACCAGGGCAGTCCGTCGGAGAAGATCACGCCTAAATAATGGTAGAACGGCTGGACATGGCCTCCTTTATAGATGCCGCCGACGTTCAAGAACCTCCCGAGGTTGTTATAGAGGAAGAAGGTGTAGAGGAATTCCGTTCCCCCCTTAAGATAGAGGACAACCCCCCATGCCGCTATGACCGCTATCACGACAAGGATACCGGGGATCACCCATGCCCTTTTTATGACAGCAAAATCCCTCTGCCAGAGAACGAAGAGGGTAACGGCAAGGCCGGGGACGGCAAGCCCGATGACGCCCTTGATGAGGAACGCGCCTGCAAGGCATAACCAGAAGAGCGGGTATCCCTTCTTGAGGATGCCTTGGTAGGCCAGGAGGAACGAGAAAAGTGCCGCAGTGATGAAAAAGGCAAGGGCATTGTCGACAATGATCCTGTGAGAGATCGTAAAGAAACCGACCGTGGTTGCAAGTATGAGCGATGTCAGGGCCGCCGTCTGGCTGCTGTAAAGGGATCGCATCCCGAAGAATACCACCAACAGCGAGCCCAAGGCAAAAAAGACCGAGGAGAGCCTTCCGAAGCCCTCATTCCCTGTCCCGAAGATGTGCCAGAATAGACCGGTCACCGCGTAGTACAGGGGCGGTTGCTCGAGGAAGGGATCTTTTGCGAGGTGGGGTATAAGGTAATCCCCGGTTACTGCCATGGTGCGGGCGATCTCAGCCACCCGCGGCTCATCAGGCGTCCACAGTGAATGGTCGAAGACGCCAACGAACATGAGTAATAGTGCCATAATGAGCAGTGCAATATCTTTTTTTTGCATAATGCTTCGTATTATCCTCTTTCCTTTTTGGGATCATTACTAGTTCCAAGCCGACTTCGGGGACAAGACGGAAATGCCAAGGGAGGCGTATGGTCGCCCATCAACATTTCTTCGGTTTCTTCCCTTCTTTGATCCGGCCAAGAGTTTTCCAGAACTGCTCTTCTTTCTCAGCCCTGAGCCTGCAGAGGCCCTTGATGCGATGCATACCGGTGATACTGATGTCTTGTGAGCCCAGGAGTCTGCCTGCTTCGTCCTGCCTCGAGCAGGGTATGGCCAGCGCTGTCCGGGGCCCTGTCAGATGTGCGAGTTCTACTGGCCGTGCCGTGACTATACAGGGGATGCCCTCATTTTCCAGATTGCGAAGGGCGCGGGCCAAATCGTCTCCGGCTGCAAAGGTCACGACGCAGGATTCATCATTGTCCAACCCCCGGGCGAATTCCCTCAGGCGGATGACGGTTTGCTGAACGGTTTTAACGGCCCTTTCTATCTGGGATACGGTGTTTTCCCAGCCCGGACTGAACCGGATGGTACCAAAGGCCAGGTCAGGGGGGATATGGAGCGCCGAGAGTGCATGAGACGACCTCTTCGAGTAGAATAGTGTCCTGGCGGAGACCGTGATACCCATCAGGTCGAGCCAGGCAGCCAGGGCATCGGCCTGAACTCCTTTAAAGGAAATGCTCGATATGTGGGGGAGGCGCAGTGCATCTTTATCATTAACCCGGACGCCCGGTAACCTCTCATGGAGCGCCTTCTCAATCATATCCCTTAAATGTACGATGTGCCGGGCATTCTTATCCAGATCTATCCGTGCCTTCTCGCAGGCCATGCCGAATCCGACGATGCCGGGTATATTGGGGGTGCCCGGTCTCAGGCCTCTTTCCTGATCCGATCCGAAGATGATAGGGTTCGACGGCCGTACCCTCTCTCACATACAATGCACCCACGCCCTTGGGACCGTAGAGCTTGTGGGAGGAGATACTGAGCAGGTCCGCATTCAGGGTGTTCACATCGACTTCGATCCTGCCTGCGCTCTGGATGCAATCACAGTGGAATGTGATACCTTTTTCTTTGGCAATATGACCGATTTCCCTGACAGGCTGGATAGATCCGGTCTCATTGCCTGCATGCATGATGCTGATGAGTATGGTGCCATCCCTGATGGCGGCTTCAACGGAGGCAGGATCGACGACCCCCTGTGCATCAACCCCGATCTCCGTCACCTCAAGACCGGTCTCTGTGAGATGATGTATGGTGTTCAGCACCGAGGCATGCTCGATGGTGCTTGTGATGATATGATTTTTCAACCCTCTTCGTGCGGAGGCAACCCCCAGGATGGCCAGGTTATTGGCCTCGGTGCCCGAAGAGGTGAAGATGATTTCATGCCCTTGTGCGCCGATGAGCTGAGCGACGCGACCGCGGGCCCTATCAAGGGCCTCCCTCGGGGCATCGCCGAAGCCGAACGGGTTCGACGGCGTGCCGAAGTAATTGCCGAAATAGGGCAGCATCAGACCCAGCACCTCCGGGTGTACCGGGGTTGTGGCGGCATGGTCGAGGAAAATCGAGTCGATATGTCCCATAGGGATCCTTGTAAGAATATGCCTCTATTCATCACGGAGAGACTGTTATTTCTGCACCTTCCTATACCATGATCGAGAACTGTTCAAGAGCCTATTATGTAATATAATATTAAGAATCAGTCATGTAAGGGTGGAGAGAGGTTGCCGGGGCTTAAAAGTCGATTCCAGCAACGAGAGGGCCACGGATACGATGTACCTCGATGGCACGGCCAATGACTAGGGTTCGAGAGTTCGAAAGAATTTCATCCTTCATGCTTTTCGTGGTGAGACGTGTTTTTTAGAATCCTTGATTTAACATTGGTTTGATGTCCCCGGAATGTACATCAGGGTGCCTGTGCGGCAAAGGTCCGGGAATGAAGGATTGACACCGGGCCAAATTAGTTTTATACAAAACCATTATGGAGATCAATGACACCAACTTCCTCTACATCATCACCAACATAAGGCAGCGGCTTTTCAGGTTTCTGAGCAAAGAACTCTCGAAGAAAGATATCGAGGGCATAGCGCCCTCCTACGGTGATATCCTCTTTGTCCTTGACCGGGAGGGCACCATCACCCTGCAGGAGGTTGCAATACATACCATCAAGGACAAGTCGACTATTTCTTCGGTCATCAACAAGCTGGAGTCAGGCGGCTATATCACGAAGGAAAAGGATGTGAGCGACGGGCGCTACACGCACCTGACACTGACTGCCAAGGCAAAGAAACTCAGGCCTGTCCTGTTCGCGATATCGAAAAAGATGAATACAAAGCTGTTCGAGGGGTTCAGCGAAGAAGAGAAGCAGACCTTATTCAGGCTCATGGAGAAGGTTTATAAGAACCTTTAGCAAGGACATTTTTTAATCCCTTATGGTCGGGTACAAAACTAATAGGAAAAGCAATGATAAACACCCATAATCAGAGGTGAAGCAGTGATAGAGACAGCAGAATTTGAGCAGGTAACACAGATACGGATGAGCAGGGAGCTCGACGGAAAGCCTGTCTACTGGGTGGCGGCCCACCTGGTGGACGGTCTCCTCATAGACACCGGGTGCAGCCATACCTCGCAGGAACTCGCTTCTTTCCTTGAAGAGAAAGGACTCAAGCAGGTGGTCAATACCCACTATCATGATGACCATATGGGCGGCAATAATGACATCATGGAGCGCTTCGGCGTGGATATCTATGCACAACCGCTATCCATTCCCCTGATCGCTCATAGGCTCGATCTCTATCCCTACCAGGAGATCGCCTGGGGCTATCCGGTGCCCACAACAGTGAAACCCATCTCCGATGTCGTGAACACGGATCACCACGCCTTCCAGGTCGTGGAGACCCCGGGCCACTGTGCAGGTCACATCTGCCTGCTCGAACCATCAAAGGGATGGTGCTTCACGGGTGATCTTTTTGCCCGGGAGAACCCGAAGTTCATCAGGCCCGAGGAGAATATCGGGCAGATCATAGAGTCCATGCGCAAGGTCATCGAGCTTCCCACCGAACGGCTCGTCCTTTTCACCGCAGTGGGAAAGATCGTTCAGGACGGGAGAAAGGCTTTTGGTCAGTGCATCAGCTACCTCATGGACCTTGCAGCAAAGGTTCAAAGTCTCCATCGCTCAGGTGTGGCCGTTGAGGAGATCATGCAGCAGGAATTCGGAGGCGAACACCCCTTTGCCCAGCTCACGAACAACCAGTTCTCCACGTACAATCTGGTGCGTTCGTTGCTGGAAAAGTGACAATATAAAATACTTTCTAAGCAGAGCCGAGGAAGAGCGATGTGATTCAATGACTCACTTCTGCCAATAGATGGGGCTCCGTTCATCCCTAGCCTTTTTGATATATTCTCTCCTTGCCTTGTCGGTCGATGTGAAAAGTTTTTCAGGGAAGAGTGCCACCCGACGATTACAACTGGGATTCGGACACTTACCCTTGTACTGGTGGGCGATCGTATCATCGATCTCTGTGAAAAATTTTGACCTGCAGAGGCCATGTCCGTAAAGAGCCACTCTATGAGCTTCTTTCATGTCGTATCTCCTATTCTAGTTCATCCGCAACATTTGATTATTATTCAATAAACGTGCCAGGGTGGGAATATGCCTCATCAACAACGGACATATCACCTGAAACGCCTGTTAAAATAGATAGATAGAGATATTTTGATTTATCTCATGAAACCTTGGCAAGGGATATAACGTTCCATGAAAATGCCACAAAAAGGTAAGTTCACAGGAAAATAAACAACAGCCATGGGTTTAAGGGTTTGTCATGAACCTGAAAGATTGATGATCTCTCCAAATTCATAAGGTATTCGGCTCAAGTATCATCTTCCCAGATAAAATAATCATGGTATTCAGTCGGAATAAGAGCCTTGTTGACTTTGTAAAAGGCCAGACTCTTTTTCATATCCGATGCAAAGACATGAACATGGTGGATGTGATGGGGCAGAATTTCCTCCTCATGATGTTTTTTTGTTTTTACTGTCCGGATCTCGCTTCAAGGCCTTATGCAGAGGGTATGCCTCGCCGGATGCAGTGCGCTCAGCATGGCACTTGGCCCACGTGTTGAGTTGATTGATGATTTTGCCCAATGCAATGCCTTCCTCGGTGATGATATATCCTTCCCCTTCACGGAGCTCTATGATCCCGGCCTCGCGCAATTCCGACAGTCGTGAGTTGAGCACGGTCGGGGAAATGTCTTCACCCCGCCTGCTCCGCCAAAGCAGCCGTTCTGGCTGCGAAGGCCTGGGCATAAGCGAGAATTCGGAAATGCAGGGTGGGTGGAGCTTAAGCAGACCCCACTGATAAATAATCAAATCGTCTCTGCTGACCTTAACTTATCTGAGATAAAGATTGTGGACCTACCAATTCAGCGTTCCGGAATCCCAATCATACACGCCATCGCCATTTGTATCCGCCTCAACCTTATAGGTCGTTGATGAAAGGGCAGTAAGGCGGGCTTTTGTGTTATTTCTCCCCATTGCAACCAGAACTCCGGCTGAAGGGTTTTCATCACCAGTGAGAATGACCAGGGGGCTTTCTGTGGATAAATCAATATACCCGGAATCCGGGTCATAGTAACGGCCATTCATGGTTATAAGAGAATCCGCAGATTCTTTAGTTGATGCCATGATTAAATTATTCAACCAGGCTGTCTTGTTGAGGGTATTGTCCCGTACATACATATCCTTTAACGTGATGGTTTCTGTGGTGAGAGTGCTGACAAAAGAGGCTGTCCCGTTAATGGTTTCAGAGTCGTTACCTTCCGTTTGTGTAAAATTTGTAAGGGTAAAATCTAGATTCCCCTCCTGGGTGACGAGATTGATCTGGCCGGTAAAATTCATAGATCCCGATTCTATAACCCCTCCTTCGCAGTAATCGTTGTATACTAGGCTGCCGGAAGAAATGCTCCCGGTCACCGAATCGATATCGGCGTTTATGGTATATGACCCGCCGCACCCTCCATTGACAGTCTTGTTTAAAAGATGAACCACAGCAGAAGCTTCGGCAGGAATGGCAACCCCTGATGAGAGATCCAGATTGGAGAAGGCAGCCTGGATCATACGTGAAAGAGAAATCGTTATCGGGTATCTCGAGCTATAAGACGGATGGAATTGTTCAGCCCCGACCACACTCATCGCGGAGCCTACCTGTCCATTTCTGTAAGCCTCCTCCGTGATATTACTGTTCTTGTCAGTTATCAATACCTGTGAAGTGAGGCCTGAATAGGGACTGTTAGAACCCCCGCCACCCCCTGAACCATTGGAAGAGCCTCCACCTCCTCCCCCACAGCCTGAACCCATGCAAAGGACCAGTATAGAAGCTATAATCCATCCTGTGCTATGATACTTCTTGTGTTTTTTCATTTCTCTTCCTCCTTACGACCATAACTTTAGTTACTAAAACGAGGGTGTCATGGTTTTTTTAAATTAAGTCATTTCATAACAAAGAAGCACCCTAAGAGTATCTTCCAAAAATTATCTCTGAATAGAATATAATTATAAATATTGACACTATGTTCATACAATGACATGATTTTCATCAATTGATGGATTTGATTTTTGCTTGTATTTGAAGAAGGGGTTTCTATGCATCTCAAGGCAGTATCCAGGCGTGAACACCTGAGATCGTATAATCGCACCCTGATTCTTAAGACAGCCCTGGAGCTCTTTTCAGCCCACGGATACCACAATGTCTCCATGCACACGATAGCCGAGGAATCGGGATTCTCCATCGGTTCACTTTATAATTTCTTTAAGGACAAGGAAGATCTGTACAGCGCGCTGGTCAGCGATTACGTCCATGAGTTTCACCGTGAGCTGATAAAGGCTCTTGACAGCCCGGGAGACGAGGTGGAACGAATACGCGCCTATGTCTCAGCAAAAGGACGGATCTTTCAGAACAACAGGCCTATGCTCCGTCTGTATTTCGCAGAGACGCATGGGGCAAGCTTTGACATCAAGTCCGTCCTCGATGTGAAGCTCCGCACTATCTATGAGGACATCCTTCAAATGCTAGCCGACGTGTTTGAAAGCGGGATAAAAAGGGGGCTGTTCAGACAATTAATGGAGCCATACTATCTTGCCGTTGCCGTTGACAGCCTGACCAATGCGTTCCTCTTCCTCTGGCTCGAAGACCCGGGGAGGCATCCGTATTCAAAGAACGTCGAGACCATCATGCGGGTTACATTCGAAAACATCATCATCTATCCGGAAGAAAAGAAAAAACTGAAAAAGAGGACGGGTGGTAAAAAATGAACCTCAAGAACAATAAAAAGAAGGTATTCATGTGTCTGGCCGGTGTCGTTGCAATACCAGCCGTCATATTTCTCGCCCTGTATGTAATCAAGGGTCTCAGCCGGGTCACCACCGACGATGCGTATGTGGATGGCAGGTTCTACACCATTGCCGCCAAGGTCGGCGGCACGGTCAAAGAGGTGTATGTCAATGACAACCGGGGTGTGAAAAAGGGCGAGCTCCTCATCGAGATCGACCCTGTGGATTATGAGCTGAAGGTGAATGATGCACAGGCAAGCCTCGAGGTGAAAAATGTCCTGCTCGAGCAAGCCTTGCGCGACAAAGTGCGGGCGGAGGCCTTGTACAGGCAGGAGATATACCCCAAAGAGCGGTATGAAAACGTCTACACCGCCTGCAACCTGGCAAAAGCCCAATTGAATGCGGCCGAGGCACAGCTGAAGATCGCCCGGCACAACCTGGAATATACAAAAGTATATGCCCCCTCCGACGGTTACGTAACGAAAAAATCGGTTGAATCAGGCAATCAGATACAAGCGGGCCAGCCGCTCATGGCAGTGGTGGACATGGGTGATGTGTGGGTGACCGCGAATTATAAGGAGACACAGTTAAAGAATGTAAAAGTGGGCCAGCGTGCAGAGATTAAGGTGGATACCTATCCGGGTAGTATTTTCACCGGGAAGGTGGAAAGCATCATGGCAGGGACCGGCTCGGCGTTTTCTCTCTTTCCCCCGAGAACGCCCTTGGCAATTATGTGAAGGTCGTCCAGCGGATTCCGGTCAAGATCGTTTTCGACAACGGGACGTGTGACAATCACAAAATGCATATAGGCATGTCGTGCATCCCCACCATCTTCACCCAAAATGAATCCGGTAAATAAGTGGATTGTCGCACTGACGGTCATACTTCCAACCCTTCTGGAAGTTCTGGACATCTCCGTCGTAAACGTTGCCCTTGACCATATCCGCGGCAGCCTGTCCGCAGGGGTGGATGAGGCCACCTGGTCCATCACCGCGTATCTCGTGGCCAACGCCGTCATCATCCCTTTGACCGGCTGGCTGAGCAGGCTTATCGGCAGGAAACGCTATCTGACGGCCTCGGTCATACTCTTTACGATCAGCTCCTTTCTGTGCGGGAGTTCAAAGAGTATCGAGGCCCTGGTGTTTTTCAGGGTTCTCCAGGGAATTGCAGGAGGCGGTCTGCAGCCCCTTTCACAGGCAATACTGCTCGAGGCATTTCCCCCTGCCGAATACGGGATAGCCATGGCGGTATTCGGCATCGGCGTGATGGTCGGCCCCATCGCAGGGCCGGTCCTGGGCGGCTGGATCACCGACAACTGGTCATGGCCGTGGATATTCTATATAAACATCCCCATCGGTGTCCTCTCCATCTTCTTGATGAATTTGTTCATACAGGACCCGCCCTATCTGAAAAAACTCAAAGGGATAAAAGAAAAGATCGATTACTGGGGGATCGCCCTCATCGTTGTCGGGATAGGCTGCCTGCAGGTTGTCCTCGACCATGGCCAGCGCGAAGACTGGTTCTCATCGTACCTTATCACAACGCTTACGATACTATCCGCAATCTCCCTGGTTCTTTTCATTATGGTCGAGTTCAAGACGCGTGACCCCATAGTGAACTTAAGGGTATTCAGGGATCGTTCCTTCACTGCAGGAATCATTATCCAGGCATGTGCATTCAGCATGTTCATGGGAAGCCTCATCATGCTGCCGCTGTTCCTTCAGCAGCTCATGGGGTACAATGCACTGCTCGCCGGGTTGACACTGATGCCTGGCGGGATCGGCATGCTCGTGGCAATGGCCGTGGTGGGGAAGCTGGTCGAAAAGGTCAATCCCAAGCTGATTCTCTTTGCAGGCATCTGTGTCGCGGCCTACTCCATGTATATGATGACCAGCATCAACCTCTACATTGATTATGAAACCGTCGCGTGGACGAGGGTCGTCATGGGCTTAGGCATGGGCATGCTTGTGGTTCCGCTCTTAAGCCTGTCCTTTGCATCCATTGAAAATGAGGACATAGGGAATGCCACCAGCGTATTCGCCCTGATGAGAAACATCTCGCTCAGTTCCGGGGCTGCGCTCATGATAACGCTCTTTTCCAGACGGACCCAGTTCCATCAGTCCCGGCTTTCCGAAGTCCTCAATCCCTTTGATCCCCGCTTTCAATTGGCAGTGCAGAAGATCATGCCGCTTATGCAGGTAAAGACCGGTGCTGCATCCGACCTTACCGTTCACGGTGTTGTTTACCAGCAGCTCGTGAGAGAGGCGGCCCTGGCTTCTTTCGTGGACACGTTTTTTGTCTCTGCAATCATTGTGATCTGCGCATTGCCGTTCGTCTTTTTCCTGAAACGGCCGAAAGACGGGGTCTCCCCCCTGCCGATCCACTAGATGCCGTGGTGAGAGATCTTAAAACCAAGATTTCTCACTGAAGTTCGAAATGACAAAAACGGGTCCCTTCTCCCCTTGCGTGAGAAGGACTACGATGAGGGGGAGGTGGAGTGTTTCAAAATCTACAAATTAACCTCATTCCCCACGAAAACTTCGAATCCGGAATCAAACATGGTGCCCCAGGAGTACCCCAGGTATTGATTCCGGACTCTGTGGCCTTACTACATGGAGAGAAAGGATGGTAGCCATGAACAACTATGACCCTGAATGGTTGATTCGGAAAGTGATCGATGTGCATGGCGGCGAGGCCTTGTGGAACAGCCTCGATGCGCTCGATGCCGTGATCACTGCATCAGGCTTTCTATTCAAGGCAAAGCGAAGGCCGGCTCTTCACCGCGTGCGCATTCGGGCCTTTGCCCATGAGCCCAGGTTCATCTTCTTCGATTTTCCCCGTGAGGGGTTCACCAGCGAACTTATAGGGAATGAGGAGGTGAACATCAGAGATCCCCAAGGAAAGGTCGTTGCAACGAGGAATAATCCCAGGGCGGCATTCACCAGAATAAGCCGCCAGTTTGCATGGGATGACCTTGATTTCATCTATTTCGGCGGCTATGCCACGTGGAACTACCTGACCGCACCGTTTCTCTTTCTGCACAAAGGCTTTGAGTTCGAAATGCTTGAACCCTTCCCGGTTGCACATGCATCGTGGTCGCGCCTGAAGGTGAAGTTTCCGCGAGACATCCCCACCCATAGCCAGACCCAGATCTTTTATTTCGATGAACACCGGTATCTGAGGCGGCTGGATTATACCGCCCGGGTCGTCGGCCCCTGGGCGCATGCAGCGCACCTGTGCGATGACTACAAGGACTTCGGCGGCATCAAGGCGCCGGTCAAAAGGCGGGTATATCCGCTCCTCATCGGCAGCAGGCCTCTTCCCTGGCCGACCCTGGTGAGCCTTGACATCCACGACATCACGCCCGTTCTCAGACAACCGTAGCGGGAAAACACCCTAAATTTTTAGGGTCAGATACGATTTTTCATAAATCGATTCTGACCCTATCTGTTTATCCGCGGAAAATCAGCTTGTCATGAACCTCCATCTATAAAGCATTCCGTAGATCTTTTTTACCTCACTCGTGTATTTTTTGCTCCCCCCGCTGTACTTGTTCAGTGCCTCATCAAAGGTTCGTGACGACTTCAGGCAGTCATGCAATATCTCCGAGCCGATATCATAGTTGTTCCTTAAGAAATACAGGTCATGCCAGGTGATCCCCCTCCTCTTCAGCTTGTCCTGGTGAGTCCTCGGATTCACCTGCATTGCGCCGATACAGCCCACGGAACTCTGGGCATCGGCCCTGAACTGCGATTCCTGGTGGGCTATGCTGATCACCTTCAGCCGGTCCACATTCCATTTGCTTGCATATTTATCAATGTACTTTGCATGGATGGCGGCTATTTCAGGGTCAAGGTGCGGCTGCAGGTACATGATCAGTTCTGCAGTGCTGGATGCCTTCATATAAGATTCGGAATAAGCAATCTGGGTCTGGGCCATCATGAGTACTGCAAAAGCAAGGAATAGGCAAAGTATTTTCATCTTTTGTCCTCCTCAGTTTGGTTCTTGGTCTCAGGAGCAGCTTTTTAGGGATTATTTTTTTGGGATTCTATATTATTAATCCGATAGTCGTAAAAAGCAACAGGGTGTCATTCCCGAGGAAGGGGGAATCCAGTGATTTCAGGGCGTTCTGGACACCCGCTGGAGTTTATCCCCGCGAAAGAGGGGACCAGGGTGGGAGTTTTTTTAGTCTTGCAATTACCTCTTTAAAAATAAATTTGTCTTTTTTCTGCTTCCGGCCTGGTACTGATAATAGTTGATCATCCTGCCGTATGCCTTCAGTGCGCGCTCCGGGGTCGGGTACACCGGGATGCCGTGCTCGTGCAAAGGCTTGAGCAGATCTTCCTGATCGATCTGGACGAAACCGGGATAGGCAATGGCCAACACATGTTTCTCAGAGCGCTCCTTTGATGCGATGAGCCCCTGAATATATTCAGCGCTCATCTCGGTTGATGCGCCGCCACCGAGCATCACTATGGCATCCACGCCCGGATCGTCCAGGATGATGTCGAGGGCGTCCTGGTAGAGCCTGAGGTCGAATGATGCGCCCAGCCCCACATCGATAGGGTTGGCCGGGGATGTCCCCGTGGGCGGGAGCATGGACTTGAGCTTGCGGACAGCATTTTCCCCGAGTGTGGCCATGGTGAGCCCGTTTCTTTCAGCGGCATCTGCTGCAGACACCGCAGGGCCGCCGGGTCCGGACACGATGACCACCCTTCCTTTAACTCGTGGCCTCAGATGGTAAAAGGCCATGACAAGGTCGAGCATCTCTTCGATGTCATACACATTAAGGATATGAAACTGCCGGAACATGCTCGTCCACAGATCTTTCCGGCCTGTCAGCGAACCGGTGTGCGATGCCGCTGCCCTGGAGCCCGCCCCGGTAAGGCCCACCTTCCACATGATCAAAGGCTTTCTTGATGTGGCTTCCTTCAGTACGGCAATGAGCCGCCGCGGGTCCTGTATCCCCTCGCAATAGGAGCAGATGAGGCGGGTATGATCATCCCGGGCCATCCACTCGAGGAGGTCTGTGAGGTCCACATCCGCACTGTTGCCATAACTGATCACATGGCTGAAAAACATGCCTTTCCCGGAGCACAGATTCACAAAGAGATTCACCAGCGACCCGCTCTGGCTGAGAAACCCGAGATCTCCCATGATCTTGGGCATCCCCGGAAAGGGAGCAAGGTGCGAGCCCGGGGAATATATACCCATGCAGTTAGGCCCCAGGATGCGAAAGCCCCCATCGCGAGCGAGGGTTTTCATGCGCGCTTCATCGGACCGCCCCCTCTCGCTGTCCAGCTCGGAAAAGCCCGACGTGTAGAGAATCACCGCCTTCACCTTCTTTTGGGCACATTCGGCCAGCACCGTTAAGACAGTCTCTTTCGGAGACATCACAATAGCCATGTCCACAGGACCCGGCACATTGAGCAGGCTTGGGTATGCCCTATAACCATCGATCTCTGCGGCTGTAGGGTGAATGAGATATATCGGCCCGGCAAAACCCTGATCGAGGAGCCCCAGCAGAAACACCTTGCCGCTCTTGAGCCCTCTCGGGATGCCGACAAGCGCTATAGACCCGGGAAAAAACAGCTCACGAAATGCATCTTGCATGGCCTTCCCCTCAATAATGGACACACCACAGGATTTCATCCAGAAAAACCCTAACATGTTCATCCTTATCATCCCTGCCGGGAACCATCAAGGAATGTTCCACCGGAGACATCACCTTCATATTTGAATCCGGCACGAACCGTTTATAGTTATGCCTTGATTTTTGAGCGATGAATACCTATGTAATCCAATGATATCCGACATAATTCATACAGTAAAACAAACGGAGAGGTGCCATGGAGCATAAGAAAGAGACACACCAGTTCAAGGCAGAGGTCGTCAAGGTTCTGAAACTGATCATCAACTCGCTGTATTCACACCCCGAGATCTTTTTGCGCGAGCTCATCTCGAACGCATCGGACGCCATCGACAAGATCAGGTTCAGGTCGCAGACCGAGCCCGACATCTTAGAGAAAGACACCGAGTTCAAGATCAGGATCATCCTTGACCGCAAGGCCGGGACCATTACCATCGAGGACAACGGGATCGGCATGACCTTTGACGAGGTGGTGGAAAACATCGGGACCATTGCCCAGAGCGGCACCAAGGCCTTTCTCGATGCCATCGATACCATGAAGAAAAGCCAGAGCATCGCGCCCGAGCTCATCGGCCAGTTCGGCGTGGGGTTCTACAGCTCGTTCATCGTGGCGGATAAGGTCACCCTCATCACAAAGGCGGCAGGCACTTCGAGCGCGACGAAGTGGGAATCCACAGGGGACGGTTCCTATACCATCGAAGAGACGACCAAGAAGGGGAGGGGCACGTCGGTCACCCTCAAGCTCAAAGAACGCCTCGAAGACGAACCCGACTATACCGACGAATGGACCATCAGGGGCGTGGTGAAGCGCCATTCCGACTTTGTGAGCTACCCTATTGTCATGGATGTGGAGCGCGACGAGCCCATCCCTGATGCCGAGCTCTTAAAGGACAGCAGCGGAAACACTATCGGCGAGACAACCAGGAAGGTGAAGCGCGAAGAGACGCTCAACTCCATGAAGGCCATCTGGGCCAGGAGCAAGGTCGAGGTCACCGATGAGGAGTACACCGAGTTCTACAAGCACATCAGCCATGACTGGAACCCTCCTTTGGAGCACATCCACATCAAGTTCGAAGGCACGACTGAATATAATGCCCTGCTGTACATCCCCTCCAAGCTCCCGCTGGACTTTACCATGCGCGAGCGCAGGCACGGGATACACCTCTACTGCAAGCGTGTGTTCATCATGGATGACTGCAAGGAGCTCATGCCCGAATACTTCAGCTTTGTGGTGGGCGTGGTGGATGCCCCGGACCTGAACCTCAACATCAGCCGCGAGATCCTCCAGCAGGACAGCCTGGTGGTCAACATCCGCAAAAATCTCATCAAGCGAATCTTCGACCTTTTAGAAGGCATGGACAAGGAGAAATATGACCAATTCTATACCGAGTTCGGACCCATCATGAAGATCGGCATCCCCACCGACCACGACAACCGGGACAGGATTGCGAAGCTCCTTCGGTATCAGACCACGAACTCCGAGGGGAAATATATCTCGCTGGCCGATTATACGGCCCACATGCAGCCGGACCAGGATGCAATCTATTACATCACCGGTGAGAATGCCGCCATCCTGCTGAACAGCCCCCACCTGGAGCGCCTTAAGGAAAAGGGGATCGAGGTGGTGCTCATGACAGACCCCATAGATGAGTTTGTCGTGCAGGTCTTGAGGGAATTCGACAATAAGAAATTCGTAAGCGCGGAAAAGGGCGACCTCAGCCTCGGCACGGTCGATGAGAAGAAAAAGCACGAATTCAGCGACTTCTTCGACTTCATGAAAGAAGAGCTGAAGGATAGGGTGAAGGACGTGAAGGCATCCACGCACCTGAAAGACTCGCTTGCCTGCCTGTCCGGAGAGACCTATGACATGAGCCCCTACCTGGAGAAGATCCTGAAGGCGACCGGGCAGAAGACCGAGCCTGCAAAGAGGATACTCGAGCTCAATATCGACCACCCGGCCGTGTCCAATATCAAGTTCATGTTCGAGAAGAACAGGAAAGACCCGCTCCTGAAGGATTATGCCCGTCTCCTCTTCGACCTGGCGCTCATTGCCGAAGGCTCGAAGGTAGACGACCCTGCACACTTTTCAAAGACCATCGGCGATATTCTGGCCGAGGCGATCACCGTTGAAGAGCTCATTGCAGGGGATGCCATCGAGGTGTGAGGAAGGAATACATGATGAGGTCGGAGACGATCAAAAAGAAAATCGTCTCTGGCCCTTTCCATTGCTATTCGGCATGGTATCCCTCGGAATATCCGCGAAATGACAAAACCAAGTCCCTTCTCTCCTTTAGTGCGGGAATCCATAATTAAACAAGGGGTTCGTGGAATCCCAAGTCCCTTCTCCCCTTGCGGGAGAAGGACTTAGAAGAGGGGGATAAGGTAGAGCATCGTATCATCTCTTTCAATGTCATCTCGACCGAAGGGAGAGATCTTGTTATTCCCGCTCAGCGATAATTCAGGATTACTTTTTGTGTCCCTGCAATTCCCCGCTTAGTCTTGCATATCGAAATGAACCCTTTATACAGGATAGAGGAGGCCGGCCGGGTAACGCTACGGCACAAGGAGACAAGATGTGCGGTCCTGTCCGTGACGGGAAAAGGCCTGTTGTTCCCGCTGGTATTGACCACCACTGGCCCTGCATGCACAGGAGGGAGAAATGACCTATGATGAATTGAAGCCCCGTATTGTTGGTGTAACCGTACAGTCTCTCCAGGGAAACGAGGTCAAACTCGATTCGCTGTGGGAGGGCAGGCGCATCGTGCTTGCCTTTCTCCGCCATTTCGGCTGAATGTTTGCACGGCAGCAGGCTGCTGCCCTCATGGATATCAAGGGAAAACTGGATCAGGCCGGAATCGCTCTAGTCACCATCGGGAGCGGCAGCCCCGGGGGCGCGAAGCATTTTATCGAGAAGCTGCATTTCACCGGCGAGATGTATGTCAACCGGGACCTCAGCGCGTACAGGGCCTTCAAGCTCGAACGCGGCTTCTGGAAAACTTTTGGCCCTGCATCTTTGATCCGCGGCATCCAGGCCATGAGAGAGGGTTTCCGCCAGGGCCGCACAGACGGCGATCTCTGGCAGCAGGGCGGCGTCTTTGTCCTGGGCCCGGGCAATGAGCTCATATTCCAGCACCGCAACAAGTTCGCCGGGGACCATGCGGACCTGGATGCAGTGCTCGCGGCGGCTGCGGGTTGAACAGAGAAATGCCCCCCCTCCTTGACCTGGATCAAGGAGTTTCTGGCCATTACCTGTTAAACAGGTCCCATGATTTTCAGATGCCGGTCAAAGAAAGGAGGGAATGAACATGGAAGAACAGGGTGTGAAGAAAGAGCTCCTGGCAAAGACCCTGGACATCAATGGCCTTGCCGCATACCAGGACCATTCCATTGTGAGCAGGGAGATCATCAAGAAGCCTGCGGGCACCGTTACGGTCTTTGCCTTTGACGAAGGCGAAGGCCTGAGCGAGCATACCGCGCCGTTCGATGCCCTGATCCATGTCTTGGAAGGCACGGCCGAGGTCTTTATCGACGCTGTGCCGTATACGGTTAAGGCAGGTGAGATGATCATCATGCCGGCCCACAGGCCGCATGCCCTGAAGGCAGTATCCAGATTCAAAATGCTGCTTGTGATGGTGAGATAATAGATAACAGGATCCACCAGAAATAGGAGACCTGCATGAAACCAACGGAAGAACTGGTCCATGAGCATGAGGTCATAACCCATGTGCTGAAATCTTAGGGCGGCCGAGGCCGGAAGGTTGATCGATTCTGCGGCCATACGGCCCGAGCTCATCGAAATGCTGCGCGACTTCATCAGAAATTTTGTCGACACATGCCACCACACCAAGGAAGAAAAGCACCTGTGCCCCATGCTTGAATCACGGGGCATGTCCCATGACAGCGGGCCCATAGCGGTCATGCTGCTGGAGCACACCGAGGGGAGGAGAATGCTTTCCGCTCATATGAATCAACGAATGTCATGTACGTTTTCGTAACTAAAGATTATTTCGTGAACGAATTTATTATCTGCATACATTTAACCTTAAATAACAACAAAAGCTCCCGATCTCTCAACCAATTGAATTTAAAGTTAAAAATGATATTTATGCATGCAGTATTAATCTTGGCATGAGCATTGCTGATTTTAATAATTAGCTGGAGGTGATTTCAGATGAATTTGGAAGAGAGATCAATCAGCTTATGGGAACGGTCCGGTCACGATATCGAGAACAGGCGCAATGAAGACATTGATCAATATCTGGCTCATGTGGTGAATGGTTATCTTATACCCAAATTCGAAAAGATAAAGAATACGTATCCGAGAGCATCATTAATAATAGCCCCCAAGATCATAACGCTGAAATTTACACAATACAGGTACATTTCATTCACCTGTGACTGGATGTTCAGATTAACCATAGAATGGTGCAGGGGGCTGAATGACGGGTTCAACTATGCCGTTGTCCTGGGATTATCGCTGTATGGTTTCAATGAGATAGTGGAATCATATCTGGGGGAATTGCAGGTTATGGAGTAGGGAAACAAAGAATAAGCCGTTGTTCACTAGCATGCTCCTGTCAGGAGAATATCCTTCACCACCGCCAAGGCCGTTCATCTTCTGCAGTGTTTCAGCATCGCTTCAAAGAAATATAAGGACACCAGACTCATTTTTACTGGAATTCCGGGGTTTCTTCTGAGATAACATTCTCATGGTGTCCCTGGAATTCACCGGGGAGATCACCTGAACCGGTTTCACCAAAAGGGGATACGCCATGAAGACTGCTGCAAAGATCGCTGCCGGAATCCTTGCCGCGTTGGTGCTCGTGGTTGTGATATTCGTAGCCGCCACCTTCGCGCCCGACCGAGCGGTTTCCGAACTCCAGGCACGCTGGGCCCCGGCTCCGTCAGTTTTCCTTGATGTTGCCGGCATGAAGGTGCACCTGCGCGATGAAGGCCCACGGGGTGACCCGAGTCCCATCATCCTGATACACGGCACCTCGTCGAGCCTCCATACTTGGGAAGGGTGGGTGCAGGAACTCAAGGGGCAGCGTCGTATGATCAGATTCGACCTGCCCGGGTTCGGCCTGACCGGTCCGTCGCCGGATGGCGACTATACGATTCTGAGCTATGTGCGCTTCATGAGAGCGATGCTGGACAGGCTCGGCATACGGCACTGCGTGCTGGCGGGTAATTCGTTCGGCGGCTGGGTGGCATGGGAGACCGCGCTTTCTTTACCGGAGCGCATAGACAAGCTTATCCTGGTGGACGCGAACGGTTATCCGCGGAATTCGACCTCGATCCCCATAGGATTCCGCATAGCCCGGATTCCGGTGCTGAACCGGCTGCTGGACGTGACATTGCCGCGCCATATCGTTGCATCCAGTGTACGCGAGGTCTACGGCGACCCGCGCCGGGTGACGCCGGAGCTGGTAGAGAGGTATTATGAGATCACCCTGCGTGCGGGCAACCGGCACGCCCTGGTTGAGCGGTTCAAACAGGCGCAGCCGGGACACGACGCATATCGCATCCGGGAACTCAAGCTCCCGACCCTGATCCTGTGGGGCGGGCGCGACCGCCTGATTCCTCCCGACAACGCCGCACGGTTCCACCATGACATTGCAGGCAGTCAGTTAGTGATATTCGACACACTGGGCCATGTACCGCATGAAGAAGATCCGGTTCGAACAGCAGCCGCTATAAAGAAGTTCCTCGATATAAAGTGACCGGACCGAGGATCATGAAGAGAAAGGCTCGGTTCTTTACGAAGTATTTAAAGGAAGACCCATCCCCTTAGATGAAGGCAAGTGAACAAGGAGGCGACGGATGTTCGACGAGCAGGCATGCACACGGTGCGGCATCTGTCTTCATAAATGCCCCTTCATGGAGCTTCCGCTTACAGAGGCAAAAGAAGAGATAGTCCGCGCAATAGACGGTTCGCCCTCGCAGCGACTTCTGGAGAGCTGTGCGAGCTGCCTGGCCTGCACGGAATTATGCCCGCAGGGGAATGACCCGTATGACCTGATACTGAGCCTCTTGGAGAAGAGATACCGGGCCACCGGGCTGCCGAAAAAGGGCGGGGTACTCCTGCCCTATCTGCAGCCGAACCTGTGGACTTACGTCCAGGGACGATTCCCTGCCGATGAGAAACAGCTGCTCACCGATTGGGAGAGCCCATGCCAGGCCGATGAGATCCTCTTCCCGGGCTGCAACACCGTCCTGCTGCCCTTTATCACGCAGACCTCGCTGCTCGATGGAATGAAGATCCACGGCAGCCAGAAGCTCTGCTGCGGGACTTATTACTACCAGATGGGTCTTATGGACGCGACGAAAGAGATCGCCGTGCGCCTCCAGTCCCATTTCAGGAAGATGGGGCTCAAGCGCATGGTCACCTTCTGCGCCGGCTGCAACTACATGTTCAGCAGATTCCACCCCGAGAAGCTGGGCGTGGATCATGGCTTCGAAGTGGTGCACCTGCTGGAGGTTCTGCGCGAAAGGATCGACTCCGGCCGGATCAAGATAACGAACAGTCTTTCAGGGACCGCTGCGGTACACGATCCCTGTTTCTTCAGGCCTTACGGTGACAAGTTTTACGACCTGGCCCGCGACCTTGTAAGCATGCTGGGACTTACCCCGGTGGAGATGAGGCATAACCGGAAGACGTCGCTGTGCTGCGGGCTCGGTTGCGGATGCACGACCTTCGAGGTTGAGCGCATGGCAGAGGTGGCCCACCGCAGGGTGGAGGAGGGGCTCGCAACAAGGGCCGACATCTTCGTCACCTTCTGCACCGGCTGCACGCACATGCTCTCCACCGCCAAACGCCTGTGGCCGGATTCACAGCCCTTGCGCTACTTCCCGGAGCTGCTGCAGAGGGCAACGGGCGAACAACCAGTTGCGAGGGAGCAGGAGCGGGCCGATGACTTCATCACGGCAACGGCCCTGTACAAGTGCGCCTCATACATGGGCCGCTTTCGCGGGCGCATGTGGCTGGAGCCGATCGCTACGAACTCGAATCAGTTTCCCCAGTGGAAAGACCGCATTGCCCTGCTCAAGCCCTTGGAGCCGCTCATCGCGGCAAGGTTCCTGAGGCCGGTTCTCCTCAAATTCTTCAAGGGCGTGATAGGGGCGAAGGGCATGTTCTCCAAAGCCCAGAAGGTCGAATAGGCCTGCATGCTCGTCCACGGCATCACTGCGGAGCAGAGCCGCTTCAGGCGTTTCACGCTTTATATCTTCGCCGTTATCGAGGTCCCTCTCCTGAAGATTTGTTTCCACCTTCTCAGGGGCAGGTTCCGATGGATCGGCCGGATCGGCTGGTTCCGTGCCCTGGCGGGGTTCCTGCTCGCCCGGCCCCTCGGCTACCTGGGAGACACCGCCAGGCCCATGCCTTTTGACGAGGTGCTCGCCATGATCGATGGCCTGACAGGACCCATCGCAGTGGGCCCGTGCCGCTGCCGCATGGGCCACAGGTCGTGCCCCCACCCCCTTGAGACCGATATCGTCATGCGTACCGGGTACGATGCCTGGATGAAGGCCTTTCCCCGCCAGTACCGCCGGATCTCCAAGGAAGAGGCCAAGGCCATTGTGAAGCAGACCCATGAGCTCGGCATGTTCCACATGGTCTTTATCTACTGCCCGATCAATCTCTACAACGAATACGTCATCTGCAATTGCTGCACGTGCGGCTGCGTGTCCTACATCATCAACCGCGAGCTCTCGCAGCGGAATTATCCGCTCATCGACGGCTACTTCATGGCTGTAACCGATTCTGAAAGGTGCAAGGCCTGCGGGAAATGCATCGAGGTATGCCCCTTCTCGGCCCGCAGGAGCGTGGACGGCAGGAGCAGGACCGAGGGGAACTGCTTCGGCTGCGGGCTGTGTTTCTATGCCTGCCCCGAGAAGGCCATCTCCATCAAGCGACTGCGGGATCCCATACTGCCCCGCGATGAGCACGGCAACCCTCCTGAACATTACCACCCCGGGTTGTATCGTCAGCATGCACCCTATAGGGAAGATTGAAGGGCGGATCATAAGAGAGAAAGAGGGAAAATTTCTCTTTTCTTCCGGCGCGGCTTGAAAAAAGAAACGTCATCTTTTCCTTTTCTGCTGTCATCTCGACCGGAGGGAGAGATCTTAAAGTAAGATTTCTCGCTTTGCTCGAAATGACAGAACTAAGTCCCTTCTCCCCGTGCGGGAGAAGGACAGCTTCTATCCCCTCTCCCCATGCATCATGGGGAGAGGGTCAGGGTGAGGGGGTATGTCCCTCTGATCCATTTTCCTGAAAAATAAATGTCCCCTTTTTGCTCGTTTATTAAATGCATATACTCTGTTACAGATGTAAGCACATTGATCGGCAAGGGTATTTTCTGGTGGGGGAGGTTGTCTGCATGCGCTACGAAACGATCGGATACGAAACATGCGAGCCGGGCATCGGGATCCTGTCTCTTAACCGTCCGGAGAAGTACAATGCGGTAAATCAGCACATGATGATGGAGCTGGAGCATTTCTGGTCCGAGCGTGAAAACGATGTGGACACTCACGTGATCATGCTCAAGGGAAACGGCGAGAAAGGTTTCTGCGCGGGACTGGATATGAATGAGGCCATGGAGATCCGGCATAAGATGAACTCCCATCAGTTCTATCATGCGCAGGGACGCATGGCCAAGCTGATGCTCCGGATGCGGCAGGCTCCGCAGGTCATCGTCTGCATCGTTCATGGTGCTGCCGCGGGGATAGGGTTCAGCTTCGCCCTGTCATCCGACATCCGCATCATAAGCTCTGACGCCCGGTTCTCGGCAGCCTACATCAATATCGGCTTTGGGGGCGCGGACATGGCCTGCAGCTACTTCCTGCCCCGCATGATCGGGGCGGGGCGGGCCTATGAATTCATGCTCACCGGCAATTTCATGCCGGCAGAGGAGGCCATGAGCCTCGGGTTTGTCAGCCGCGTGGTCGAGCGTGACATGCTGATGGACACCGCGCTGGAGTTCGCGAGGAACATGAACGGCAAGAACCCGGCAGGGTTGAGCCTGACCAAGGAAGCCATCAACATCAATATGGACATCGGCGGCCTGGAGCAGGCCCTTGGTGTGGAGAACCGCAATCAGGCGCTGATCTATGCCGAGCTGTTCAAAGACCCTGCCTGAAAGAAAGTGGAGTATTACCGGGGAAAAGGGAGGGGCATGAGCTTCTCAGAAAAGTACACGGTTCATATGGGGAAAATGGACTCTGACCGCTTGTATCCTCTTCAATAACACATCGTACTGATTGAAGTATGGGAATTAAGTATGGTGTCCCCGGGTTTCCCAGTATAATGTCTCCGGATTTGGATGGATGATCAGGGAGGTAATGCACATGCAGAGTTTGGAAGAAAAAATCAAGGAATTTGCGCGTTCTCAGGGCGTGCCCCTGGTAGGCGTTGCCGGGCCCGAGCGTCTGGACGGGCCGCCCTCGCTCGATCCTACGTACACGCTGCGGGGGGCCAGGTCTATCGTGAGCCTGGTCATGCCCATGGACGTGCCGGCCATCTATGATTTCCTCTCGAAAAAATCGCCGGTCCCCCACAACATCGACCAGCTGATCTGCAATCAGAAGCTGCATCATATAGCGGTCCGGGTGGCGGACTTTATCCGCGGCCAGGGACATCAGGCCAAGGCCGTACCTTCCAACAACACCTACCGGCGCTCGCCGGATATCTTCGCCACGCACCCGAGCTTCTCGCACCGCTTCGGCGCAATCGTGAGCGGCATCGCCGCCCAGGGGCTCTCCGGCAATGTCATGACCAAAGAATTTGGCGCAGCCGTGTATCTCGGCAGCGTTGTCACCAGTGCGGTGTTGAAGAGTGACCCGCAGCTTCCGCCCCGCTATTTCATAGACAATTTCTGCAAGACATGTCAGGTCTGTGAACATTCTTGCCCGGCAAATATGTTTACCTCCAAGGGAGAAGAGTATGTGCTTCTGAACGGGTCGCTCCATCCGCGGGCCAAGCGCCGCGACATCGATTTTTGCAACGTTTCCTGCTTCGGCCTTCACGGTCTTTCCTTGGATAAAAAGTGGTCGAGCTGGGGCAGGCACTGGATCAGCAGCTGGGTAGTCAATGAGCCGGACCCTGACAAGGAGAACATTCGTGTCGCCCTGATGCGTAAAGGTTCGTCGGTGGGCGATTCCACAGTACGCTATGACCTGATCCGGCGCATCGGCGGAGGGCTCTATCCCGAGGAATGGATCGACAGCCGCAAGATAGTCCCGCGTCTGGAAGATCTTCCGGAAGACGAACTCGATCAGCGCCGGCTTCAGTCTTCCCTGATCAAGAAATACCTCGGGATCGATATCGAGAACCCCAATGTTCTCACCTGTGGCCAGTGCGCCCTGGTATGCAGCACCGATCTCAAGGAATCCGCAAAGCGGCTCCAGATGCTCCGCGAAGGTGGCATCGTGGTGACCGGTAAGGACGGCCGGACCATGGTGGTGAAGACCTTCGCCGAGGCCCAGGCCATCCGCCAGCAATATCCGTTCCGCATTTTGCGGTCCAAGCAGCTGAAGGATATGCTGACTTCCACATTTATGTGGATCCGACTATACGGCGGTATCGAGCCCACATCAGTAGTCCGGAACTGGATGTATCAACGCAGACTCCGCAAGGTCCTGAGAGAAGAAGGTGCCAAGATCGTATAAGGGGAAAAGGGGGCATTTCAAATATTTGGCCATTTTAGCTGTGGAAATAATAGAAGCGTCCCCTTTTCTTGCTGGCATCTGTTCCTCTTTGCACCCTCCTCAATGAAGACTTGATTCACACATCTTAATTCTATAAAGGCTTGTCGTATGGCATCATGCAGACATCTCCATCTTGTCCTTCTGCCCCCGCAGAAAAGCAGGTTGCGCTGCCGGCACTGCCATCTGACCATTACCGCCGATGAACTGCAGGGAAGGTATTGCCCGGAATGTTTTGAGGTGCACGGGATTAAGCGGAATGACTTTGAGGAAATCCAGGCAATAGATCAAGAAAAGACCCGCTATCAATGTGAGCAATGCGGCGCTATTATTGAAACCGAATAAATGACAGGGCAAAGGGTTTATTCCATTTATCAATCAAGATGCTGTCAAGGAGCCGATGACGGGGGATAAAGACCTGACACCTACTTGTATTCTGGAAATATGTTTGAGAGATGGGATCGGTGTCAATAATGAATCGTCTCTTACCCTGTTCCCCATCGAAAACGATAAAGATAAGTCTCTTCTCCCCGTGCGAAAGAAGGATAGCTTCTATCCCCTCTCCCCATGCATCATGGGGAGAGGGTCAGGGTGAGGGTGTATGTACCTCTGATTCATTTCCCCAAAAATTAAATCTGTCCATTTTCCATCCTGGAATTATGTATTGTGTCCCCAGAATTCCCCCAATTCTGAAAAACTAGTATTGTGTCCCCGGATTTCGTTGGAATAAAACAGATGGTATATACATAAATATAATGATATAACTATAATTTCATACAACTGTTCCATCTGATGTTCATGTATTTTTCATTCCGGGAGGCTTATGGGCATGAGGATTGGATATCACCTGAAGCGTGTACAAGATGGTTTAAGCTCAATAGTATTGGCCAGAGATTTTTTTTCGCGCGACCAATGGACTATCCAGGAACTCGCCGCATTTCAGCATCAACGTTTGCGGTCCGTGGTCAAACACGCTGTCAATCACTCGGAGTTCTACAGAGACTTGTATACACACATAGATCCTCATAAACCATTCCTCCTCGAGCAGCTGCCGGTTCTTGATAAAAAAACCATGATGGACAATTTTGATCGAGTAGTAACAGACCCTCAGCTGAAACTCTCGGAGGTCGAAGACCATCTCACGCATCTTAAACGTGATGAGTACTATCTTGGCAAGTACCGTGTATTATCAACCGGTGGAAGTACAGGACTGACCGGTATCTTTGTCTACAGCCGGAAAGAATGGGTTACCATATTTGCCGCCATGCAGAGGATGGGCCGCTACATGGATCTGGGACCCCGTCTGCCCAACCGCTTGAAGATGAGCACCATCGGCGCCCATCATCCAAGACATGGAACCTCCCGGGTCCCCGAGAGCATGGATTTCGGCCTGGCGGTCCTTCAACGCCTGGAGGCGACGGACTCAATCGACAAACTCACCACTTATCTCAATGCATTTCAGCCTGAAGTCCTCTTTGCATATCCGTCCATCGGGGCCCTGCTTGCGCTTGAGCAGATCGACGGACATCTCAGGATTTCTCCGAGGGTCGTTGTCACTAGTGCGGAAGTATGCACCGATGACATGAAACAGAAGATGCAGACTGCATGGGGGACAACGCCGTTCAACACCTATGCCATGACAGAGGTGCCGTTCCTCGGTACCAACTGCTCGCTCGACAGAGGGATCCATATCTTTGAAGATCTGGCGATCCTCGAGGTTGTCGATGAACATAACAGGCGCGTCCCGGACGGCGAACTCGGACACAAGATTCTGATAACGAATCTATTCTCTTATACGCAGCCGCTCATCCGCTATGAGATCACCGATATGCTCAGGATGTCCAAAGAGCCATGTCCCTGCGGGCGGCCTTTCCGGCTTGTAGAGCACATCGAAGGACGGTGCGACGACATACTGGAGCTGGAAGGTGTTCATTGTGCATTCAAACGGATTCATCCGATCGCTTTCCGCTCATCCCTTGGGGTAATCCATGAACTGAGACAATATCAGGTTGTTCATAAAAAGGACGGCCTCCATTTCAACCTTGTCCCACGCGGGGTAAAAAACAAGGAAACTCTTGCCCCCAAGGTTGAATACGTCATGAAGAAGAAACTGGAAACACTCGAGGTGAAATGTCCGCCGATGTACATTCACTTTGTAGATCAGATCGATCGTGAGCAGGATCAGATAGGAAAATTTAAGCTCATAAAAAAGATCATCCATGATTGACCGGGAAGACGGCTGTATGGCGGAATACGACGCAATCGGATGCGGCTGTCATATGCTTCAGGGTGTATTTAAGCGATGGGTGAGACAGATATGATCCAAAGCCTGTTTCTCTTTGGGATCATGGCAGGATCCGTTTTGGGAATCCCGATCGGCCCGAACGGAACACTGTGTCTGTACAGGAGCCTGCGTTTCGGATGGTCTCAAGGGATGGCGACTGCAAGCGGAAGCGTGACCGCCATGTTCCTTCATGCATTCATATCCTTCATGCTCCTCACAAGATTGATGGGAATCATGTCTCAAAACGCCGGGAGCGATTTCATCAATGCTTTGAGCGGGGCAATCTCTGTTGTGATCGGGATAATTTTCTACCTTTTCTCCAGCCTCGGACAAACAGCCTTACAAAACACTGATCCGCAAAAAGTCTTCTTCATCAATTTTTTCAGTGCCTTTACCATAGGGATTGTTAACCCGAAAAACATCTTCGGGTTTGCAGCCCTGTTGATTGCAGGCAACCTCAAGCTGGGCAATGATATCTCATCCGCCATGAATGCGGTTGTCTTCGGGGGTGGGGTCTTTCTGTCAACGGCCATGCTTTTTATTCTCCTTATCTATCTGTCTATAGCGATAGGAGAAAAATTCTTAAGCCGTGTAATCCCCAAGTTGAAGTATCTGGTCCCGGCTGTGTTTATCCTGACCGGGGTTGTCAAGATATTTCAAGTGCTCTAGCGAAATCGGGGACGGGCTCACAATAAAACTTACCCCAAACTTTTGAAATATGAACCCGTCCCCGATTTCTTACCCGATTTCTTCCTTAGAGACGCAGCAGGAACCCTTTTGTACCATAAAGTAAACCTGGTGACCCCTGCAGATTGATATTGTCAAATATATAAAAACTTATATAATAGGGAATCATGAAGCCCCTGGTGTTCATGGGATCAAGCCTTGATGACCTGCGCGATTTTCCCATGGAAGTGCGCAAGGCAGCGGGTTTCGAGCTTTACGCAGTACAGTGCGGATTCGAACCCGGCGACTGGAAGCCCATGCCTGTCATAGGCCTGGGGGCGAAGGAGATACGCATACACGTATTCGGGTAATGGCGGATCATCTACGCGTGGCGAAACGTGCAGACGCCGTCTATGTCCTGCACTCGTTTCACAATAAGGGCCGGAAGACAAACCTGAAGGATATTGAGCAGGCTCGGAAGAGATATAAGCAGATAGGAGCGTAGCATATGAAAAAGACCTCTACGAAGTCATCGGGGAATGTTTTCACCGACCTGGGTTTCGCGCCGGACGAGGCGGCGATATTGAAGATGCGCGCCGATCTGATGGCTGACCTACGCAGGCTCATCGAGGCAAAAAAGCTCACACAGGCCCAGGCGGCCCAGATGCTCGGCGTCAGCCAGTCTCGGGTGTCGGACCTTGTCCGGGGCAAGTGGGAGAAGTTCAGCCTGGAGATGCTCATCACCCTGGCTACCAGGGCCGGGATGCGCATCAGTTTGAACCGTGCGGCCTAGAAAGGGGGATACTTATATTATTATTTATGGACGTCCCCATTATTCTTCTAAGGGAGATCTTGTCCGAAAACGATAAAGATATGTCCCTTCTCCCCTTGCGGAAGAAGGACAGCTTCTATCCCCTCTCCCCATGATGCATGGGGAGAGGGTCAGGGTGAGGGGGTATGTACCTCTGATTCATTTCCCCAGAAATTAAATCTGTCCATTTTTCATCCTGAAATTATGTATTGTGTCCCCAGAATTCCCCTTTTATCCTCTCCAATGACACATTGTGCTGATCGAAGCATGGGAATTAAGTATTGTGTCCACATGATTCCCACAATTGACTGGTCCGAGGAGCATTGCTGATGAACAAGAAGTCACAATTTTATATGTTATCAAACTGATTTTTATAATATAAGAAAATATCTGCTATAATATTATTTATCAGGAAGTTATGAAAATGTTGAATTCCAAAAGAATCTATAAAATGGCGAGGGATAGTTTTTAATTTACAAATCTTATTAATGAAGTAACAGATTAAACTATAAGCATAACAACTGACTATTTTACCAGGGCAATCTGATAAAGGAACTATCTTTAACTTTACGGATATTTTTTTATTGATACTAGTTACACTTCTTTTTGTCTTGATCTTTTTTAGAACAATGCCTCGATTAATAGAAGGAAGTCCACGAGAGTTATGGGTGATTATCGACATTGGTTTTTCCCGAGGAAGAAGACTAGATCCATTTATAACAAGAATCATATCTGCATAAATCAACCAGCGGACATCCTTTCTGAATTGGTTAATTATCTCATCCAACTCTGTAAACATCTTTTCTTTATCAAAATCTGCTAGGCTTATTGATAAAATTGTTTCTTTTATTACATTATTTGACCATACATCATTTTCCCAACTATATCCTTTAGTATAAAAGATACCATTAGAACTTATTATTGTTCCTGTTAAGTGATCATAATCTCTATCCATAGCAACGAAAACATCTTTAATAGCTCCTCTTGATATATCTGAAGCTATTTTAATTAAATTTTTTTTAGATCCAACAGCTCGCACTTTAAAAGTTTTCTTTTTTAAGAATATATTGAAAATACCACGCCAAAATAGAATATCTATCGATTCTTCATTCAATTTTCCTTTATAAACATCCTCAATTGAAATACTACTACCACCTTCAACAAGAACAACTACATCAACTTTTAAGAATAGTTTCTGATTTGATAAGCCTACTGCAGTTCTTGTAAATGTCATGCAAGCAATGCCTCCATATCAAAGACATGATCAGAAAAAGTACTCACTATGTCTGGTGAATGAGTTGCAAACAATATTTGAGCATTCGGATTTAACCCTCTAATACTCTTAATCAGTTTTTCCTGCCATTCAACATGAAGAGACAATTCTGGTTCATCTGCAATGTAAACCCAAGGAGTCTTATTTTGAAGTACAGCTTCACCTAATATTATCAATATCTGCTTCTCTCCAGAAGATAATTGTGTCAGCGGTAATAATTTATTTAATTCAGTAGTTATCAGAAGATCATTCTTCTCATTAACAATAAGCTTCTTCCATTTAAAAAGACTATTCACAGTAGAAATAAATGCCTCTCTCGGCTCAAAAACGATATCTCTTCTTTGTAAAACTTTCTTCCATTCCTGAACAACAGAATGAATTCTATGAGCGCTGATAATTGAGACGAAATCATCGGCAGGTATACCCTCTTTTTTTTCAATAAGTTCCACAGCACGTTTAAATGTAGAAAAATGTTTCGCTAGGTCTTTACTAAAAATACGTTCTGCTACATTAAATTGCTTGAATATATCTGTAAGTGCTTTTTTCTCTTCATCAATATCAAGACGAAGTACAGCAGAAAATAAATCTTCACGTTTAGGTTGAGAAATTAGGGAAGAAAAAACCATTTTTTGAAACTCTTCAACCTCAACATCTGCTTGCTTGGATAATGAAGAAAAATATCTGACGAATTCATTTGACTGCTCATTTAATTTCTTATCAACTGTAGACTCGTATCCTCTTTCATCTCGAGGAGCTTTTTTTGACTCTGTTCTATGAATTGATAACCAACTTGTGTTTATTAGTTTCTTAAGATGCTCCAACATCCCGCGAGATCTATATAAATGTTCTCGTAAATATTGTGGTGGATAATCACGGAGAGCTAACTGTTCCTCGAAATGATCTAGAGAATATTCAATTGGTTTAGCGGAAGCTTTCTCTCTGATTAAATATTTTATCCCTAAAAAAGGTGACTTCCTGATACCTTTTTTCTCGACTTCAATAATTGGTCTTCTGTTTCCACCAATTTCTGAAAGTTGTAAGGATATCTTAGAAAAAGGCAATCGATCTAATGCAACAAAGTCAGCTTCTAGTGCAGCAGCAATTATGTTAATAGCAGTTGTCTTACCAGAGCCATTAGCTCCAATCAGAAAATTCACATCTGGATATAATTCAAGTTTAAAAGTATATTTATCCCAAAAACCATTTATTACTACATTATTTAGGATGTTCATTATAACAATTTACCTCCACTTGGGATGAGGTTTAGATTTTTACTTTTGAGAATAAACATAGGACTAATTCCTCATCATGAAGAATCCAATATATACAAAATGATAAATTACTCCTTTCAATTGACAGCATCAAGGCTTTTAATTTGGGAGAGCTTTAACATGAATAAGACACGAAAAACGGGAGAAAAATGGAGGATTAGGGGACATATTTATTTTCATAGAAATTATTCTTTTATTCTCCCTACACATTTCCCCACCCCCATCCCCACCCTCATCCATGCTATACTACCCCCACTTTTAATTCCATGCACGGAGGCGTCTGTTGTCAGGACTGAGACTCATTGAGAGCGACCGGCTCGAGGTCCTTTCGCAGGCCCTTACTGCGTCCTTGAGTGAGCGGCTCTCCTCCCCACTCACCTCTGAGGTTATCGTGGTGCAGAGCCGCGGCATGCAGCGCTGGCTCTCCATGGAGCTGGTGCGTATCAGCAGCATCTGTGCGAACATCAGCTGTCTTTTTTTACCATGTTCATCAGTGATGGTATTGATGAGGAGTTTATTGTATCAGTTCACCGCCATCAGGGGACGGGGCGGCCATTGGGCAGTGATGGGTTTGTGAAAAGACTTGAGCTTGATCTGGGGCGGAACCTGTGCAGGGAAAAGCCAGGACCCAAGCCGAAAGATATCCATAATTAAGTAGGGTGTCACTGGAATTCCCAGGTGGAGAAATCATGAAAAAAGAAAAATCAAGTAAGACTGCAGATCAGATGGCCCTTTCCCGGGCAATAGAGTCATTAAAATCAGAACATGATCGAATCTGCTTTGATAAGTATGCGCAAGATTTTCTCAGCACGAAATATTCAATTCTCATACGTTCTAAAATTATGAGGTCATTCATAGTTTGGGTTATGGAACACCTATTCTTGGGGCATAATTACTATGTTGTTGCCCGCACCAGATACATCGACGATTATCTCAGCGAATGCATCGCCCAAGGGATTGAACAGCTTGTCATAATGGGTGCTGGTTTTGATTCAAGGCCCTATAGATTCGACGATCTCAAAAGGATAAAAGCTTTCGAAATTGACCATCCTGCTACACAGGCAAGGAAGAAAGAGAAAGTAAAGCGTATATTCGGGAGCCTTCCTGCACACGTTGTTTTTGTGGACATTGATTTCGCTCATGAACAAATGGAAACCAAAATAGCATTGAGCGGTTATAGTAAGAATTTAAGAACACTATTTATCTGGGAGGGTACAACGCCTTATATAACATTGGAGGCGCTAGACAAAACCTTAGCCTTTGTTTCATCAAATTCCGGTCCGGGCAGTTCCATCATATTCGATTACATCCTTAAGTCTGTTGTTGATGGTACATGCAAGTTAGAGGGGGCGATGAATGAGTTCAGGAAAATGGCACGAACGAGCGAGCCTCTTATTACAGGGCTTGAAGAAGACAAGATCGATTCTTTTCTGCATGACAGAGGTTTTCATGATGTAAAAGATGTGGGGGCTGACTTTCTCAAGAAGATCTATTTCTCCAATAAATATCCTGATAGAAGAATAAAACCGTGGTGGCGAATTGTTTGCGGCACTGTTGAATAAGAACTTAAGAACCGTGGCCGGTTACGTTATTCCGGGCCTTGAGAAAATGGAGGCAGAGACCATTTTTAAGTTTCTTGAAAATTGACTCTGACCACATTTATCGCTGACGCTGTGCCTCGCGGATCTTTGCCCCGGACAATGGGCCGCCCAAGACCGCGCTGAAATAGCAGAGGTCAAACCCCCCGGCGCTCAACGGGAGAATGCTGAACACCATGGAGATCACGCCGAGCGGGTGATCCCGGAACAAATAACCAACTACGAGAAATCCCGTACCGGCGACCAGGCGAAAAACGCGGCCGGCCTGGCTATTGATGAATCGTGAAAACCACGAACGATTGAAAGCTTCAGCACTGCTCATGGCGCACCTCCTTGCTTACCGGATAGTAGTTTGATAGGAGCTTGCGAATAGAAATCAAGTACCGTTGTGCCATCCCGATCAAATCCATTTGAAGCTTGAATCCAAAGGGACGCCGTCAGCTATCAACTTTTATGTGATCCTTAATCAAAGCACTTTAACATTTCCCCACCCATCCCCAACTCCATCCATGTTATACTACTCCCACTTTTAATTCCATGCACGGAGGCGTCTGTTGTCAGGCCTGAGACTCATTGAGAGCAACCGGCTCGAGGTACTTTCACAGGCCCTTGCTGCGTCCTTATCCGAGCCGCTCTCCTCGCCGCTCACCCCCGAGGTCATCGTGGTGCAGAGCCGCGGCATGCAGCGCTGGCTCTCCATGGAGCTGGCGCGCATCAGCGGCATCTGCGCGAATGTCAGCTGGCCGTTTCCCAACGCCTTTGTGCTGGACATGTTCTCGCGCATCCTGCCGGGTTTCACACAGCCCGCTCTGTTCGAAAAGGACGCACTCGGCTTACGCATCATGGACTGCCTAGCCGGGCTCCTCAGCCAGGACGGCTTCAGCCGGATCAGAGACTACCTCCAGGGCAACAGCGCAGGCATGAAGCTCTACCAGTTCAGTGCCATGATGGCGAACATCTTTGACCAGTACGTCATATTCAGGCCCGAGCTCGTGCTGGGCTGGGAAGAGGGAGCGAGAGTATCGAATGGTTATCCTGAGAACTGGCAGGCCGTGCTCTGGAAAGAGATTATCAAAGGAGTCGATGCGAACCACCGCGCCCGGCTCAAGCAGCTCTTCAGCCGCGGCCTCAGCCAGGCGGACCGTGCGAATCTGCCAGAGCGGGTGTCCATCTTCGGCATCTCGTATCTGCCCGCATTCCATCTGGATGTGTTGAAAGGTCTGTCAACGCTCATCGATGTCAGCCTCTACTGCCTGAACCCCTGCAGGGAATACTGGGCAGACATCATGCCGGAAAGGCGCATTACGAGGATCGCGGGCAAGGTTCCGGACACGGACCTGCACCTGGAATCGCGCAACGACCTGCTCGCAGGCATGGGCAGGCTCGGCAGGAACTTCCTGGACATGGTCCTCGACCTCGACCCCGAGGAGATGGACCTGTTCGCGGAAGGCGGGCGATCCACCATGCTGGCCAAGGTCCAGGACGACATCCTGAACCTGAGGACAACCGGCGATGAGGGGGCGGAGGAGGTGGAGCCGGGCGACTGCTCCATACAGGTGCATTCCTGCCACAGCCCCATGCGGGAGGTGGAGGTGCTCCTGGATACGCTGCTTGCGCTCTTCGAGGAAAGTGAAGCTCCGCGCAGCAAGACAAGCGGTATCGAAGGTTCATTCAATTCCCCCTCTCCTCAATCCTCTCCCGCCAAGGGAGAGGAAGTTAAGGAAGGTGATGCCCAACGCAGAAAGATAAGCGATATCCAAGGGCAAAACAATCCCCCCTCTCCTCGATCCTCCCCCACCAGGGGGGAGGAGGGTAATGTATCCCCCTCACCTCAATCCTCTTCCCCAAGGGGAGAGGAAGATAAGGTAA
>CAWKAM010000012.1:0-82956 GCA_963847605.1 uncultured delta proteobacterium | reverse complement strand
TGGTGGAGCCGAAGGGAATCGAACCCTCGACCTCTTGAATGCCATTCAAGCGCTCTCCCAACTGAGCTACGGCCCCACGCGAGCTTCACTTGGGTAGCACACAATATTTTGGGAGTCAAGGTTGATGGACGCCAGTGTCTGATCAAGGCGTTATGCCTATTCACTGATTCATCCATGCTCGGTATTCCTCGTTCCATGGGCCTTGATGAGAGCTCATGAAAAGTCAACCGGGATAAGTGAGTGGAAGCTCCATGATCATGGTCTTATCCATTCACGGCAGGATTGCTTTGGTGATGAATACGGTATAGATAATGAAGAGTTCAGATAACCACAATAAGCATGGAGAGAACGAGTTGCCCGATACGAGGGTGTGAGGGCGGATATGAAAGAGATCCAGATCGGCAAGTCCAGGCTCCAGTTCATGGCGGGGGATATTACGTCACAGGACACCGAGGCCGTGGTGAATGCAGCCAACTCCCAGCTTGCACCCGGCGGCGGCGTTGCCGGCGCCATACACCGCTCAGCAGGGCCGGGTTTGTGGGAGGAGTGTAAAAAGCTGGGCGGGTGTGAAACCGGTGAGGCCAAGATTTCTCTCGGGCACAACCTGCCCAACAAGTACGTTATCCACACAGTGGGTCCTGTCTACCGCGGTACGAAGAACGATGCAGTGCTCTTGAGGGCCTGCTATGTCAACTCACTTAAAGTTGCTGACAAGAATAAGATTAAGTCGATCTCCTTCCCGGCCCTGAGCACCGGGATCTTCGGTTATCCTGTGGACAAGGCGGCCTATGTGGCCATAAAAGCCGTAAAGGGGTATCTTGAAGGAACCACGGATATTGAGCTCGTGCGTATGGTCCTCTATGACGAGGGGTCATACAAAGAGCACCTGCGGGCCCTTGATGCCGTCAATGCGGGCGTGGATCTGAGCTGACATGAGTGTTGTAGCCGTTATCCCGGCCCGTTATGCGTCGTCGCGTTTTCCCGGCAAACCACTTGTCGATATCGCAGGCAAGCCCATGATCATGAGGATCTATGAGCAGGTAGTCGCTTGCGGGGAGATCGACAAAGTGCTCATCGCCACCGACGATGCGAGAATAAGGGATGCCGTGGAGGCGTTCGGCGGGCAGCCGGCCATGACAAGCCCCGAGTGCCCGTCGGGCACCGACCGGGTTGCCCAGGCAATCTCGGGCCTGGATGCGGACTATGTTGTCAATGTCCAGGGCGACCAGGTGATCCTCGACATCGATGCCCTTGCAGGGCTCGTCCGAGAGCTTAAAGCCGGTGCCGCCATGGCCACCATCGCAACAAGGGCCTTACCGGAGGATAAAGATGACCCGAACTGTGTAAAGGTGGTGTGTGACCTCAAGGGTAATGCGTTGTATTTTTCTCGGTCTCCCATCCCCTATTTCCGCAACACAGGGCGTGTGGAGATGCTCAAGCACATAGGTATTTACGGGTTTTCCCGGAAGACCCTCCTTAGGTTCACAAGCCTTCCGCCATCTTATCTTGAACGGGTCGAGTCTCTGGAGCAGCTGAGGGCTCTGGAAAACGGCATACCCATCAGGGTAATCATCTCTCAAGGCGAATTCTTTGAGATCAACACCCCGCAAGACCGTGAAAGGCTCCTCACGCAATGGCGTCCCTCATAATCCTGATATATCGTCTGCTCGGGTCGATCCTGGTGTGGCCCCTGGCTTTTATCCTCCGGAGGCACCCAAACTTCAAAGGGACACTCCTGCAGCGGCTTGGCCTGAGGCTGCCGGAAATCCCTGCAGAGGAAAAGACCCTGTGGATTCACGCGGCTTCTGTGGGCGAGGTGAAGGCGGTTTCCGGCTTGGTCGGGGCGCTCAAGGCCTCCAAGCCGGACCTGTTCATTTGCATGTCATGCATGACCGCAACGGGAAGAAAGATAGCCCGAGAGACCAAGGGAGTGAATATGGTTTTTGCCATTCCCTTCGATGTCCCCTGGGCTATGAGTAGGCACCTGCTGAAGATCATGCCGGAGGCCGTCCTTATTGTGGAGACCGAGATCTGGCCCAACCTCATCCTCTCAGCAGGGAGACTTGCCGTGAAAGTGATCTTCGTGAATGCCCGGATGTCGGTACGTGCCTATAAACGCTACAGGCGGTTCGCAGGGGTGTTCGGGCATATCCTTGCCGATGTGAAGGTGTTTGCCATGGCTGAGGATGATGCTGCGCGGTTCAGGAGTATTGGTGCCTCTGAGGTGCAGGTGCTCGGCAACCTCAAGCTGGACCAAGTTGCAGTCGGAGACAAGACCCGCCGCGATGCCTTGCGCCGTGACCTCGGCATCACGAACAGGCCGGTTTTCATTGCGGGCAGCGTGAGGGAAGGTGAGGAAAAGGAGGTCGTGGACGCCATCATACGGATAGCCTCCCGGGTCCGCGGTCTCTATGCAATCATTGCGCCTAGGCACCCGGACAGGATTCAGTACATCAAGGACATGGCCCAAGGCTTGAATATCAAATGGGGGCTGCGGAGCGCGGGTGGGACCGATGCGGACCTCCTCATCGTGGACACTTTTGGCGAGCTCTTCATCCTTTATGGCCTGAGCGACGCAGCCTTCGTAGGAGGGTCACTCGTGGACCTCGGCGGCCAGAACATCCTCGAACCCATTGCTTGGGGCGTGCCCACCATACATGGTCCTCACATGGATAATTTCACCTGGGCACTTGATATAGTTCAGGACTTTACCGTTGTGGTCAGGAACGCCCGGGAACTCGCAAATGCCGCGGTCGCCATCTTCGAGAAGCAACAGGGCATGGACGAGATAGGCCTTCGAGCACGGGAAGCCATGGAAAAGCTCCGCGGTGTTACGGGCCGCTATCTCGATGCACTCGCACCCCTCTTTTGAATGCAACCGGGCATGAAGGCACTTCCCTTTAACCTAAAAACCTTATGACCTATTCACGTTGCTGATCACCGGTCACTATCGGCTTATTTGATCCAGGGGTTCCCTACCGGGAGCACGTCTCTGCCGAATACGTCGGCAAAGATCGCGTGCGCCATGACATACCATGCATTGAGCGCACAGAGCATGAGCTCGTATCCTGCAACGGTCTTGAGGCCCGGATAGCCGAAAGATGCAAGATCCAGCAGTATGAACCCGGCAAACAGCAGGGTGAACGTCATCGCCAGGGCGCCATTGACCCGCATGGAGCCGATCCACATGATACCTGTATAGATCGTCCATCCCACCAGATACCATCCGAGGTCCGTCGGGGATAGAGGATACACCTTAAATTGATTACAGAGGAAGATCAGCGCAATCCCGATCCAGAAGGCGCCGTATGCAGTAAATGCACTGTATCCGAAGTTGTTGCCGGTCTTGATCTCCTGCAGGCCTGCAATCATCTGTGCAAGCCCTCCGAATATGAGGCCCATCACAAGAACCGGCCCGGCTCCGCACCAACCGACATTGTGGAACTGAAGAATCAACGTAGTCATACCGAACCCGGCAAGACCGACAACGGCAGGATTACCCATTTTCTGTTCAGACATGATATCTCCTCTTTTCATTTAAATAAAAAAGAACGGGGCCGGTACGATCCGCCCCCGTTCATTCCGCTTAAGCTTTACTTCTTCGGATAACCGAGCGTTACCGCAGCCCCCTGGATCTCCTGCAGGGCGGCCGGGTCCTCAATGGTTGAGGGGATCTTGAATTCATCGCCATCAGCGATCTTACGCATGGTCGCCCGGAGGATCTTACCGCTGCGTGTCTTGGGCAGACGAGGTACTACCGCCACATCCTTAAGACAGGCCAGCGCACCGATTTCATTCCTCACCATGTTCACCACTTCCTTGGTGATCTCGGCATGGGATTTTGTTACCCCTGCTTTCAGTACGATGAAGCCGATGGGCACCTGGCCCTTGAGCACGTCGTTCACCCCAAAGACCGCACACTCGGCCACATCCTTGTGCTTGGCCACCACTTCCTCCATGCCGCCGGTGGAGAGCCGGTGTCCTGCCACATTGATGACGTCGTCAACCCGGCCCATGATGTAGATATAGCCGTCGGCGTCCATGTACCCGCCGTCTCCGGTGGCATAGTATCCCGGGTACTCGGTTAGGTATGAAGACACGAAACCCTCATCGTTTTCCCAGAGCGTGGGCAGGCAGGCGGGCGGCAGCGGGAGTCTTATGCCTATGATTCCTTCTTTGCCCCTGGGCAGCTCCTTGGCGGCCTCATCGATAATGTGCACATCATAGCCGGGAGCCGGTTTCGTGGGGGAGCCGGCCTTGACTTTCAGCTGCTCGATGCCCATGCAGTTGGCTGCAATGGCCCAGCCTGTCTCTGTCTGCCACCAGTGATCGATGACCGGGATTTTCAGCAGGTCGCTTGCCCAGTGATAGGTGTCCGGGTCCAGACGCTCCCCTGCCAGGAACAGGTACTTCAGACATGATATGTCGTATTTTTTTATATAAGACCCTTGCGGATCTTCCTTCTTGATGGCGCGAAAGGCTGTTGGGGCCGTGAAGAGCACCTTTACGTTGTGCTGTGAGATGACCCGCCAGAATGCACCCGGGTCAGGGGTTCCCACAGGCTTGCCCTCGTAGAGGATCGTGGTGCATCCGAAGAACAGCGGGGCATACACGATGTAGGAATGTCCCACGACCCAGCCCACATCCGAGGCAGCCCAGTACACGTCGCCGGGCTTCACGTTGTAGATGTTTTCCATGCTCCACTTGAGCGCGACTGCATGGCCGCCGTTGTCCCTCATCACACCCTTGGGCTTGCCGGTGGTGCCGGAGGTATAGAGGATATAGAGCGGATCCGTAGCCTCCACGGTGACGCAGCCCACGGGAGATGCGCCCTTCAATGCATCATTCCAGTCTATGTCTCTGCCGGCTATCAGTTCGGCCTTCACCTGGGGCCGCTGGTGTATCACGCACTTCTCGGGCTTGTGGGATGACAGCTCGATGGCCTTGTCCAGCAGGGGCTTGTAGGGGATGGCGCCCTTGGGCTCGATGCCGCAGGAGCTCGAGAGCATGACCTTGGGCTTGGCGTCCTCGATGCGGACCGCCAGCTCGTTGGCCGCAAAACCGCCAAAGACCACGGAATGAACTGCCCCGATGCGGGCGCATGCCAGCATGGCAAACATGGTCTCAGGGATCATGGGCATGTAGATGATCACCCGGTCGCCCTTCGTTACACCCAGGTTCTTGAGCATGCCGGCGTTCAGTGAAACCTCATGTAAGAATTCCTTATAGGTTATCTTCCTAACAGTCCCGGTCACCGGGCTGTCATAGATGATGGCCACCTGGTCGCCTCTGCCCTTTTCCACATGATAGTCGATAGCATTGTAGCAGGTATTGAGTCGACCGCCGGCAAACCAGCGGTAGAAGGGCTTCTTGGAATCATCCAGTACCTTGTCCCACTTCTTCTCCCATTGGATATTCTTAGCTGCCTCCGACCAGAAGCCATCCCTGTCCTCAAGGGATAGCCTATAGGCATCAGCATAAGATTTGTACACTTCGATTACCTCCTTCTGATGGATCTCTTGTATGACTATATGACTATCATATGACTACTAACGTAGGCCGATTTTTGTGTCAACCGAGAAAATGGTACCCCATAGCGACCATCAATGGAGTGAAGTTTGAAGTTTGAAGTATAAAGTCTAAAGTAAAATACTTAAAACTTAAAACCTAAAACTTAAAACTGTATCATTTTTCCCTATGCCTGAAAGGTTGTGCATTCACCCCATTTTTCATTGACAACATACGAAATGCCCTTTATTACTACCACCATGAGCGACAGATCATTATGCCCCATATGTGCGTGGAGAGCCGACTGTAATAAAAAATTTAAACCCGGTGCGGGCATTCACTGCCCTGATTTCAGCAGGGATATGTCTATAAAGGACAAGGAGCTGGAAGAAGAGGCATCAAAAGAGTCCGGATCGAAAGACGCTGGTAAGAAGCCGAAAAAGGGCCTCTGGCCCATGTAAGGCCGGTCTTATCCGTTACAGTCCGAGAAAATGCACATGGTGCCCTTGTCTTTCACGATGAGTACGGCAATTTTTACCTGGGCGAGCACAATATCAGTACAGTAGCTCTCGGGGAAGGTTGCAGGCTCTTCTTTGGTGAAATCATTCCCGGATGGAGTGTAGGCAAGGACCTGTGAAAACTCGGGCTGGTTCAATCCGGACACCAGTTTAGCCATACCCTGACTGTTCCTGAACGTGACGATTCTTTCACCAGGGACCACACTCTTTTCAATCCCTGTCTTCAAAGAGCTCAGTTCTTGAGGGCCTGTTGTTTCCACCACGGTTTCCATGCTGAATGCCAACTCGGGGACAAGCAGACACACCATGAAAGATAAAATTGATATAATCTTTCTCATTCCGGCTCCTTTTTGTGAAATCCGTCAGCTGCACCCTATATAACACAAATAATTTCGCTGGCAAGGGGACTGTACAAAGGCACCGGAACAAGATATGAATGATCATTCATTTTTTCTTGACCTTGACTATTACTTTGGATATATAATGGCGGATGCCAAGCAAATTATATTCTTTAGAAGAAGGAGGCGTTACATGGCTGAGGAGACCAAAGATTTTGGAGAACAGTTGTTCCCCGTGCCCCCAAAGGTAAGGGAAAAAGCTTACATCAAGAGCAAAGAAGCGTACGAAAAGCTTTACAAGGAATCCGTTAAGAACCCCGATAAGTTCTGGGCCAAGATAGCAGAGCGGATCGACTGGTTCAAGAAACCCACCAAGATTTGTGACTATTCATTTAAATCACCGGTGTACGTGAAGTGGTTTGAGGATGGAGAGCTCAATGTCAGCTACAACTGTCTAGACCGCCAGATTAAGAACGGCCGGAAGAATAAGGCCGCCATCATCTTCGAGGGCAACGACCCTTCAGACAACAAGACCTTTACGTACATGGATATGTACCGCGAGGTCAATAAATTCGCCAACGTACTTAAGAAGCACGGTATTAAGAGGGGTGACAGGGTCACCATCTTCCTGCCCATGATCCCCGAGCTGGCCATTTCCATGCTGGCCTGCACCCGCATCGGCGCCATCCACTGCATCGTGTTCGGAGGATTCTCATCCGATGCACTGAAAGACCGTATACTGGACAGCGATTCAAAGCTTCTCATCACCTGCGACGGCACCTATCGCGGCGCCAAGGCTGTTCCCCAGAAGGACAATGCGGACAAGGCATGTGAAATGTGCCCCTCCATACAGAAACAGATCGTGGTGAAGAGGACCGGCACCCCGGTGGCATGGAAAGAGGGCAGGGACCTCTGGTGGGAAGAAGAGATGAAGACCGTCCCCATATACTGCGAGCCCGAAAAGATGAAGGCCGAAGACCCGCTCTTCATCCTCTACACATCCGGTTCCACCGGAAAGCCCAAGGGCGTCATGCACACCACGGGCGGCTACCTGGTCTATGTGGCATACACCCACCAGCTCATCTTCGACTATCATGAGGAAGATATCTTCTGGTGCACCGCCGACATCGGGTGGGTCACCGGCCACAGCTATATTGTATATGGCCCCCTGTGTAACGGCGCCACCAGCATCATGTTCGAAGGCATTCCCAGCTACCCCGGCTTCGACCGGTTCTGGGCTGTGGTTGAGAAGTTCAAGGTCGACATCTTCTACACTGCGCCCACCGCCATCCGCGCCATAGCGAAAGAAGGCGACGACTGGGTCAAGAAGCACGACATCACCTCCATCAGGATTCTCGGTTCCGTGGGCGAACCGCTCAACCCCGAGGCATGGAGATGGTACTATGACCTCATCGGCCGTGGAGAGTGCACCATCGTCGACACCTGGTGGCAGACCGAGACCGGCGGCATCCTCATCACCCCGCTGCCGGGCGCCATTGATATCAAACCCGCCAAGGCGACCGTGCCCTTCTTCGGCGTCGAGCCCGCACTGCTTGATGACGACGGCAAGGAGATCAAAGGTGTCGGCAGAGGCAACCTGGTTATAAAGAAGCCGTGGCCCGGCATCATGAGAAGTGTCTGGGGAGATCCCAAACGGTTCGAAGAGACCTACTTCGTACAGTTCCCGGGGTACTATGTCACCGGTGACGGTGCAGAGCGTGACGATCTCGGCTACTACAAGATCACGGGACGTGTTGACGACGTCATCAACGTGTCCGGTCATCGCATGGGCACCGCCGAGGTCGAGAGCGCGCTGGTATCACACCCGAATGTCGCAGAGGCCGCTGTTGTGGGCTTCCCGCATGACATCAAGGGCCAGGGTATCTTCGCATATGTGACACTCAATACCGGCGTTGCAAAGTCGGATGACCTGAAGAAGACATTGATCGCTCACGTGAGAAAGGAAATCGGCCCCATTGCAACACCGGATCATATCCAGTGGGCCGATGCACTACCCAAGACCCGCTCCGGCAAGATCATGCGCCGCGTCCTGAAGAAGGTTGCTGCGAAAGACTACAAAGACTTCGGCGATACGTCCACCCTGGCGGATCCGTCCGTTGTCGATACCCTGGTTGAGGGAAGAAAGCTGTTAAACTAGTGTCGATTTGAAGTACAAGGGGGCTCAGGTATGCCTGAGCCCCCTCTTAACCGTTTTATACATAATGCGTTATGATGGGTTCGTACTACGACGAAGCAATCATGCCATGAAGATCATGCGCGATAAGGAAGGGTTAAAATGAGGGGTGAGGAAAAATATCGCATGATATTGAATGCTGCAAAGCAGGTGTTTGCAATGGAAGGTTTCTATAACTCCAAGGTGTCAGAGATCGCCCGCGAGGCCCATGTGGCAGATGGAACCATATACCTCTATTTTAAGAACAAGGACGACATCCTGATTTCACTTTTTGAAGAAGAGCTCACCAGGATTATCAAGACAGTGAAGACGGATTTGGATGCCATCAGCGATCCGTGCCAGAAACTGATAAAATTCTGCGACAACCATCTCACCATCGTGGAGGCCGACAGGGCCCTGGCAGAGGTTATACAGGTGGAGCTCAGACAATCGAATAAATTCATGCGGGAATACAAGAACAAACATTTTCTCGCATATCTTAATATCATTGCGGACATCGTTGCCCAGGGCCAGCAACAGGGCGTATTCCGGGAAGACCTCAAGCCCGAGCTCTGCGCCAGGGTGATCTTCGGATCATTGGATGAGCTTTCCACATACCTGGTAACAGCCAAGCGCAAGCGTTTTGATGTCCATGAAGTGGCGACAATGGTGGGGAACTCCTTCCTCAACGGGCTTGTGAAGGGGAATAATTAATCGCTTTGAGGAGATTTACGAGCCATGCAGATTAAAAAGGCCGCTGTCATCGGTGGTGGGGCCATGGGTGGCGGGATCGCCCATGTCCTTTCTTCAGTGGGTATCGAGTGCTTCATCAAGGATGTCGAGCAGAAGTTCGTTGATAAGGCCCTTGCCACCTCCAAGGCCGTGTATGACAAGCTGGTGGCCAAGGGCAAGCTGGACCCGAAGAAGGCTTCATCCGGCCAGAAGCTCCTGCGCGGTTCCGTACAGTATGACAAGAAATTCTTCGGCGAGGTGGATCTGATAATTGAGGCGGTCCCCGAGGTCTTAAAGCTCAAGCAGACCATTTTTGCCGAGCTCGAAAAGCTCTGCCCCGAACGGACGATCCTTGCCACAAACACCTCTTCACTCTCACTGACGGAAATAGCCGGCAAACTCACCCAAAAGGACCGGTTCGTAGGCCTGCACTTCTTTAATCCGGTGCCCATGATGAAACTTCTGGAGATCGTCTACGACGAGAATACTTCTCCTCAGACCTTGAGTGCCATGATGGAATTCACGCTCTTCATCGACAAGATACCCATCAAGGTGAAGAACGGTCCCGGGTTTGCCGTAAACCGCATACTCATCCCCTACTTGAACGAGGCGGTGCTCTCCCTGATGGACGGCGAGGCCACCATGGAAGAGATCGATGAGGCCATGGTCGCATTCGGCATGCCCCTGGGCCCCTTTGCACTGTGGGACCTTGTGGGCCTGGATGTCGGCGTGCATGCGTCCGAGTCACTTGAAGAGGCGTTCGGTGTCAGGACACCAACACCGGAGCTCATGAAGGCCCTGGTGAAGAAGGGCATGTACGGCCAGAAGACCGGGAAAGGATTTTATACGTATTCCGGCAAGGGGAAGACGCCTTCCAAGGAGGCGGATACCTTCCTGAAAAGCTGGTGGAAGAAAAACGGCGTCAGCGGGGTTGCATTCTCCCCTGAGCGGCTCATGTCCGTGCAGATCAGGGAGGCCCTCATGATCGTATCCGAGGGCCTTGCCTCCGCCCACGACTGCGACACGGGCATGGTCTACGGCACCAATTTCCCCACCAAGGTCTCCTGGGGCCCGCTCCACTTCGCCGAGGAGAAGGCTGGGTGGTCCATGATCAATGATATCATGTGCGCATTGGCCGCCGAGTACGGCCCGGAGCGTTTCACCGCACCTGCGATCTTGTCCTCGCTCCTTGAGGGGAAAAGTATCTTTGCAAACTGCACATACGAGGTGGATGAATACGGTATTGCCCTCATGACGGTCGAGAACCCGCCCATGAACGTTCTGAGCATCAAGACCATAGACGACATAACGAATACCGTCCTGGCGGCATGTGCCGACAACCGGGTCCGCGTGATCCTTCTCACCGGCAAAGGGAAGGCCTTCGTCGCAGGCGCCAATATCAGCGAGATCCAGCGCTTGAAAAATATCCACGAGGTGGAAGACTACGCACACAAGGGCCACCTTATGATGAACACCATAGACGGGGCCGTAAAGCCCGTCATCTGTGTCATCAACGGGTTCTGCCTTGGCGGCGGACTGGAACTTGCCCTGGCCTGCCACATGCGTATTGCTTCCGTCAGGGCACGCCTGGGCCTCCCCGAGATCAATTTAGGCATTATGCCGGGGTTCGGTGGGACTCAACGTCTGGCCAGGACCGTCGGCAAGGGCAAGGCCCTGGAGATGATCCTCACTGGCAACCACATCACACCTGAGGAAGCCTTGGCAAACGGTCTCGTGAACAAGGTGGTTCCCCAGGATAAACTCATGGATGAGGCGCACGTCCTGGCTGGGACCATTGCAGGCAAAGGCAGGCTTGCCGTGAGTGCTGCCGTCGATGCGGTATCCTCGGGTCTTGAAGACAGCCTGGATGAAGGTTTGGAGATCGAGATCGAGAATTTTGCAAGGGTCGTCATCTCAAAGGATGGTAAAGAAGGGACCGATGCTTTCCAGAACAAGCGCAAACCGGTCTTTAAGGATATGTAGGCTTATATGGAGAAACAGGGCCTAAGAGAAAAATGCCCAAAGGATAAAAACACAAAGAGGAAGGAGGTTTAATGTGAATACTGTTGTATGTCTGAAACAGGTACCTGATACCGAGACATTGATCAAGATCGCAGGTACATCAATTGCAACAGACGGCATTAAGTGGGTCATCTCTACCTTCGACGAGTTTGCCGTTGAAGAGGCAATCCGCCAGAAGGAGAAGATGAATGCAGGCACCGTGACCATCGTTACGCTCGGCCCGGACAGGGCGATCGAGTCCATCCGCACTGCCCTGGCTATGGGTGCGGACAACGCAGTGCACATCAACGACGCTGCATTCTACGACAAGGCCGATCCCTATGCCACGGCGGCAGTGCTGGCGGCAGCCGTTAAGGGGCTTACCTATGATGCGGTGTTCCTTGGCAAGCAGGCTATTGATGATGACTGCAGCCAGGTCCCGGCCATGGTTGGCGAATTGCTCGGGCTGCCGGTTGTGACCCAGGTGATCAAGTTCGAGGCCGCAGCAGACAAGAAGAGCGCCACCGTGACCCGCGAGGTCGAGGGCGGACAGACGATTCTGAATGTCCCTCTTCCGGCGGTTTTCTCGGCGCAGAAGGGTCTGAACGAGCCCCGGTATGCCTCGCTTCCCGGCATCATGAAGGCCAAGAAGAAACCCGTCGACGTGAAAAACGCCGCCGGGCTCGGTGTGAATGCAGGCCCCATGACGACCATTAAGGAGATGTCCTTGCCTCCGGCCCGCCAGGCTGGCAAGATTATAGCGGGCGACGATGCAAAGGCCAAGGCGGCTGCTCTTGCAAAGGCCTTGCATGAAGAAGTTAAGATCATCTAAGGTGAGGAGGTGACAGCCATGCCAGGAACACTAATTTACGCAGAAGTTCAGAAGGGCGAAGTCAAGAAGGGCGCCTTTGAAATTACCAGCAAGGCAAAGGAATTCGGCAGTGAGGTCAGCGCATGCATTATCGGCAAAGGTGCTGAAGCACTTGCTCCCCAGCTTGCGAAGTACGGCGCGGACAAGATCTATGTAGTCGATGGACCTGAGTTCGAGAACTATAATCCCGAGGCCTTTGTCCAGGCTTTTGTTCAGGTTGCAAAGACGGTGCAGCCGAGTGTGATCCTTTGCAGTGCATCGGCACAGGGCAAGGATTTCGCTCCGGCAATGGCAGCCAGACTCAATGTCGGCGCCATTTCCGACTGTGTCGGTTTGACGAAGGAAGGCGACAAGGTCATCGCCAAGAGGCCTCTGTATGCCGGCAAGGCATATGCATTGGTTGAGGCGACGGGGAATCCCCAGGTTATTTCGGTCAGGCCGAATGCCCTGGGTGCCAAGGAAGTCGCAGGCGCCGGTGCCGTTGAGAAGGTGGCCGTAAGCCTGGACGCCAGCAAGATCAAGGTTACCGTGAAGTCGCTTGAGATTGCTGCTTCCACAGAGCCCGACCAGACCGAGGCCGAGATCATCGTATCCGGCGGCAGAGGCATGAAGGGTCCTGAGAACTATAAGATGCTCGAAGACCTCGCTCACCTCTTCGGTCCGACTGCCACCACGGGTGCATCAAGGGCGGCAGTGGATGCAGGATGGAGGGATCATTCCTATCAGGTCGGCCAGACCGGTAAGACCGTGAGCCCGAATCTCTACATCGCGGCCGGTATCTCAGGTGCCATCCAGCATATGGCCGGTATGGGCACTTCCAAGGTGATCGTTGCCATCAACAAGGACGCCGAGGCCCCGATCTTCACAAAGGCCGACTACGGCATAGTGGATGATCTGTTCAACTTCGTCCCGGCTCTTATCGAAGAGATCAAGAAGATTAAAGGTTAATAAGGATAACAAGGGGCGGGCGGCATCGTCCGCCCCTCATGCATACAATTCACTTTTTCAGGGGGGGCTATGCACGGTCCACAGGGAGAAATTACCAGAGAAGTCTTTTGGAATATCTTAAGTCCTGGTTCCTATACGGAACAGATTATCCTCTATATACTCGCCCTTTCGGCATTCGCACTGTTAGGCAGGGCTCTTTACAAAGGAGGGTTCTGGACACGCGTGAAGGTAATGATGAAGGCCACCGGCTCGGAGAGCAACAGGCTCGACGACCCATGGGGCAGATTCTGGTTTGCATTCGGTGATGTATTCGGACACAGGAAGATCCTTAGAGAACCCTATCAGGGCATATTCCATATATTCATCTTTTATGGGTTCATTGCGCTGACCATCACCACCGCCATCGTGTTTTTCCAGGCGGACATATTATTCCCCATCACGGGCATCTGGTTCATGAAAGGGGCCTTCTATCTCATCATGAAGCTCTTTGCCAACGTGTTCGGGATGCTGGCCATCATCGGCATCCTCATGGCGCTGTACAGGAGATACGTGATCAGACCGAAATGGCTGGACAACAAGCCTGAGGACAACATCACCCTGTGGTTCATCCTTGCCATCCTGGTGACCGGTTTCTTCATAGAGGGCTTAAGGATGCAGGCCGTTGAGCTGAATCCTACGAGCATCATGTACAAGTATGTGTGGTTCTCTCCCGGCGGCAGGCTCGTGGCGTATCTCTTCTCGGGCGCGAACGAGCATTCCATCAGGGGGGTCCATTATCTGCTCTGGTGGTTCCATGTACTCATGGCGCTCACCTTCTTCGTATATGTGGGCTATACCAAGCTCATGCACATCTTCATGACACCTGCAAACATCTTCCTCAGGTCCACGGCACCGGTACCCCCCATCAGGGTCATGCCTCCCGAGATGTTCGAGTGCGCAGAGACCTTCGGCATCCACAACGTGGAGGAATACTCCTGGAAAGACCTGTTCGACCAGGAGGCCTGCATGAGATGCGGCAGGTGCGTGGAGGTATGCCCGGCCTTCAATACCGACAAACCGCTCAAGCCCAGGGATGTCATCCAGAACATCAGAACCTACATCGAAGAGAAGGCCAAGTTCGCCCTCGATGAGGACGGCAACTATCGTATCATCCCGGATGAGGAATATACCGGACCCAAACTCATCGGTGACTCCATCGAAAAAGAGACCGCATGGGCATGTACCACCTGTATGGCCTGTGTTGAGGCCTGTCCGTCATATATCCTCCAGTTCCCGAAGCTCATGGATCTGAGGCGCTATATGGTCATGATGGAGTCCGACTTCGCCCCCGAACTCATGGGTGTGTTCAAGGGTATGGAGAATAACTCCAACCCGTGGAGCATCGGCGCCCATACACGGGCCGACTGGGCCAAGGACCAGGGTATTCCCCTGCTTTCCGAGAAGGGCAGCTCAGAGTATCTCTTCTACGTGGGCTGTGCAGGTGCATTCGACGATCTGAACAAGCGCGTAGCCCTGGCTTTGTCGAAGATCTTTGAGGCGGCGGGCCTTGACTATGCAATCTTGGGCACCGAAGAGGGCTGCTGTGGCGACTCGGCCAAGAAGCTCGGAAACGAGTATATCTACCAGGCCCTGGCAATGGCCAACATCGAGACCTTCAAGGGCTACAATGTGAAGAAGATCATCACTCTGTGTCCCCATGGCTTCAATACCCTGAAGTACGATTACAAAGAACTCGGCGGCAACTTCGAGGTCTACCACTACACCGAGATCCTCGATACGCTCATCAAGAGCGGCAAGATCAAGATCAAGGAACGCATCAGCGACCTCGGACCCATTACCTACCACGACTCCTGCTACCTGGGCCGTTACAACAAGGTCTATGACCAGCCGCGCGATATCCTCAAAGCAATCAGTACGAGCCCCATGGTGGAGATGGCGAGCAACCACGCCAAGAGTTTCTGCTGCGGCGCAGGCGGCGGCAGGATGTGGATGGAAGAGCACCTCGGCACCAGAATCAACCAGAAGAGGACAAACGAAGCTCTGGATGCCGGGGCCAAGACGGTCTGCACCGCATGCCCGTTCTGCTACACCATGCTCACCGACGGCATCAAGGAACTAGAACTTGGCGAGAAGCTCCAGTCGGCGGATATCGCTGTCCTTGTGGCCATGGCCGCAGGAATCGATCTCAAGCCAAAGAAGGCCGAAGGCACAGAGGCCTAAAAAGCAATACATCAGTTGTACCGACCCTGAATCTTATAGGAGAGGAGGCGCAGGAAAGCGCCTCCTCTTTTTTTCTTGATCGCATCACTTTCTGAAGTTATCTTTGCGCCATAAAGGGGATTACTATGGAGGATAAGGGGAGCACAGAGCAGAGACCTTGGGGCTTTTACGAGGTGCTCTCGGAGGACATGCCAGACCACAAGGTCAAGAGGATAACCGTATGGCCGGGTAAGCGACTGAGCCTCCAGTATCACCAGAAGCGGCGTGAGCACTGGGTTGTGGTTGCCGGGTATGGGCTTGTTACCATTGATGGGAAACATCTGAAGCTCTCTGCCAATGAATCCATCGACATCCCTTTAAGGGCTCAACACCGTATCGAGAATATCGGTGATGAGCCTCTCATATTCATCGAGGTCCAGCAAGGTGAGTATTTCGGAGAAGACGATATTGTACGCCTTGAAGATGATTTCGGCAGGAGTTGACAGGAGCGCACATGTACGATCGCAAGGAAAGGGAACTCTTCGTTTTACTCTATGAGACGGCGTCATCTGCAGGCATTGATGTCATTGAGGATAAACTCAACCGTAAGGGCGGGGTCTGTCGTTTGGATGGGCGTGTTCATGTTATCTTCGATGAACAGGCGCCTTACCGTGAAAAGAACAGGCTGATCCTGGAGGGAATCGGAAAGACCGATTTTGATATGACATACCTGCCCCCCAAGGTAAGGGTGATGCTGAACAGGCAGGATGCTTCAGAGGAGTCGGAAGAGTCGGAAGACGGGGGTCAGGATTCAGATTTCATCAAGGGTGATCAGTGACTCTCCTTAAGTGATTAAGTTCTCATGACTATAAGTTTGCGAGGTAAAAAATGAATATTGACCTTCGATATCAAAATACTGGAGATGTATGAATCCTTGTGGTGGACAACCGTACTTAATGTGCTACCGGTTTTCCCTCATCTGGTACAAGCGTATTTCCCTCTGGGCATCGACATTGCTTTTGTTGATCTCCAGGGCCTTCTCAAAGGCCTCGATCGCTTTCTTTGAGCTTTCTTTCTTCAAGACCCAGCCATAGATCACCCAGAGGGTGTCCGATCCGGGAAAGCGATTCAACCCTTCTCGAATGGCCGATTTGACCTCCAGGGGGTTACCGTCCCCTGTGTTCTGCAGTCTGAGAAACAAGGTCTTCACAAAAGACTCCACAAAGAGTTTCTCCTCAGGCTTCATCTTCACGCAGAGCTTGAAGTTGTCAATGGCATTCTGATAGTCCCTGGCCTTCAACAGCTCGGTGGCCTTACTGAACAAGATCTCGGCCTGGAGGCTCTCATCGATGCCTTGTGGCTCTTCAATGGACTTGCCTTCACGCAATTTAATAATGTTGGTGTAAGCCTTCTGGATCTCGGTGAAGATCTCGTTGGCGAGCAGTTTCACCTCGATGTCATCGGCATAGGCATACGTGTCGGGGTGATTGGCCTTGACGATCTTGATATAGGCCCTCTTGAGGCCGCCATCGGATATCATTTTGTCAACGCCCAGGACTTCGAAGGGATCCTGGTCTTTGATGGCCTTAAGCTTGTGTCTTAGTATGTCAATGAGTGCCTTATACTTGCTTTCCTCGAAGCTGACATCTCCGGTGCAGAAGAGACTGAGCAGAGCACGTGAGGGATCCTGTCCAAGAAGGAGGATCTCGGCGACCGTATACTGGCGGATATCTTCCAGGTCAATGCCGGTATCTCCCGGCAGGGTGTCCACCATCACCTTGGGTATGGCATCTGCAAAGGGGGAGAGTGCAGTGATAATATTTGCAAAAGGGGTATGTTCCATCACGCCTTTGCGGATGAGGTAGGCCATTTCAATCTTGCTGAGCTCAGGCTGTTTATTTATCTCCTCCTTGGGGACCTTCTGGACTGTACCGTTCTCCCAAGAGAAGATATCCAGGAAGCGCTTTTCTGTCTGTGCCTTAAGTGCTTCGTTGATCTCCATAGGCTGGACTAGGCCCAGCTCCAGGAGGATGACACCTTGCTTCCTACGCTCCAGGCGAGAGGTGTTTAGCGACCGTGCATTCTCATCTTCTGAGATCATCCCCATTCCGACAAGGATATTTCCCAGCAGTTCGTCGGTTCTATTGGACTGGATGGCGCAGAGCCTCCCGTCCTTGAAGATGAGGCCTTTCTTCCATTGATCTGTAGAGACAAAGATGATCCCGGTGAACTGAGACTCCATCACATCCATCATCACCAATGGGAACGGGAACTCCTCGATGCTGAACATGCTTTCCATGCTCTCTCATTATCGGCAAATGGGATGTTGAGCAAGAGAAAATTTACATGTGTAATATGAGAGATAGGCGATATAACAGCGGGCAAAATGATTACAAAAAGAATTATGATGTCCATAAATTACAAATCAGCCATCGATGATGGCCAGAAGCTGTATGTTAATGAGGTTGAGGGAAGGGTGGGTTTCTTTTTTTAAACCGTCTTTTTGTGAGATGCTTACATTTTGATGGAGTAATTGCCGTGTTATTCAATAGGAGACAGGAGACAAAAGGCAGAATGCCTTTTGTCTCCTGTTTTATTTACTTTTCTCCACCAAGGATAAGGGGCAGGCCGTTTTTCGAATTTCCGATGACAACGATCTTCGTGTTGGAACTAGCAGCAAGCTTCTCGGTGGCCTCGATCCCTTTCCATTCAAGGAGTTGAGGGCTTAACCCTTGGGACACGATCTTCTGGAAGTCTGAGATACCCTGGGCCTCGATGCGTTTGCGTTCAGCCTCCTGCTGTTCCTTCTGGAGGACAAATTTCATCTGCTCGCTTTCCTGCTCTCTCTTGAGCTTTTCCTGGATTGCATTTGCAATGACAGTCGGCAATCCCACCTTCCTTAACAGGACCTGATCACATATCACGCCCTTGCTTTTGGTGAGCTGCACGAACATATCCTGCATCTCACCGGCGATCTTGTTGCGTTCGGAGGAGTAGAGCGATTTGGCGTCGTAGGACGCCGTTATCTCGCGTATTGCCGAGCGGAATTGTGGTTCCACAACCACTTTCGTGTAGTCGCTGCCGATTTTTTTATAGATCTCTGCAGCCTTATCCGGATCGGCTCGGAAGAGAAGAGATACTTCAAGGTCTATAATGAGCCCTTCTCTGGATGGGGTTTCAGCCTTCTCCATTATCTCCTGGGTCTGCACCGACATGGCGACAACACGAGTAAATGGGACAACAAGCCTTAAGCCCGGAGAAAGTGTATCTGATGAAACATAACCGAAGAAGTCTTTCACGCCTACATGCCCGGCAGGGACCATTGCAATAGGATTCAAGAATAGGAGCGCCAAGATAATGATAACGACAAAGATGATAGTCTTCTTCGGGAATTTTAATTTCAAAAGTCTGTTAGGGTTGATTTCTATAATATCCGGATTGTTTAGGTTCATAACTATCTCCCTTTTTTGTCATTTTGTTCATGGGGTATTCAAGACCTGTTGAGAAATATTGTCAAAGGTATCTTTTGCAGTCACCAAAGGCATTCAAGGAGGGCAATAAGTTCGGCCTGAATGAAGTAGGCTCCAAGGCCGCTCAGTGATCAAGGCCATGGCGATCCGGAAGGATTCCCATCTTATCGTAGATGGGTCGTATGACCTCTTGCATGGCCGGGAGCCTCCGGTAAAATAACAATGCCGCTGCAACACAGACAAAACCGCTGATGGTAAGTGTCATGGGGGCGCCGATTGTAGAAGCCACTGAGCCTGCATAGAGGCTGCCGAAAGGCATTGTGCCGGCAAATGAAACGGCAAAAAAGCTCATGACCCGCCCCCGCATGTCCTCATCGAGAATGGTCTGGACGATTGTGTTGCTTCCGACCATCTGCACCATCATCCCGAACCCTGTAACGGTCAATAAGACCGCTGAGATAAGCACAGACTTGGATATGGCGAAAAGGATGATGCCTGTACCAAACAAGAAAGAAGAAAGAACGATGAGGCGTTCAAGCCCGAGGACCGTCTTCCGCGATGCCAGGAATAGTGCGCCGACAATGGCACCAAGTCCTGTGGAAGCCATGAGGAATCCAAGTGTCTCCGGTCCGCCCTTGAGGATGTCCTTGGCGAAGACGGGCATCAAAATGGCATAAGGCATCCCCATGAAGCTCATGAGCGCCAGGTTGAGCAGGATATACCTGATGGGCATGAAATCCCGGACATAGTTAAATCCGACTCTCAGTTCATTTATGAGACTGTCCTTTACCCTGGATATCTCGCGCCTCTCGATTTTCATGGACAACAGGGCAACCAGTACTGCCAGGAAACTGAAGCCATTGATGAGAAAGCAGGTTCCTTCACTCGTCATGCCGATGAGGATGCCTGCAACAGACGGCCCCACAAGCCTTGCGCCGTTGAAGAGGAATGAGTTCAGGGCAATGGCATTGCCCAGGTCCGCTTTGTTTTCGATCATCTGTACGACGAATGACTGGCGTATAGGCATATCAAACGAATTTATAAGGCCCAGAAGGAAGCTTAAGATAAAGAGATGCCACACATGTATCAAACCCGACAGGGTGAGAAAGGCGAGTGCGAAGGCCTGCAGCATGGCGCAGGACTGGGTGGCGATCACCAGACGGTAGCGGTCCATACGGTCTGCATAGACGCCTGCAATGGGTGAGAAAAACAGCATGGGGATCTGGGTTGAGAAGCCGATGGCGCCAAGGATCATGGCAGACCCGGTGATCCGGTAGACAAGCCAGCTCATGGCTGTCTGCTGCATCCATGTCCCCATGAGGGATATGCCCTGACCGCCGAAAAAGAGCCGGTAATTCCTCGAGTGCAGGGCCCTTAAGGTTGATCTCATTTGATTCAGTGTCTGTCGTCCTAACATATGGCTTGGGGCATAGCAGTAATTTACCTGGGCGTGCGTTACGGATTTTAATAATGTAATTTGTTATTTTATGTTTTATGCCGTCCCATGCAAGAAGGTCCTCACTCAATCGGTCCTATGTCCATCCCTGTAAGTGTCATAGAGAGGTGAGACCACTTTGTCAAAGTTAAACCTGCTCATCGATTAATAACCTCTGAGATTGAAGCCATAGGAGATTGAGAAGCTGGTTTTATATCAAAACTCAACAATACATTACCCGTGACTATTTTTTCAGCATACAGCGCCAATAGGAATGACCCTTAGTTGCCACTATTGCAATTATTAAGGAATTTCAGTGATCTTTTCTCATTATAATTATAATTACCCATAACCGTTTTTTCAGCATACAGCGTATATAAAAATGACCCTTAGTTACCATGCAGGCATTATTCAACCAGCCATACTATGGATTTCAGTAAGCCTGCAAAAAGAAAACAATTACTGTGTAGACTTTTCAAATCATCCTGGTATCTATACGTGTATCAACAAGAGGTGAAGAATACCATGTGCGGCCGATTCATTCAGATCTCTGATCCCGAGAAGATAAAGGTCAGTATCCTCGACCTGGAGATAGATTACGGGATACGCGAGAAATTCAAACCGCGATACAACATTGCCCCAACCCAAGATATTCTCACTATTCTCAACATGCCCACCCCAAAGCTTACCTTTACTCACTGGGGACTCGTACCATTCTGGGCCAAGGATGAGACTATCGGGAACCGGATGATCAATGCCCGAGCGGAGACTATAGCGACAAAGCCTTCTTTCAGGGAGTCATTTAAAAAGCGACGTTGTATCATCCTGAGTGATGGGTTCTTCGAATGGAAACAGGAGAACAAGACCAAGACACCCTACTTTATACGGATGAAAAATAGTGAGCCCTTTGCCTTTGCAGGTCTATGGGATAACTGGACCAATGAGCAAACAGGAGAAACCATCATCTCAAGCACCATAATCACAACCGATGCCAACCCCCTTATAGGTGAAATCCATAACCGGATGCCTGCTATTCTAAAGCCGGATATTTACCGAATCTGGCTGAACCCACTCCCCGAATCAGCGAACAATCTCATGAAATGTATCAAGCCCTTCCCTCATGATGAATTGGAGGCCTTTGAGATTTCCAAGCTTGTGAACAGTCCTCAAAACGATTCACCCGAGATCATCAAGCCGGTCCATGCTCAATAAAAGGTTTGAATGCACAACATCATGTTTACTGACTATATGCCCATGAAAAGTAAAGAAGCCCCTCTCATCGGGGGCCTCAGTTACCGGGCCGTACTATAATGAAATGATTGGCTCCCATTACTGAATTATATCGGAAAGATAAGAGGTTACAAAAGACATAGGATACTTTGTTATAAGATTGACGTGGCCTAAAGTATAATCCCGCAAACAACATGAAGATAGAAATATTATAATCAACCTTGCAAAGTAACTGTAATAATTATAGAATCAAATATTATATCAAGAGGAGTTCCCATGAGGAAAAAGAGTCTGAAGTTCGTTCTGATGGTCAATATGGCTCTGGAGATCAAGGGTGATCAGGCACAGGTCGTTGTGAAAAACATCAAGGTAAAGCCTACTGCCGTATCCTTGCCGATCGAGACTATTCCTGCCAAGAAGGGAAAGTCTGTAAAGAAGAAAGCCAGGAAATCAATCCATGACATCGTATTAGAGACAGCGAAAAAGGTCTCCAAAGTATCGGGTGAGGGAGTCTTTTCATCGGTGGATCTATATAATCAGGCTATCAAGAAATACCCTGAGCTGAATAAGAATAGTTTTAACACGACTGTCATATCGACAGCACCTGAACATACCTCCTGGAAATATTATCCCAATGGGAAGGACTATCTGGTCTACCTGGGCAAAGGGAAATATAAGCTGAGGGAAAAGGCTGAGTAGGTTGTTATGCTTATTGATTGGTCAAGACTCCCGGGGAGTCTTGAGATGTCTCGGAAAATAGTAGTAGCTTAGGCAAAGGCCAAAATAAGTTGAGAGAATCTGCAGTCGGTCTCCAATATATCAATTCAATACATACGAGGAGGATATTATGACAAAATCAGATTTAGTTGATGTTATGGCAGGCAAAGTAAAGATATCCAAAACAGCTGCACAACTAGCGGTAGATGCTTTCACAGAGTCAATTGCTAGTGCCCTCAAGAAAGGCGATAAGGTAACCTTAGTAGGCTTTGGGACCTTCGATGTTGTCAAGAGAGCAGCCAGAGAAGGCGTAAATCCCCAGACCAGGCAGAAGATAAAGATCAAGGCGAGCAAGGCTCCTCGTTTCAGGGCAGGCAAATTATTGAAAGACGCGGTGAATAAATAAGACCGTGAAGAAACAACCCAAGAAAATAGAAACTCCTGTAGTCGTGAAGAAACAACCCCAGAAGAAGGAGATTTCTTCTGCCGTGAAGAAGCAATCCCAGAAGAGGGAGCTTTCTACAGCTGTGAAGAAGCAACCCAAGCAAAAAGAAACTCCTGCAGTCGTGAAGAAGCAACCCCAGAAGAAGGAGATTTCTTCTGCCGTGGAGAAGCAACCTAAGAAAAGGGATCTCACTGCAGTTGTGAAGAAGCAACCCAAGCAAAAAGAAACTCCTGCAGTCGTGAAGAAGCAACCCCAGAAGAAGGAGATTTCTGCTGTCGTGAAGAAGCAATCCCAGAAGAAGGAGATTTCTTCTGCCGTGAAGAAGCAACCCAAGAAAAAGAAACTCCTGTAGTCGTGAAGACTCAACCCAAGAAAGAGGAGCTTTCTGTAGTCGATCTCGGGACACGATACAAGTGTTATAAGTGCGGGACCAAGTTTTATGACTTGGGCAGACCACAGCCCCTTTGCCCTTCATGTGGAGAAGACCAGAATAATGAAGAGACAAAGCGGATGCTCAAGCGGAAGAGAAGACGGCGATCAGCCTACATGGGTAAGGCAGACCCTACCATTATTGCCCCGGAAGAGAGAGATGACGTGATCGAGGTTGTTAATGAAGTCGATGCTGAATATACGTTAGATGTGGATGATATTGTCCTGGAGGAGAGCGCAGACACGGATAAAGAATAGAGATTGATATCGATCAAGGTTAAGGCATTTTATGTATTTTCCCAAGGCTTGTTACAAGCTGTTTGCCGAGCTCATGGCACGTTTTTTTTGCTTCCTCATTTATTGGTCGTTCGAATTCAGCCGTTTCACCTACTTTTTTAAAGAATCTCTGAGCAAAAGAGTCCAGTGGCTGCCTCACTTTTCCACCGCCTCCATGGGATATGAAGAGTACAGCCGGTTTCCCTTTTACAGGCTCACCTGATTGGTCCCAAAGATACATATCGTCAAAAAAAGTCTTGATGGTACCAGCAGGGTACGAGAAATAATCAGGCGTACCAAGAGCAACCGCATCGGCTGACATGAATTCTTTCATAGTTACCCGATGTTCATTGGTGTTCATGAGCTCCACATCCGCACCTGCTTCTCGAACTCCATCCGCAAGGGCTTCTGCGAGTATTCTTGTGTTTCCAAATTGCTGGCTATGATAAATGACAAGGATTTTTTTCATATTGTATCCTCCGGTCAGATGAAGCATATGTACCATATTCTTAGTTGAGAAAGGGTATAAAAGGAAGATCATCCCCGTGCAGTAAATTCTGTGGAGGTAAAGTGTATTGAAGATCATGGCATTCAACGGAAGTCCAAGGAAAGACGGCAACACCACCACGTTGATAGGCTATCTCTTACGGGAGATCGAGAAAGAGGGCATTGAAACAGAACTCGTTCAGCTCTCGGCAAAGGCGATTCACGGGTGCATTGCCTGCTACAAGTGTTTCGAGAATAAGGACCAGCGGTGCGCCGTTAAGAACGATGCGGCGAACGAGTATATCGAAAAGATGACAACGGCTCAGGGTATCGTTTTGGGATCTCCTTCCTATTTTCAGGATGTAACAGCGGAGATGAAGTCCTTGATCGACCGGGCGGGCTTCGTCGGATTGGCAAATGGGAGGATGTACAAGAACAAAGTTGGGGCTTCCCTATCCTGTTTTCGTCGCACCGGAGGGATGCATACCATCGAAACCATGAACCACTTCTTCTTTAGCAATGAGCTTATCATCGCCGGTCGGGCAATGAGCGTTGCCAGAGAAAAGGGAGAGGTGGAAAAAGATGAGGAAGGCGTCCAGATGGCGCAGATCCTGGGGCAAAAGATCGCCTGGATGGTGAAGAAGCTCTACGGCTGAAACCGGCCTTGGGAAGAGGCACCGTGACGGTTCGCTGCTTTGGTGGAGAACCCCGAATGCCGGATTGATTCGATTGGGCAAAGCTGGTCTGTTCTCTCCGGCGCAGGTGATGCCGAACACGCACGCACTGATCAGTTTCCAAGCAGATATACCGACCATTCAGACTTGAGTAACGTTGGAGGTAGAAATAATAATTATGGCTCAGTTATTATCGTATGTCAGATAAGGAGATCATCAGTTTTTAGACATTTCAAAGCCAGAAAGTTATCGCAATTATGTACAGTCTGGGTGATGCTTCATGTTCACATAGATATCTTCGGTCTATCCTGTTCACCGTCTTGTTGAGATAATCGGAAGAAATATTCTGTTTGATCTGAGCTTAACATATCCGAATATTATGCCTTTTAAGACATAATTGTAATGTACAAATATACTATTGATTTGTTGCAACCGTATCATCCAGGATTTGAACCTGCCTAAGGTCTCATCAGAACTTGTTCTACGGGTATGCCGCGACCATAGGGCAGATATAGTCAAATTAATCTAATGTTTTTCCAAGAAATTAACGATCAATCTTATTGATGAGTATAAATATATAATCTCTGAAATAGTATTAGGCATTAAGGAGGCGAGAACTATGAATAAACAATGGAAACGCTTGTTGGACAGTATCCACACAATAGTCGTTGTATTATTCAGTCTGACTATCCTGCTATCAGGATGTGGTGGTGGTCACTGGGACTTTTATAGTGGGGGAGGCAATAGTAATAGTGATTCCAGTGCCTCTGTAGGTGAATATGCAATATCAGGGAGCATAACATTAAATGGTGCAGCCTTAGTTGGAGCAACTGTTACCTTATCCGGTGCCAGCAGTGCCACAACAACCACAGATGCCAATGGAAACTATAGTTTCACAGGATTGGCAAATGGATCATACACAATTACCCCAACACTTACTGGGTATAATTTCAGTAACACCAGTGATGCTGTAACAATCAATGGAGCCAGTGTGACTGTATCAACTGAGATAGCAACATCCAGTTCCAGCTCCACCTATAGTATTGCAGGGACAGTGACATCAGGTGGTGCTCCATTATCTGGTGTAACAATCACCTTATCCGGTACCAGCTCAGGAACAGCTTCAACAGATGCAAATGGTAATTACTCCTTTACGGGATTGACTGACGGATCTTACACAATTACACCATCACTTGCAGGGTATACCTTTACCTCTCCCATTGCTGTTACTCTCAATGGAGCCGACTCAGCATCCAATGACTTTACAGCTACATCCACGACGAATCCCACATATTACATTTCTGGAACAGTATCTACCAGTAGTGGAGCCCTGAGTGGTGTAACCATGACCCTGTCAGGCACGAACGGAACAACAGCAACTGTGACTGATTCCAATGGGGATTACACTTTTACAGGATTGGATAATGGTTCTTATACGCTTACACCTTCACTTGCAGGATACACGTTCACTCCTGCTATTCAGACAGTTATTATCAATGGAGCCAATTCAACTATTAATAACTTCACAGCAACAGCCAATCCGTAACTAACATACAATATTTCAGGTACGGTAAGAGGTGCTGTAGCACAAGGGGTAGCTGTAGTATTATATGGTTCAGACTCCTCTGGCACAACAACCACTGATGCTAATGGGAATTACAGTTTCACAGGATTGGATAATGGTTCCTACACGGTTACTCCTTTATCAAAACCATAGATAACGTGCCAGGTGCGGCGCACAGAGCCTAAAGCCTGAATACCATAGATTTGAAACCAAGATCTTCAGTTTCCAGCCTTCTCAAAACCAAGAAGAAATCGTAGTGATCATTACTCTGGAAAAACTCGCCATCAGCTGTTCTGTGAATAACCGTTTGCTGAACATCGCCCTCCGGATGGGCTCCCGCTACCATTCCCCGCATTCCGGTCCGGTCACATCGGAGTGCCCCGGCTGTCGGCCCAAACAATCTTTCTGCCGCAGTTGCCGTTAAATCTTACGTGGCATTATGCAGACAGTTTTTTCCTGATGTCTTCCCGCAATTTTTTCTTGAGAATCTTTCCCACAGCATTCCGTGGAATGGCATCCATAATCTCGACCCGTTCGGGAATCTTGTAAACGGCCAGTCCCTTTTCCTTCATGAAAGACGACACGTCAGCGAGGGTTACGTCCTGGCCTTCTCTGGGAACAACATAGACACAAACCTTTTCTCCCATGGCTTCATCGGGCATGGCCACAGCAGCTACATCGAGAACCTTCGGATGCCCCAAGAGTATATTTTCCACTTCCTGGGCACTGATATTGAAACCGCCTCGAATAATGATGTCCTTGGTCCGATCGAAGAAACCGATACAATCATTTTTCTTGACCTGGAACAGATCACCTGTGTTGAAAAAACCGTCTTTATCAAACGCCTTGGCCGTAAGGTCGGGACGTTTGAAATAGCCGGGAATGACGCTCGGTCCCTTGTAGAATAACTCGCCAACGTCTCCTTCCTGCGTGAGCGCCTTTCCCGTCACCGGATCAATGACTTTCATTGTCACGAACCGGAGCTGGTCCGTTGCCTTTGCCCATTCTGATCCCGGTTTTCCGTACTGGGGAAAGTTGTCAATCCGCATTTCCATATCGGGAATGTTGTATGCACCGGCGACATTGGCCGTTCCTTCGTTCTGCCCCCAGATATTACCGAATTCGATATCCCATCGCCGCTTGAGCTCCTGAACGGACCACAGGGATGGAGGCGCCGATCCGAGCGTGATCGCCCTCACCTTACTGAGATCAAACTGGTCCACCTGGGGATGTTTCAACAGGGCGTTGATAACGGCAGGCACAAGAAGGGTATAATGAACCTCTTCCATAATCAATTGCATAATGAACGTCGGACCGTCAAAGGGATGGTGGAGGACGAGCTTTCCCCCGCCCTGGAGCCATTCGATATACACCGTTCCAATGGATGCCATGTTCACAAGGGGACCCGCCGTAATAAGATTGTCCCCGGGTTTGGTAGGTGCGACCTCGTAACACAGTGTCGCCAGATACAGCCAGTTGTTGTGGCTCAGCGGGCAGCCCTTCGGCTGGGCCTCGGTTCCTGAAGACCAGCAGAGGGTGAAAACATCATTGGCGTCTATGCGGATACGGTCCAGTTGCCCCGTGACAGGACCCTGGGCCATTTCTTTGATATCCGCCAGGTTGAATATATGTTTGATGGAAGGAACGGAACCCTGAACCTGCCGGGCCAAATCTCTGTGGTTGAAACCGTTGAAGGTGTCGATGGTGATGATCGCAACTGCATTGGTCATGGACGCGATATACTGCAATTCCGAATAACGCCACTGCATGGGCATGGGTGAAATCAGTGCCCCGGTGCGTGTGATTGCCAGATAAAGCATGGCCAGTTCCCAGACGTTGGGAAGCTGAACCATGATGATGTCATCCTTCTTGATGCCCTTGGCCAGCAGACCTTCCGCCACTGCGTCAATGGCTTTATCCAATTCCCTGTAGGTCAATCTTTCCGGTTTCGAGCCTACAAGAGCTTCCCTGTTGAGCGGGTCCACAAGACAAACCTTTTCCGGTTCTGTCCGAACATGCTCCTTGAAATAATCAATAAAGGTCTTATTTCCCCATGCCCCCGCGTCCGTCCAATAACGAATCATGTCTTGTGATGCCAGAATCATTGTGCCTCTCCTCCTTTTCAATTTCCACCACATTCACCCCGGTATTAACCCGGAGAGGAGTCAGGTCTTTTTCGAAATCTCCATTCCCTCATGTCCTCGCACATATCTTCCTATGGAAAGACCTTTGATCTGTCTTCGGATTCCTACGTTTTTCTCATCTGCCAGATGCCCTGAGGAAGATAACAATCCTCACCCGCTTGGTCCTTGACTTCAAGGTCCTCCAGTCGGCCTTTCCTTTTGCATCGGCCTCCCGCTTGACCTCACTCAGCGTCGACTCCACCGTCACATTCGTCGTTGCCGGACGGCGGAATTGAATGTTGATGGCCTTGACGATGGGATAGAACCGCGTATGATCGAAGGAGGCAAGAAACAGCCCCTCGCCGATGAACTCGCCGATCGCAAAGAGAGATCCTGCATATATTGTCCCGATATGGTTGATGTTGGGTTCGAGAGGTAAAAGAAGCTTAACGTGACGGTCCCACATCTCAACAACGCGGATTCCTATTTTATCGATAATCTTGATAATGCTTTCCAGCATTTTGACTTGATCTTGATACTTTTCTTCAATCATCCGTGATCACCTCCTCAGCAATCACTGGTTCTAGGAGTCATCACAGCAAATTTCATCATCAATATAATTATCCAAAGCGCAGTTTCAGTATATCCATATATTGAGTGGTACGCAATATGCTGTTAAATTACTTAAACCATAGGTTACGTGCCATATGTCACACTCAGAACTGGCCTGATCTTTTCATAGATTTTAATTGAGGGTGTCGAAAAAGGTTGGCTGTTTTTTTAAGGGTATGTTTACGGGATTTTTCAGATAGCACAAAATATTTATAAAAAGGGCATTAATATCCTATATTATCATAAAGTTATGTGATATATTCGGGTTGTAATCAAGGAGCAAGGATCTTTCATTCTCCCATCTCAGAAAGGGAAGGAAGCCATGGCTAAGTATAAACCTTACACCTATGCACAGGACATGCTGATACCGGTAACGTTGAAGGAACAGCTCATGCCCGGGACCCTGGAATTTGCGATTCACACGCTTGTGGATGAGCATATGGACGTGAGCATATTCGATGAGAAGTTCCGTAATGATGAGACCAGACGGAGAGCATACGATCCACGTATTTTGCTGAAGGTAGTATTACTGAGTTATTCACGGGGACTGATCTCGTCGAGGAAGATCGAGCAGGCATGCAAGGAGAATGTGGTGTTCATGGCGCTTTCGTGTGGGCAGTATCCTGACCATAGCACGATAGCCCCGTTTGTAGCCTCCATGAAGGATGAGATCTTACCGCTATTCCGGGATGTGCTCTTAGTCTGTGAGGAGATGAATCTGCTTGGAGGGACCTTTTTTGCATTGGACGGTGCAAGCTTCCCGGTAATGCATCCATGAAGGGAGCGGGAAGGTTGAAGATCTGAAGAGGAAGAAGGGAAGATCGAGGAGAAGGTCAGGCAGACTCTGAAGGAGCAGGAAGAAGAGGAGCGGAAAGATGATGAGCCACCTTTTTCCGGAGGTAATCGCGAGAAGCAGGTTGAAGCGCTCAAGAAGCAGGCTGATCGGATACAGGCATGGCTGAAGGAGAATGAAGCCAAGATCGGGAAGCGGGGCGGGAGATTAAGAGCAACATCACGGACAATGATTCAGCGATGATGATAACGTCTCACGGAATGATTCAGGGGTATAACAGCCAGGCATTGGTGGATGCGAAGCATCGAGTTATCATCCACGGCGAGGTGTTCGGTGAAGGCCATGATGAGGAGCTCATTCCCCCGATGATCGACGGTGCCAAGGAGAACATGAATCAGATTGGTCAGGCGGATTCTGCAGAATACTTTGCGGGAAAGACATTAACTGCGGACAGCGGGTATCACAGCAAGAGTAATATCGAGAAGTGTGAAGACGAGAAACTGGATGCGTACATTCCTGATAAACAATTAAGCACGAGGGACCCACGATATGATGAGTGGAGGCAGCAAGGTCGTATGACCAGAACCCACTATGCTCTTGAGGACTTCCTCTATAATGAGGAAGAAGATCGTTATGTCTGTCCCAATGAGAAGATACTTACCCTAACGGAAAAGTGCCATCGTTCCACTGGGAATTTATATCGATTATATCGTGCAAAAGAAGAGGACTGCAGAGACTGCAGAGTGAAAGAAAAGTGCATATATGGTAGTGGTCGTGGTCCAAAAAACTTGATGGTTCCAATCGGGCCTGATGGGATCAACCTCTCACAGATCATGGTAGAGAAGATCGAGAGTGAGAAAGAGCGTAAGATCTACTCTCACCGGATTGCCATAGTAGAACAGGTATTCGGGAATATACGCACCAATAAACGGATGAACAGGTTTACGCTAAGGGGGAAGATCAAGGTCAACATTCAATGGCTCTTGTACTGTATGGTCCACAATATAGAGAAGATCGCAAACTATGGCTTCGCATAAAACAAAAAAGGGGGAGGAATCCTTATCAAGTAATCATCGGTATGCACATATGACTTGAAGAAAGTAATAATTCGAGAACTTATGTAATCATGATTTGAAAATGTATCCGTTAGATGGAGAAGATCTTCTTCCCAAAAGGGTTTTTCGACTGCCTCTTTCCAGATCATCGGTTTCTTGGCCTTTCAAAACCAGAAAGTTATCGCAGTAATCCACACTCTAAGGAAAATGATCTCTGACACTTTTCGTCTAGTTCCTATGTCAGAGATGCTAATTTACAGGAATTCGGAGATTTGACTTTCTATCAACAAAACATTTCACAATAAAGTCGGGAGCTAACCTATAATTATCAACTAGAACCATATTTTCTAATATATACTTTGAAATCGGATCGTTACCAGGAAATGAAAATTGTTTATCAAACCACGAAAACCGATCACCTTCCAGAAGAACAAGGGCTGGCATCGCTTCAAAAACATATGCAAGCCGTGGTTCACGTCGCCCTTCTCTCATGAAATCTATGACCTGCTTATAATTATCAACAGGGATCTGATGAAAATCTGTAAATGTGTCATCTAGTGCAGGTTTGCGCTTGGCAATCATATATACCATAGGTGATACAATGTAAGAAATAATATAGTCATCTTTTTTGGAGTACTCCTGAGAAGTTATACTAATCCATGTATATAGATCTTTATACGTTTGATTAGTTCTGATTCCCTTACCAAACCCTTCATCGATCTCAACAGTAGCTAGTTTAGGGGACACATCGAAATATGTCCATTCCCAGTAATGGAAAATACTTGTAAAATAAAAAGGTGTAAAAAACAGCAATATTACTATTAGCTTAATATCATAGGATCTCTTTTCAACTGATTTTAATGATAGGATCATGCAAGTGATACCTGCAACCCCTGTTATCGAAGAAGAGTATAGCACAGTCAAAATACCCGATGCAGAAAAAATACTGTTGCTGATTGCCATAATAATGGTAGGAATAATGATAATTAATCCATAAAGTTCAAGTTTATCCCATTGTTTTTTAAATAATGCTTTAAAAATAAAATAACAAACAAATACAAAATATGAAGAAACCAATAAGGCTGTGAACCACATAGGTCGATCGAACCAACCCCTATAATAGGGTGGTATAGATCCGAATAAGGATGTTTCAATAATGATATACATGATTATTGCCAAGATTAATAATGATCCTACCAAAGAAAGTGTCTTGGATAGTTTTGTGCTGAATAAAAAGACAAGCACAAAGGGGATTGTTATGATGATGTGATCTAATGCCCCCCAATTGATGGAAATTAGTGCCCCCGTTGAATAAACAGACATAGAGCGCATCCAATGAAGTGATGAAAAAACGTTTTGAATGAATGGCTTATTAAAGATACCCAGGAATATTAACCAAAATAAAAGAAAAGGCGCCAAAACAAAACAAAGATCATAAAGAGTGAATTCAAGAATTTCAATTTTTAAGGTTTTAATTATGAGAAATATCAGGATAGGCGAAAGGACAATAAGACTCATATGAAGCAAGCTGAAACTGATAAGCCACAGACATACACCTGACAGGATATAGAGTGTCCTTGCTATGATAGGTGATCTTTGATGCAGTCCAATGATAAGTAATGCCAGATGTAGTATGATAAACAGATGGGGGTATGTCTGATAACAAAGATTCTTAAAATTGCCTATAGGATCAAGCCCAGTAAATGCGAATACCGAGAATATGAAGGGCTGGAACCAATATTTTTTATCAACTGTATAAAGAGCAAAAGTCAAAAGGAATAATGATAATATTGTCAGGGTATATTCTAATTCCCTGAAGTCAAGCAAGGTTATGTTGGGGAACGTCTTAAAAATAAGAGCGTTAATCAATGTAAACATTTTTAATGCGCCTGTAAATTTATCCTTTAAAAAATCATCACCTACGGCTAATCGCCATGACTCTGTCATTTGATAGCCTTCGTCAATAAAATTAAAACCGTATCTTAGTCTTATCCACCCAAAAAGGGCAGCTATCAGGAAGATGCTGAGTGATATGGCAAAGGCTTTATTCTGATTTGCTGTGAGCTCTATTTTCAAAGAATCTTGCATAACCCCTTTATTGTTGGATTGGTCTGTCGGAGGCGAAATCATCTTGCTTCTGGCCGTGGCTAATGCTTTTCTTCCACTTTTGCTTAGTGGCTTTTTTTTGTCTTTAAACTTCATTCAGGAACACATCTCCTCAGATTATGCTGTATAACCAATCTGTTGTTTACCTTCAATATTAAAAAACATATAACTTTGAGACAGAACAGTGCCCCAACCTTGAGCAATACCATGTATGAGGGAAGGCGAAATCTATAAACCCTCTTAAGGGTCCTGAGCCCTTGCTCAATAATATACCGCTTCTTTGAAATAAGCTTGTTAATGAGTTTCTACAGACCAGTTCATGGGCTTTTCTCACAACTTAGCACATAATACCATCATTGAACTTGACCTTGAGCAATTCCCGATCCACCTCCGATACTTATACTTTATCCGCATAAAGCTCCCAAGCTTTCATAAAAGACATCATATCCTGAAGCATCCTACCCTCAACACAAATAAGCATAATAAAAAAATCATTCTATATTTTCTTCATAGTATATATCGTTTCCCATGATACCACATTGAGCCTTCTTATTTCTCATGAGCTTTTGAAGACTGAATGTATATGGGAAAAAATGGATGTGTAGATCAAAAGTATATCTGTATTCTCTCTGTCTGGGAACAACAATTATGATCTTCTTCCTTGCTACCCGTCTTATCTCAAGAATGGCATTAAGTGGCTTCAACAAATGTTCAATAGTATGTGTACAAATAACTGTATCAAATGAGTTATCCTGAAAAGGCAATTCCTCAATATTCTGCTTTATAAAAGAAACTCCCCCTACTGAATCTTGTATTTCAGGTGCAGATATATCAATTCCGACTACCTCAATCTTCTTCTCAGCAGCAATCTTCTTCACTAAGTATCCTCTGCCACATCCGATGTCCAAAACGGATTTACCTACAACATTTGAGAGAATTCTCTCCACGCATTCGTGAGTTAGATCGGATTCTCTTTGTATATGCTTATCTGACAATATTCGATAATAAGACTCATATTCTTCCTGACTCAGGAAAGGTGCTTTTTTTTGAATTCCATAAAATACTTAAATTTATTACCAAATAAGAGCCAAAACCACAGACCCATGAAAATTGTATTATCTCTTAATATTGGTGGGATGCAATTATCTAAAATCCAGTTCACTTTGTTGGTTATCCAACGATCAAGAATCACGCATCATTCCTAGTAAAATTGATTTCATCTTCTACAATATAAATAGGTCTCTTTTTCGTCTCATTAAAAATGAATCCAATGTACTCCCCAATAATGCCTAGAATAAAAAATTGAATAGCAAGCAAGAAACTGATCATAACCACAAGGGTAGTGTAGCCAGGAATTACATATCCCATTAACTTTAATACTATAGAGTAAACACCAACAATGATACTTAAAAGGCCTACAATCGTGCCAAACAGTATTCCAATATGAAGAGGAATATTTGAGAAAGCAGCAATGGCACTGATTGATAATACAAATAGTTTATACAATGAATATTTGGTCTCTCCAGCTGCCCTTTTCGATGAACTATATTCAATAGTTGTCTTTTTAAATCCTACGACCTGAATAAACCCCCTAAGAAATCTTGTTCTCTCCAAGAAATTATCTCTTATGATATTTGCTACTCTCCGTGAAATGAGAAAAAAATCAGAGGCATTGGGTTCGAAATTTACAACAGACAACAAATTCAGAATATAATAAAATAAATATGATGTTATCCTTCTTAATACTGTTGCATCGTCGTTCTGTTTTCTGACCATAGTAACTATTTCATATCCTTCAATACATTTCTGCACCATTTCACCTAGTTTTGATGGAGGGTGCTGAAGATCAGTATCCATGCACACCACTATATCTCCTCTGCTGTAATCGATCCCAGCAATCATCGCAGCTTCATGCCCAAAGTTTTTTGAAAAGGTTATTACTTTGATATTCTTATTTCGTTGAGAGAGATCCATAAGTATATCCTTGCTTCTATCGTTACTTCCGTCATTCACAAAGATTAACTCATAGCTCATCCCTAACTTAATAAGATGCTTTTCAAGCTCTGTCCAAAAGATATCTAACACACCTTCTTCATTGTAGACAGAAACAACTATTGATAACATATTAAATTTTATCATCAATTAGACCTTGAGTATTTTACTCTTGGCAACCATGCTTAATCTTTTATTCTTTTGGGTTAAACGATTCAATCCTATAATAAAATACAAATAAATACTAGGCATGAGATGAAATGAGCAATTAAGCTTGTTTCTAGATATTATGTGCCAAAAGTTTTGCTTGAATTGGAATCATACCATGCATAGATTTCGTGCCAGAGGCAACGATTTGCCCATACTGAATATTTGTAACCATAATCATCACAATTCACTCCTAAATACTCCGAGTGTAGGCAATTAAAGCTTAGAAATATTTACGGCAAGAATACTTAGTTTTGAATAAAGCGAAGAATGGATGGAGTGATTGGCAGGAAGGAGTACTATGAGCCCGCCAGATTTAGTACACAAGTTTAATAAAAGTGGGACAGGAGTGGGACAATTTGCAGTCTAATGAAAAAGGGCTCACAGATTGTTTCCTGTGAACCAGCTTATTATCTTATGGCTCCCCGGGTAGGACTCGGTCACTACGGTCGAGACATCGTGTCTCTCCCTGCGTGACCTCCCCTCGGGTTCCTGCCGCGGCACATCCTGTGCCGCTCTTCCTCCCTATGCGGTCGGCGGAACCCTCGCTTCGAGTCCTACTGGAACAACCATAAAAATAAAGGCCCTTGTTTGTACAAGGGCCTTTTTAATCTTATGGCTCCCCGGGTAGGACTCGAACCTACAACCTAGTGGTTAACAGCCACCCGCTCTGCCGATTGAGCTACCGAGGAATGGTCAATGGACTGAATTGATAGCCGTGATTTCATTTCTTGTCAAGTGAGAATGCCTGGCTATCAAGGGTAAAAAGGTGAGTTGTTTAAGGCCTTCGGTGCACAGTTTGCAGCAAATGGTATGAGAAAACAATGATGATTTCCGTACTCAGTAAGCAACTGGGAGTATACCGGATTTCTGATCACCATTTCACTGTTCACTGATCACAAAAACGGTCACTAGTCACTGATCATTATTGACTCGGCTTCATTCAATATGCGTCAGCAATCCTTTGTATCGCTCCACCGTCCCTGAATACACATCCCGGAGGCGCAAGATGAGAGCCTGGGTGATGGGGCCCGGGCATATGAGGTCGTTGTCTTCTATTTGAGCAATGGGCTGCACATGTCTCAAGGTGCCTGAGAAAAAGGCCTCATCATACTCACACAGGTCCTGGGGGAGGATATGCGTCTCTTTCACTGTGTGGCCCATATCTTTCAGTACGTCTATGACCACCCTCCTGGTGATGCCGGGAAGGACATTCTCCTTGGTGGGGGTCTCCACACAGGTTCCCTTGGCAAGGAATATGTTGGAGGTTGGACCCTCGGCAACAAACCCGTTGGTGTCCAGCATAAGGGCCTCATCGAACCCCTTTTTACGTACCTCTGTTCTGGCCAGGAAGCCGTTTACATAGTTGCCCACCACCTTGGCATGGACCGCTGCAGTCTGCGGGTGGAGCTTCCGATACTGGGATATGCCCACGCTCAACGGGGTGCTGAATCCATCCGGGTTCAAGCCCAGAGAGCTATAGTCAAGGCAGAATATTGCCACCGATACGTTCTCTGGCGGCCTTGGACCCAGATCGATGTCGGTATAATAGGCATAAAACTTTGCTATGCCGTTTCTGACTGAATTGGTGAGTGCAGTGGTGATAATCGCATCCTTGATCTCTTCCCGTGTGAAGGGAATGTTCATATATGTCCTCTCGGCGCTGGAAAAAAATCTCTCCACGTGCTGTTGAAGGCAGATCAGTGCCGGGCCGTTCTTTGTAGGGACAACCGCCATAACATCGAACACGGCGGAAGCCCTGCTGAAGCTCTGGGAAAGGGGTGAAATTCGGGTCTCCATCCAATCAACAAACTTACCGTCCAACCATGCCATGATCTTATTTGCCATGGTGTATATCCCTATATGGGCTTTTTTTAAGTGTCAAGAGAGCGATAGATGAATGTGGCCGGTGATCAGTGAGCAGTGACCAGAAGTGACTAGTGACTGGCCCTGTCCCCCCTCTCTGATCGGTTATCAGTGGTCGCTGTTTGCTGTGAGCGCTTTGCTTGACAAAGCCCTTCGTATGAAATAGTAGCATGATCTACTATTATGGATAAGGTACGAACTATTGATGAGATAAAGCTCGTCCCAGATACTATAGGGGAGGCGGGTATCGAGAAGGACCTCCGTATAGAACCCGGGACCATGATGGAGCTCTTCGCGGATAAAGACATAGAGGTGACCGAACCATTTGATATCCATTATGAGGTGGCAAGGCTCCATGAGAATATCCATGTGAGCGTGGACATCAAGGGCAACCTCAGCACCACATGCTCCCGTTGCATGTCCGCTATGGAATATCCTGTGGACCTTCATCTTAAGAGCGATTATATGCCTGCCCCCCCTGAGATGTCGGATCATCTGGAGGCAGAGCGGTTGAGCGCGGAGACCGGTTATTTCCGCAAAGAGATAAAGCTGGGCGAGTACATCATATCCGAGCTTGTCCTGTCTTTGCCTTTCATCAATATCTGCAAAGATAGTTGCAAGGGCCTGTGTCCGCACTGCGGCGCCAACCTCAATGACGGTCCGTGTGCATGCACGCACAGCGCAGATCCAGGCTTCCAGGTGTTATTACAACTCAAGAACAAACTCTAAGAGATAGGAGTCAGCAATGCCGTTACCAAAGAGAAGACACTCGAGCACCAGGAGAGACAAGCGCAGGGCGAATGACGCCGTCAGCATGCCCGCGGTTTCCTTCTGCCCGAACTGCAAGGAGCCGAAGCCGCCGCACAAGATCTGCCCCAGCTGCGGATACTACAAGGGCAGAGAGGTGATCAAGAACACCAAAGCCGAGTGATGATTTTGAGATGCCGTATTGCCTGATCTTCCCAGGTCAAGGGAGCCAGTTCCCCGGCATGTCCAGAGGGCTCACCCTCGTGAGGGCTGTTGATGACGGCCTACGAACCCTTATGGAGCATGGTCCTGAAGACGAGCTTGGGCAGACAGTCAATGCCCAGCCGGCGGTGTTATCCGTGAGTGTCGCTTTGTGGGAAGGGTCAGGTCTGAAAGACCCCGCAGTAGTGATGGGTCACAGCCTTGGTGAATATACCGCACTTGTTGCTGCAGGCAGTTTGCAGGCAGATAGCGCCCTTGAGCTTGTGAAAAAAAGGGCCGATTTCATGAATGCCTCCAGCCCGGAAGGGACCGGCGGCATGGCGGCGGTTATTGGTATGTCGGTGCATAATATTGAAGAGGTCATTTCCGAATTCAGCGATCTCTGGGTGGCCAACCTCAACGGCGCTTCCCAGGTCGTGATCTCGGGCAGCAACCATGCAATCGATTCTGCAACGCCGCTGCTCAAAGAAAAGGGTGCCAAGCGGGTGGTGCCGCTCAAGGTCACGGTGGCATCCCATTGTCCGTACATGGCCCATGCAAGAGAAGCCCTTGAAGGATACCTTAAGGGAATCAAGATAAAAGAGCCGTCATGCCCCGTCGTCTCCAACGTGAGCGCCCGGCCGGAGGTCGACCCTGAGCGCATCAAGGTGCTTCTTGCAGAGCAGCTCGTAAGCCCGGTGAGGTTCGAGGAATCCGTGCGGGCGGCAGTGGGCCTCGGCATCGACCATTTTATTGAGATCGGTCCGCGGTGTGTGTTAGCACCGCTGGTGAGACGGATTGCGCCGGGGGCGAAGGTGGAGGTAATCACGAATGATGAGCATTGACCTGAGCACACAGGTGGCACTTGTCACCGGTGCAAGCCGTGGCATCGGCGCTGCTACGGCAAAGTCACTTGGAATGGCGGGTGCACACGTGATCGTCAACTATAAGAACAGCCACGAGCGTGCCCGGGAGGTGGTCGGCGATATCAAATCTGCAGGCGGATCTGCCGAGGCCATGTGTTTTGATGTGGCCGACGAAGCCCAGATAGCCAAGTATTTCAATGAGATCATGGCCTGCCACGGCAGGCTTGATATCCTTGTGAACAACGCCGGCATCTCGAAGGACGCACTGTTTCTCAGGGTCAAACCTGAAATGCTCAATGAAATGATAGATGTAAATCTCAAGGGGGCTTTTTTCTGCACTTTCCACGCTGCAAGATATATGATAAAGCAAAGACGTGGAAAGATCGTGACGGTCTCTTCCATTGTCGGGCTCGGGGGAAACCCGGGGCAGAGTGTGTATGCAATGACAAAGGCCGGGCTCATCGGCATGACAAAGAGTTTCGCCAAGGAACTCGGCCCCCGGGGGATACAAGTGAATGCTATCGCGCCGGGTTTCGTTGACACCGAGATGACTTTAGGCATAGACAGGCAGGCCATCATCAAAGAGATACCGCTGCGCAAGACCGGCAGCCCGGACGATGTGGCCGGGGTAATACTGTTTCTGTGTTCCGACCTGAGCGCCTACATCACCGGTCAGGTCATTGTCGTGGATGGCGGGCTATATATGTGATGTACCTAAAGGATGTAGAGAACCTTAAAGGAGGACTATACTGATGGCAGATGTTCAGCAGCGGATCATACAACTGATTGCCGAGCAGTTGGAGAAGGACCCATCCGAGATCAAGCCGGAGATGTCTTTTGCAGACGACCTCGGGGCCGATTCCCTTGATCTGGTCGAGCTGATAATGACCGTGGAAGAGGAGTTCAACATCGAGATCCCGGACGAAGATGCCGAGAAGATCAAGTTCGTGAAGGACGCCATAGAATACGTTAAAGCCAAGATATGACGCCCTAAATGAAAAAAACGGTTGCTGTCACCGGTATAGGAGTAGTCTCGCCTCTCGGTAGCGATATCAAGACGCTCTGGGACAATCTTATCAATGGTATATCAGGAATAGAGCCCATTGAAGCATTATCAGGCCTCCCTGCCACGTTCGGAGGCCCTGCCAAGGGATTTGACCCTGGACGCCATTTAAGCCCCAAGGAGATCCGGCATATGGACCGCTTCACCCAGATGGCCGTTTCCTGCGGGGTTGATGCCTGTAACCATGCCGGAATCAAACCCGACACCTATCCCGAGCACCGCATCGGCGTGCTCATGGGCACGGGTGCAGGGGGCGTCAACACGGTGGAGGAGCAACACCGGAACTTTATGGAAAAGGGCCCCAGGAGAGTCTCCCCATTCACCGTGACAATGTTCATCCCGAACATAGCATCCGCCGAGCTCGCCATGAAAATAAGGGCCAAGGGCCCCGGCATGGGGATCTCCTCTGCATGTTCAACAGGCGCTCATGCACTGGCAGTTGCCATGCGGCTCATCCAGTCGGGTGATGCCGACTGCATGATAGCAGGCGGGGTGGAGGCATGCCTCACTGCGTTTGCCGTGTCTGCATTTTCCAACATACGGGCACTATCCACCCGTAACGAGGACCCCAAGCGGGCAAGCCGCCCCTTTGACCGAGACCGGGACGGGTTCGTGATGTCCGAGGGCGGGGCTGCGCTTGTGCTTGAAGACTATGAGCATGCCAGGCAAAGGGGTGCGGAGGTCCTTGCCGTCATCTGCGGGATGGGTATGAGTCAGGATGCCTACCACCTCGTTGCCCCCGACCCCGAAGGCACGGCCGTGATATATGCAATGGAACGGGCAATCGAGGATGCAGGGATAACAAAATCAGACATCGGCTACATCAATGCCCATGGCACATCGACACCGTTGAATGACAAGGTCGAAACGTATGCCATCAAAAAGGTGTTCGGAGAGTGTGCTTATGAGATCCCCATAAGTTCCACCAAGTCCATGACAGGCCACCTCATCGGCGGAACCGCTAGCCTGGAGGCCGCCATCTGCATCCTTTCCATGCGCGAAGGCATGCTGCCACCCACTATCAACCTTGACAATCCCGATCCCGAGTGCGATCTGAACTACATACCGAATAAGGCACTGAAGGCTTCAGTGTCATACTGCCTCAACAATGCATTTGCCTTTGGCGGCCAGAACGCGGTGCTGGTGATCGGAAAGGGGTAGAAGGTGCGAGTAGCAGTTGCATGCGATCATGGAGGGTATCCCCTGAAGCAGGCCGTGAAGGATGCCCTTATTGCAGCAGGGGCCGAAGTGACGGACCTCGGCGCTGAGGGCACGAACTCGGTGGACTACCCGGATTTTGCGCAGAAGGCCGTTACTTTGCTCCTTGAAAAATCATGCGAACGGCTCGTGCTCATCTGCGGTACCGGCATCGGCATGTCCATCTTCGCAAACCGCATCAAGGGTGTCAGGGGCGCGCTCTGCCATGACAGCTACAGCGCCCGCATGTCAAGGCTTCACAATGACTCAAATTGCCTCATTTTGGGCGGAAGGGTTACAGGGCCGGGTCTTGCCGCTGAGATCGTGGAGGTCTGGATGAAGACGGCCTTTGAGGGCGGACGCCATGCAACAAGGCTTGCCAAGATCGAGGAACTATCGGAAAAGATCAAAGACTCCTGAGGGAAAAAACTGTCACTCCCGCGAAAGCGGGAGTCCAGGACTATAAAAAAACATGGATTCGAAGCTTCCGCGGGAATGACAAGCAATGATAAGATATTCTTATTGCGAGCCATAACAGAGGAGACAGGAAATGAACCTTGATAATGTTAGAAAAACCGATCCCGAAGTATATGATGCTATCATGGGCGAACTTCAAAGACAGCGCAACAAGCTCGAGCTCATCGCATCCGAGAACATTGTAAGCAAGGCCGTGCTCGAGGCCCAGGGCTGTGTCATGACCAACAAATACGCGGAAGGCTACCCTGGGAAGAGATATTATGGGGGGTGTGAGTATGTGGACGTGGCTGAAGATCTTGCCATAGCCCGAGCCAAGCAGCTCTTCGGTGCCGATCACGCCAATGTCCAGCCCCACTCGGGTTCCCAGGCCAACATGGCGGTCTATTTCAGCATCCTGGAGCACGGCGATACCTACCTCGGCATGAGCCTGCCTCACGGCGGCCACCTCTCCATGGGCTCGCCGGTGAACTTCTCAGGCAAATTTTACAACGTCGTCGCTTATGGGGTTCGTCAGGACACCCACCGTATCGACTATGACCAGCTCAGAGACCTGGCAAGAAAGAACAAGCCCAAGCTCATCATCGCAGGGGCCAGCGCCTACCCCAGGATCATAGAGTATAAAACCTTCAAGGAGATAGCGGACGAGGTGGGGGCATACTTCATGGTGGACATGGCCCACATCGCAGGGCTCATTGCCGCCGGGCTGCACCCGAGTCCGGTGCCGTACGCTGATTTCGTCACTACCACAACCCACAAGACGCTTCGGGGTCCCAGGGGCGGCATGGTCCTCTGCAAGGAGCAGCACGCAAAGACGCTCAATTCAAAGGTCTTCCCCGGCATGCAGGGCGGACCGCTCATGCATGTCATTGCCGCAAAGGCAGTTGCCTTCAAAGAGGCGTTGAGCCCCGAATTCAAGGAATACCAGTCAAGAATCGTTCGCAATGCCAAGGCCATGGCAGACGAACTGCTTTCACTGGGTTTCACCCTGGTATCCGGCGGCACGGATAACCACCTCATGCTTGTGGACCTGACAAATAAGGATGTCACGGGAAAGGATGCCCAGGAGATGCTGGACCTTGCCTGGATCACGGTGAACAGGAACACCATCCCCTTCGAGACCAAGAGCCCCTTTGTGACCTCGGGCATCCGCATCGGCACGCCTGCGCTCACTACCAGGGGCATGAACGAGGATGAGATGCGGCTGGTGGCGCGCATGATCGCACGGGTCATCGATGCCAAGGGCAACGCATCCGTAGTAGAAAAGGTGAGGAACGAAGTGGACGAGCTCACCAGACGTTTCCCCATTTACGGCGGGTGATACGCCATGCGATGCCCCAGGTGTTCGGGACTCGAAGACAAAGTGCTGCAGTCCAGGATCAGCCAGGACGGCATCGCCATCAGGCGCCGGAGAGAATGCATCACCTGCGGGTATCGCTTTACCACCTATGAGCACATCGAGGAATTCATCCCGGTGGTGGTCAAGAAGGACGGCAGGCGTGAGCCCTTCGATGCTGCCAAGGTGGTTGCCGGGATCATGACCGCCTGCGAGAAGCGACCGGTGAGCATGGAGGCCATAGAGACGGTCAAAAACGCCCTCATCCAGGACATTCAATCCAAGTGGGACAAGGAAGTCCCTTCTTCCTACATTGGCGAGCGGATCATGGAGGCCCTCCACAAGCTCGACCCTGTCGCATACGTCCGGTTTGCATCCGTTTACCGTGAATTTAAGGATGTAAGCGAGTTCATGGATGAGATCAAAGGCCTGCGCCGGACCAGGAAGCGCTAGATACATTTTTCAAGCATGGAACAGGATATTTTCTTCATGAGCCAAGCCATTGCCCTTGCCAGGCAGGCCGTCGGCAGGACCGCACCAAACCCGAGTGTGGGGGCATTGGTCGTGAAGGACGGCCGGGTTGTGGGTAAAGGCTTCCATCCCAAGGCTGGTCTTCCCCATGCCGAGGTCTATGCGTTAAAGGAAGCGCTCGGGAAGGCGAACGGCGCGACCCTATATGTGACCCTGGAGCCGTGCAATCACTTCGGCAAGACCCCGCCGTGCAGCGAGGCCGTTATCAATGCAGGCATATCCCGTGTCGTGGTGGGGACCCTCGACCCGAATCCGATCGTGGCGGGTAAAGGGATTAAACGGCTCAAGGATGCAGGTATCCATGTTGAAGTGGGCATATGTGAGGATGAATGCAAGGACCTCATCGCCTGGTATGCAACATGGTTGATCAAAGACCGGCCCTACGTTATCCTGAAGGCTGCAATCACCCTTGACGGCCGCATTGCAGCGGCAACAGGCGATTCCCGGTGGATCAGCTCGGAGGAATCCAGGCGCCATGTGCACGAGCTGCGGAACCGTGCAGACGGCGTCATGGTGGGCATCGGCACAGTGGCTATGGATGACCCGATGCTCACCTGCCGCATGGAGGGCGGCCGTGATCCAGCCAGGATAATCCTCGACCCGGAGTTCAGAGTCCCCAAAGATGCAAGGTGCCTGGGGCATGGCTCTGTAGTGTTCACCGCAAAACCGCCCGATACCAGACCGGAGGTCATTGAGCAGGGCACCAAGGTCGTGCAGATAGAGGCGGACTCTCCCGGCATGCTCCCCTGGACTTCAATGCTTGAACACCTCGGCAAGATGGGGCTTCACGCCGTTATGGTGGAAGGCGGCAGCCGTGTTTATTCGAGCCTGCTCAAGAGCGGATATGTGGATAAGCTTCTCCTGTTTATTGCGCCAAGGATCCTTGGCGGAGGCATACCGCTGGTAGACTGGGGTAAACCTGAGCGGATTGCGGATTCCTTAAAGATTGTGATAACTAAGGTGCATCTTCTGGGCGGGGATATCCTGGTGGAAGGGGCTTTGGAGGGCTAGTATGTTTACGGGTATCATCGAGTCAGTGGGAAAGCTCGTCTCAAAGCGTGTCCATGGCCTGGGTGTCGAGATCGATATCGATACGGGACTGGATCTGTCGGGTGACACCATCGGCGACAGCGTGGCCGTGGACGGGGTGTGCCTGACCATTACGAAGAAAAAAGGGTCTGTATTTGCCGCCAGTGCCTCACGGGAAACCATCTCCCGCTCCACCCTGGGAGATATCAGATTAGGCGCCAAGGTAAATATCGAGAGGGCACTCACACTCTCATCCCGACTTGGAGGCCATATCGTGCTCGGCCATGTGGATACCGTGGGCACAATCCTCCAGAAGGATCCTGCAGGAGAGTCGGTCCGTATGAAGGTGGGCTTTGAGAAGGCCTATGCAAAATATGTAGTGGAGAAGGGTTCAATCGCCCTCGATGGTGTGTCTCTCACCATCAATGAGATCTTTTCTGAGGCCTTTAGCGTAAACATCATCGAGCATACGGCCCTATCCACTTCCTTGACACTCAAAACCGCCGGTGTTAGGGTGAACCTTGAATTCGACGTTCTGGGCAAGTATGTGGAAAACCTGCTGAACAAGGACAAAGGCGGCAACCTTCAAGACCTTCTCAAAAAGCAGGGGTTTCTCAGATAGGAGTAGACCTGTATGCCCACGTGCACCGTGGAAGAAGCGCTTCAAGATCTCAAACAAGGGAGGATGATCATCCTTGTTGATGATGAGGACCGTGAGAACGAAGGCGACCTCACCATGGCGGCAGAGTTTATAACCCCGGATGCCATAAACTTCATGGCCAAAAACGGGCGCGGCCTGGTGTGTCTGGCATTGGACCCGGATATCGCAGATAGGCTCGACCTGCATCCCATGGTCAGAGACAACACGAGCAAGTTCGGAACAGGTTTCACGGTTTCCGTCGAGGCGAAAAAGGGTGTGACTACCGGCATATCGGCAGCCGACAGGGCCGTGACCATCCGTACCGCCATCGCCCCCGACAGCAGGGCCGGCGACCTTGCGCGGCCGGGCCATGTCTTTCCTATACGCGCCAAACAGGGTGGAGTGCTCGTCCGGACAGGCCAGACCGAGGGCTCGGTTGATCTGTGCAGGATGGCGGGCTTAAGGCCTGGGGCAGTGATCTGCGAGGTCATGAACGATGACGGGACCATGGCGCGCATGCCCCAGCTGGAGGTGTTCGCAGCAACGCACGGCCTGAAGATCTGCACCATTGCCGACATCATAGCCTACCGCATCAGAAATGAGATCCTGGTGCGCGAGGTAGTCCGCGCCAAGCTTCCAACCGAATTCGGCACCTTCGAGCTTGTTGGCTTTGACAATGACATCGACGATAAGGAACATGTAGCGCTTGTCAAGGGTGATATCACCCCGGATGAGCCGGTCCTGGTCCGTGTCCACTCAGAATGCCTTACCGGTGACATGTTTCATTCCATACGCTGCGACTGCGGCGACCAGCTCCACCGGGCCATGGAGATGATCGAAGATGAAGGAAAGGGCGTCATCGTATATATGCGGCAGGAAGGCCGGGGCATCGGGCTTATCAACAAGCTCAAGGCCTACCACCTCCAGGACAAGGGCCGGGACACGGTCGAGGCCAACATAGAGCTGGGGTTCGCCCCGGATCTGAGGGATTACGGCATCGGTGCGCAGATCCTTGTGTACCTGGGGGTGCGCAAGATGAGGCTCATGACCAACAACCCCAAAAAGATCATCGGGCTTGAGGGTTATGGCCTGGAGATCGTCGAGCGGGTTGCAATCGAAATTCCGCCCACACAGGAGAACCAGCGATACTTGAAGACCAAGAAAGATAAGATGGGACATATTCTGGAGGTGGTATAGATGGCGCATGTCATTGAAGGCAAACTCCTCGGCAAAGGGAAGAAGGTTGCTATCGTAGCGAGCCGGTTCAACGACTTCATCACAGCGCGGCTCATGGAAGGGGCGCTCGACGCACTCAACCGGCACGGGGTCGCCGACAAGGACATTACTATCTACCGGGTACCAGGCGCATTCGAGATACCATCGGCGGCCAAGAGGCTTGCTGCTCTCGCCGATACCGACGGTATTATCTGCCTTGGTGCGGTCATCAGGGGTTCCACTCCGCATTTCGATTATGTGGCCTCCGAGGTGAGCAAGGGCGTAGCCCTGGTGGGGCTGGAGGCCAAGATGCCCGTGATCTTCGGGGTACTTACGACAGACACCATAGAACAGGCCGTCGAACGGGCAGGAACCAAGGGGGGCAACAAGGGATTTGATGCCGCCATGGCCTTGCTTGAGATGATGGACCTTTTCTCACAGATCTGAATCGTTTTTATGAAGCTAAGAACCCGGGCACGGGAGGTGGCGCTTCAATATCTGTACCAGATCGACATCACCAGCAGCCACACGGAAAAGACACTTAAGGATTTCTTTGAGCACTTCGTCGAAGGAAAGGACAAAGATCTTGTCCCCTATGCAAAAGAACTGGTTGAAGGGGTATGCGAGCACCTTCCCCAGATCGACTCCCTCATCGAGACGGCCTCGGAAAATTGGAAGGTGAGCCGTATGTCCACCACGGACCGGAACATCCTTCGTATCGCCACCTATGAAATGGCGTATCGAAAGGATGTACCCTATAAGGTGGCCATCAACGAGGCCATCGAGATCGCCAAGCGATTCGGGTCTACCCGGTTCCCCTCTTTTGCCAACGGAGTTCTGGACAAGGTCTGGAACGAGATATCAGCCGAGGTTGTGTAGGAATGCCTTCAGGTGCGACCGGCATGGAATATCGGGTAACAGCCACTCCTATTTGATCAGCCCCTGGACCCTGGAGCGCTCGACGATGAGCCCCAGCTGCTTGCTCCCTGTTATATCCAAGGTCCGGGCCTGGACCAGGGTCAGGTCCAACCGGTCGAGCAGGGAATTTGTAATACGTACATCCTCCATGACAGCCCCTGTCAACGAAGCAAGGGTGAGGTTCGATTTGTTCAGTGAAGTGTGCACGATATAGGAAAGCCCGAAGTTCGCCTGTGTAAGGTCGCATTCGTCAACAATGCAGTTTTCTATGAGGCAGAAGAGGAACCTCGTCTTCTGGAGCCTGGCACCGGTGAGGTCGATGTTTTTGAGTGTGGAGTGGATGAAGGTTGCGCCCTCGAAGTTTACCTTCTTAAGCTCTTTATCAGTAATGGTGATGCGGACAAGGTGACTGTTCGTGAGCGTAATCCTGTTCAAGTTGCACGTGCTCAGGTCAACGTCTTTGAGCGTCACTTCAGAAAGGTGGGTACCCGAAAGGTTCGTATTGTTAAAGATCGTATTCTCGAGGATCGTCCTTTCCAGATGAGATTCCTCGAAGTTGGTGTCCGTGAGGTTTGACTTGCTCAGGTCCGAGCCCCTCAAGTTGGCACCGCCCAGGTCCAGACCCGACAGATCAAGCCCCTTGAGGTATTCCCCTTCCACGGGGGTCCCCATGGATATGGCTTCATAAAGCTTGTCTTTGTCAAACAGGTTCATTCGCCTGACTCCAATACCTTCTTGACATCGGAGACCAGTGCGAACTCCGCCTCCGTGATTTGGCCTTCCTTGAGGAAGAAGTGCACGCCGTTCTGAGCACCCGTAATTATCTTGCTTGCCATACCGATGTAGATGTTGGTGCGTTCATGGACGGTCCCCTCGATGTAGATGTTGCCCTGGTAGGTCTTATGGATCTTTTCAACGATCTCCATTATCTTGGCATTTTGCTGGGTAAGGGTATGCCTGAGGGTCTCTATGGTATCGAGGATCTTGTTATAGAGCATTTCCTGCTGTCTGCTCAGTTCGCTGGTGGCTTTGAGCACCCTCAATTTTGAAAGGGATGACTGGAGCTTGAGCAAGTCCTCAATCTTCTCGGCTATTTCCTCTTTGATCCGGTTCTGCTCCTGGTGGAGTATCGGGCTATGGCCGATACTGAGCTCCGTTTCAACACCTGCGTCCTCCTGGCCGGCGGTATGGCAATAGATCCAGCAATCCGAGGAGACCTTGCTTGTAGCAATAAAGCCGTTGGCATTTTTAATTACTACCGGGCCTATTGCCGAGACCAGGCTGTTGCGGATATAATCATTCACGACGATCTCTTTTTCCGATTTCACATGGGCATCCTGGATGAATTTGGTGTGGATGTTCCCATTTGCCGTAATGATAGCCTTTTCCTGACCAAGGATTCCACCGGCTATCTTAATTTTGCCTCCGGCCTCCAGCACTACCCTGCCCACAGTGGTGGCTATAGTGATGTCTTCGTTGGCATGGATCTCATAACCGTCGCCGACCTCTCCCTGAACCACGACGGATCCGTTGAAACGGATGTTACCCACCGATGCATCCACATCATGCACCACATAGCAGGGCTCTACGTTCACGGCGTTTTCCAGCCAGAGGACCATGCCGTCAATGGCGGAATACATATGATTCCTGTCAGCCGAGGTTGTCACGTTCTTCCCTGACGGAAGCTTTGCCTCTTTTCCCGGCTTACTCGGCAGTTCCTCTCCTTTAACGCTCATGCCGGACTTGCCGGATATGGGGGAGATGAGCTCGCAGAGGATGTCGCCCTTCTTTACATTCTGGATAAGATTCAGGTCCCTCAGGTTCACCTTGCCTGATGCGTCTTCCTTAAGGTGTATCTTGGTGCGCTCGGTATTGAAATGAAATCTGATGGAGCCGTCTTTCCCTTCTTCAGGTTTCTCACCTCTTGCGATGATGACCCATTGGTTGAAGACATTTTGGCGAACGAGCTTCTCGACCTCCTCGGGGACGACTCCGAAGATGATCCCATCCTCTTGAATGGCCTTGAGCAGTTCCTCGACATTGAGGCCGGACACCTCCGGCGATGCCGGGATGATCTTCATGGATGCTACAAGTCCACCCTCGGTGATACTGAACTCGACGCTATAATCCTTATCCACAAGCATGGATTCGGATTCTTATACTCAAAACTTTAAAAAATTTAAGGCATTTTCCAGTGGAAAATCTTCCATTCATGAGAGATTACCGTTAAATCCTCTTTTTTCTTGACTGACACATGTACGTCCCGTACTTCTGTGCGAGATAGTACGGTAAAAGGCGAGGTCTGATGAACATCCGCGACATAGAAAAGCTTACCATCAAGGGGTTCCTGGATGCCAGGGAGGGCAGGGCGCTCCATGAGCTCGCCCTTGATGCAAGCAAGCGCGGGCCCGTGCTTGAAATCGGGGGCTATTGCGGGAAATCCACACTCTATCTTGGTCTTGCATGCAAGAGAACTGGCGGCATCCTTTTCTCTATTGACCACCACAGGGGCTCTGAAGAGCAGCAACCGGGGCAGGAGTACTTCGACCCCGAACTCTTTGATGAAAAGGAAGGAAAGATAGACTCATTCCGCCTCTTCCGCAGGGCCATCGAGCTCTCAGACCTGCTGGAAACCGTAGTGCCCATGGTTACCACATCCGCCGTGGCGGTGCGCATGTGGTCAACCCCCCTTTCGATGGTCTTCATAGACGGCTCACACACATATCCATCGGCATTTTCCGACTATATTTCGTGGTCTTCCCACCTCTTGCCCGGCGGCATCCTTGCTATCCATGACATCTTCCCTGACCCGGCAAAAGGCGGCCAGGCCCCGCACTACATCTATACACTCGCCGCCGTATCCGGTTTGTATGAAGAATTATCCATGGTCAAGACCCTTGGGGTGTTGAAGAAGAGGGGGCCTTCGGATATACCCCGGGAGCTCTTTTCAAAACATGATTGGTAGGGTGTCCACGTCCTTGTTGTGGGTCCAGTAGTAGGTGAATGTACTCTCAGAGAGCTTGTACCGGAGATATCCCGCATCAAAGAAGCCCTTTACTATCCGCTGGGCGAAGGCTTCATCAGTACAGGTCTTATGGGCAACCGAGGCTGACAGGAGCATAATGGGATCGGAACCGTTTCGTGATTTGCAGAAACTTTCCTCGATAATATCTTCCGATAGAATCCTGTAGACGAGGTTCATCTTACGATGGCCTTCCACCAAAAGGTACTCATGGTCGGAGCATGTACCTGCCCGGTGACGATCCAAGGTCTCCTTCCAGGCGTTCTCATTGTACCGGTCATATTCTGCTACAAAGGCGCTCATTTCTTCCGGGTTGAGCTTTGATGTCTTGACTATCGGAGAGTTGGCGTCGTACAGGCTCCAGTCATCGGTGAGGATCTCGATGTCGTAGTTTTCAAGCTCTTCACGCACCGTAGTGCCGGGGAAGGGGGCGAAGAAGTGGTAGCCATAAGATATGTCCAGTTCATTGGCAAAGATCTGTGTCTCGGCAAGCGTCTCTTTTGTCTCACCCGGCAGGCCAACCATGAAGGATGCATGCGGGAGGATGTCCGCCTCCTTGCAACATTGCACGGCATTTCGGGCCTGCTCAAGGGTTATGCCCTTGCGGATCCGTTTGAGCATCTCGGGGTTTCCTGATTCTATGCCGAAGCTTACACAGTCGCAGCCGGTTTCCCGCATGATCTTCAGTGTCTCAAGGTCTACGGTGTTCACCCTGGCAAAGGCGCTCCAGCCGAAGTTGACGCCCCTGCGTTTTATCTCGTCGCAGAGCTCCCTGACCCGGGCCTTGTTGGCGGTGAACAGGTCGTCTGCAACATTGATCCTTGTGAAACCAAGATCAAGGATGTGTTCGATCTCGTCCACTACGAGCGAAGGGTTTCTGAAGCGGCCCTTGAACCCCACCATACGCCTGCCCAGACAGAAGATGCACCTGTTGGGGCAGCCCCTGCTCGTAATGATGCTTACCGGATAGCCCAGGGCCTGGTAGCGGGATATGGGCAGCAGGTGCCTGGCGGGAAGCGGCAGGCTGTCAAGGTCACAGATGAGCTCCCGGGATTCGGTGATTACGACCCCATCATTGTCCTTATAGGCAATGCCCTTGATGCCGTGCCATGCCTTCTTATCATCCAGCACGGGGATGAGCTCTTGAAGCGTCTGCTCGCCTTCGCCTACTACGATGAGATCCAGCTCAGGACAGGTTTTAAAGGTGCCGTGAATATCAAAAGATACGTGCGGCCCGCCCATCATGGTGATGACCGACGGCCTGAAGTGCTTTGCGTCCTTGATGATACGCTCGGCTTGGTTATGGATCATGGTCACCGAACTCGCACCCACCACGTCGGGCTTGAAGGCGGAGAGCATGGCTTCAAGCTTTTCAGGGGTATACCTGCTCACGATATAATCGAAGATGCGCACCGTTGCCCCTGCGGCCTCGCATGCGGCTGCTGCGTAGGCAAGGCCCAACGGCGGGGAGGGGGCCTCTTCAAGGGGATACGGTGTGGCGATAAGTGCGACTCTCATATATGTCCTTTAATCACCTTTCTTGAGGAAGAATAATCGATTTCAGCCAATATAAAAGGGTGTTGTCTTTGAGCATGTCCCTGTCGATCCCGATGATGTCTCTTTCAAGCTTATCCGGGTCGGAAAACCATTCGGCCCTGGTCTTCATGGGTTCATCCGGATCGAGCTTTTTTATGACCTTTGCGGGGTTACCAGCGGCTATTGTATAGGCCGGGATGTCCCGCGTGACCACCGAGCCTGCACCGATGATGCTGTTGTCTCCGATAGTAACCCCTTTGCAGACAATGGAACTGTCGCCCAGCCAGACATTGTTGCCGATGGTGACCGGGCTGGTGGCGCCGATGTAGTCGAGCCTGTCGTAGATGCCGTGCCAGTCGGAGTCGGTGATGTAGACGCTGCTTGCCATCATGCAGCTGTCGCCGATGGTGATCCCGGTGGCGGCGCTCATGCGGACGCCCGGGCAGATGAGGCTGTACTTGCCGATGCTGATGAATCCGTCACCCTCTTTCTTGCCCCAAACGGTAAGCCGTACCCGGTGATCGGGTGTGGTGATGACGTTGGCAAAGTCACCGAGGTCGATGGGCCAGCCGAAGACCTGGACATGCCATGGCTTCATGAACGTGCAGCCCGTACCCATATGGCGGAACTGGGGGCGGAGGAAGTGTTGGGCGTACCACTCGCGGAATTTCAGGTCGAGCCGCTTGAGGTAGTATGGACGGTAATCCCTGTGCAAGGTGCTATGCCCTCATGTCAAAAGCGTCAGAATAAAACGCCTTCTTGATGCTGAAGATGGGGTGATACTTCTTGAGGAACCGATACATGTGGGATTTTGCGTCTTCACCGGAGGCCCAGAAGGAGTGGTTGAAGAGCTGGGAAGCCGGCGTAATGTGGTAGATGGCATCCGTCGCCATCATTACGGCAGCATTTGTCCAGGTGAGCTTCTCTTCGGGCCAGATGACCATGTCAGGGAAGGTGAATCCGCACCAGAAGGTGTTATCGTCGTGCTTCTTGTTTCTTATCCAGCTTAAAACTGCCCCGGCCTTCTCGATGTCGCCCATGGCGGCAAGTGTCAGGATAAGTTCCGAGGTCTCGGCAATAGTAACCCAGGGGTTGTCGGAAACGCACCTTGTGCCGAGCCCTTCCACCATGAACTTGTTCCAGGACTTCTCGATGCGTTTTTTTGCTTCATTTTCCGTAACAGCGCCGCAGAGCACGGGGTAGAACCAGTCCATGGAAAAACGCGACTTGGTGCGGTCGAAAAGGTGGGGGCGGTAGCGTAGTGCATCCCCCAGTCTCTTAAGGGCCCACTGCCACCTCGGCTTGCTTTCTCCAAGCAGCAGGGCCAGGACCAGTGCGCACTTGAGGCTCATGAAGATGGAGCTGCACGCGGTGAGCAGGGCCACCGGGTCTTTGGTGCCATGGGGGCTTCTGGCCCAGTAAACCTCGCCGCCCGGGGCCTGGAGGTCAACTGCAAAATCGATCCCGGCACGGATCGTGGGCCATATGTACTCAAGAAACGGCCTGTCATGCGTGATGAGGTAGTAGTGGAACACGCCGACAGCGATGTAGGATGACATATTGGATTCTCTTGTGAGGTCTTCGGGTTTCCCATCCCTGTAGGCGGAGTACCAGGCCCCGTCTTCGAGCTGGGTGGATGCAAGCCATTCGAAGGCCTTGCGGGCCTCTTCATAATAACCGCCGATGGTGAGCCCGATGGCCGCCTCCACATGATCCCACGGATCGGTCTTCCCGCCGGCGTGCCAGGGTATCTCGCCTGTCGGCCTCTGCTCTGCGGCGATTGCATCGGCCAGGGCCTCGATATCGAAGGGAAGGGTCAGCCGTGAGTGGAAAGGGGAAGCATCACGTTCCATAGGAATCACCTTTCTTCAGATAAAGTACAATGCTCTTGGCAATAAGGGGGTTCAGCGCCCTGTCCAATGCCCGTGTCAGGAGGGGTTTCTTCATGATATCCCATACCAGGAACTTATGGTAGAGCTTCACGGGCAACGCATCGTCATTCTTATGACCGACCATGCACTTGATCCACCAGTATGGGCTGTGCAGGGCATGGGCCCAGCCCATGTCGATGCATGTAGTCCCTGCACCCTCGAGCAACTCTATGAGCTCTTTCTTACGGTAGATCCTTATATGCCCGCCCTTTTCGTTGTGGTAGTCTTGGGAAAGCGCCCAGCAGATACGCTCGGGCAGGTACCTCGGCACGCTCACCACTAACGATTTCCCGGGCTTGAGCACACGGATGATCTCTTGAATTGCCTTCCCATGGTCAGGGATGTGTTCGAGCACCTCCGAGCAGATCACGATGTCGAACGACTCGTCTGCAAACGGCAGTTTCGTGACGTCGCTCACCATGACAAGCGCAGAGCCCCCGCCGTCTTCACCCTCATGCCGCATGATCTTGGTGGTATTGTGGGCCTTGAGCGCATCGTCCTTGTTCAGGTCGATTCCTACTACACTGACAGCCTTGGCGCGGAAGGCCTCGCTCAGGTGGCGTCCGCCTCCGCATCCTGCATCGAGAACCTTTGAGCCGGGCTCAAGGTCGAGTTTTGAAAAGTCAACGGTGAGCAACGATAGCCTCCCGGTAGACCTCCACCACCTGCTTGGCGGTATTGTGCCAGGTGAAGTTCTTTCTCACCCTGTCGTATCCGGCCTCGGCAAGCCGTGCCCGTTTGGCAGGATTGTCCAGAAGGTCGGTGATTGCATCTTCCAAGGCCTTGGCATCACCCGGTTTAACAAGTATTCCTCCATCACCCACTACTTCAGGTAAGGCGCCGCCCGAGGTGCTTATGACAGGCACCTTGCAGGCCATAGCCTCACCCGCCGGCAGGCCGAAGCCCTCGTAGATGGAAGGGACTACGGCTATCGTGGTCTTGGCGTAATAGTGTGCGAACTCGGAGTCGTCGATGCGTCCCGTGAAGGTGATGTAATCGTGTGCATGGAGTCTGTTCACCAGTTTGGCGATGGCCCCGTCCTTTTTCGGTGCGCCGATGACCGTGAGGTGAATATCGCGTTTCTTACGGATGGAGGCAACGGCCTCGATGAGGAAGCGTAAACCTTTCAGGGGTGTGTCGGCGCTGTTGGTGACCATGATGCGGTCATCAAGTCTCTTTACCCCGGGTAAGGGGTGGAAGATGTCCGTATTGATCCCGTTTGCCACCACACGGAACCGGTCCTTGGGTATGGAGAAGGCGGCACTGATGTCGGACTTAGATGCCTCGGATACCGTGATGATATGGGAAAGCCTCCGGGAGACACGGCCCTGCATGCCGAGGAATGAGTACCACCTGCGCACCTTGAGCTTGCGCCAGAGGGCCTTTTCGGATGCTATCTCGACGTCGCGGTCCACGGTGATAGGGTGATGGATCGTGGCGACAGTCGGTATACCCAAGGCCTTGATGCCGAGGATGCCGTATGCCAGGCACTGGTTATCGTGCACCACGTCATAGCGGTGCACGTTATCCCGCATGAAGTTGAAATAGCGGATGCTGTTCGTGAACGGCTCAGGGAAACCGCCGCTGGAGACGCCGAGCCATTCGAGTATATTAATGGGTGATCTGAGCTCCTTCAGACTCGGGACGCGGAAGAGATCATCCGGATTGTAGAGGTCGAGGCTCGGCAGCCTATGGAGAGGGATGTCCTCATCAATGGTCGGATAGGGCGGACCCGAGACCACCTCCACATTGTGGCCGAGGTCTTTGAGCGCCCGGCTCAGCCTCTTGATATAAACCCCCTGGCCGCCGCTGGTGGGTTTCCCGCGATAGGTGAAGAGGCAGATGTTCAGCGGAACATCCTTTATTCTTCGCCGTGCCCCGGGGGAGAAATTTGCTTGGGTTGCTTCAATCGATAACATGGCACCACTACATCCTTTGCAGAAAAGTATACCCGGATGCACCTATGCATGCAATTCACGGGCAACACAGTATCCTAGCAACTCTGACCCATCAAAGCAAGGAAAATCCTAAAGAATTCTGACGATAGAAACAAGCCCTTGCCGTAATTGTGGTATAATAGGTCTTCAGGAATTGTATGCAGTGAAGTTAAGATCCTGTGAAACTCTATGGAGGGTGTATCATGAAAATGATCTCGGTATCATATCAGGATGCAGTAGCCATTGTGAAGTTGAGTTCAGGCATCACGAATGCCTTGGATCTGGAACTTGTCAATGAGCTGGATGAAAACCTGGACAGGGTGGAGCAGGACCCTAACGTGTGCGGACTTGTCCTTGGGAGCAGCAGTGATAAATTCTTTTCCATCGGATTCGACATTCAACACATGTTCGACTTCCCCAGGAAAGACTTTGAGACATTTTTCAGGGCGTTCAACCGCTTATGCCTCAGGCTGTATACTCTGCCGAAGCCGACGGCGGCAGCGATTACGGGACACGCCGTGGCAGGTGGGTGCATCGTGGTGCTGTGTTGCGATTACCGGTTCATCGGAGATGACAAAAAGTTCATGGGTCTCAACGAGATCAAATTGGGGGTCCCTGTCCCATACCTTGCCGATTGTATAGTCAGGGATATTGCGGGAACCCGTGTTGCACAGGAGATTATGGAGACCGGAAGGTTCTATGAGCCCCCCGAGTCCCTGCAGATGGGTCTGGTTGATGAGGTGGTTCCGGCAGGTGAGGTACTCGACCGTGCAGTGGAGAAAGTAAAATCAATAGGCAGCTGGCCTCAAAAGGCATTTGCCGGGATAAAGCAGAATCGGACGGAAGAGATTGCGGCACGGGTACGCACTTTCCAGGAAGAAAAGCATAAGGCGTTCATCGATTGCTGGTATTCCGACGAGGCACGAATGCTGATAAACGATGCAATGAAGAAGTTCTAGGCTCAGTAGTGGGTGGAGAACAGCAAACCCCGATGGTTCTCCTATGGTCAGGCTGGATAAGGGTGCGCCTTAAACAAAAAAGATGTCCTATTTTTCTTCATCTGGTGGTAATATAATGAAGATGCTTATGCTTAGGAGTTCTGACTTCCAAGTGGGCATTATTGTGCAATGTATCCATAGCCGCTCAAGGGAGGTTTATATGGCCTTACGTTCATTCAATATTGCTCCATGGCTTCTGATACTAACAATTATTGTTTTTCTATCAGGCTGTGCACACGAGGCCCCGGAAGAGCCGCCCACGGGCTCCTACCTGGAGGATATATATTCTACGGCGAACACGAACCCGGATGTGGACAAGTTCTGCAATGCCATGTCTCCCTATCTCCAATATATAGAAACACGCATCCCGTTACTGCCTGATGATCTCACAATAGTATTCAGAGTATCGGGTGGATACTACGGGTATGCCTTCTCCTGCGTGGAAGACACCGATAAGAAGGAGGCAAGCCTCCTTTACCTCAAGGGAAGGGATCTTGCCCTGGATGAGCTAAAGCGTTACAGGATATTTACCCAAGCCTTAAATGATACTGTCCAGAAATTCAGAGAAGCCTTGCCCCAAGGTCTTGACAAGAGAGATCTTCAAGCCATCTACTGGACCGCAGTTAACTGGGCCGGCTGGATCAACCTCAACCTTGATAAGCCGGAGGCCATCGCTGACATACCCAAAGTGAAGGTCATGCTGGAGTTTTTCAATACGCTTGATGAGTCCTATAACAACGGCACCGCACATGCAGTGTTGGGGACCTTGTATGCAAACCGGCCCAAGGCGGAAGGTGGCGACCCTGAGAAGGCCAAGGAACAGTTCGACAAGGCTTTTACTTACTCAGGCAACAGCCTTTTTACCATCCATGTCATGTATGCCAAGTTTTACGCGTGCCAGATACAGGACAGGGAGCTGTTTAAGAAGACCCTGGAGCAGGTCATTGGAACACCGGCAAATACCTATGCGGATAAGACCTTTGTAAACGAAGTGGCCAGAAGGAAGGCAAAGGTGCTCCTTGACCATATTGATACATATTTCAAGGCAGCTGAAACAAAAAAGAAGTCAGAGGCAGGAACAACTCCTTAGCAGTACGAGGAAAAATCTGCCCTACTTTTTTTACAGGGTATTTCTTGTTTGCTGTCTGCTCATGCTGGCCGATCAAGCGCAGGCCTGGCATGACAAAACCCATATAAGTGTTGCGAAAGCGGCGGGCTATGAATACTGGTTCAATGGAGCGGGCGCCGACATAGCCAAGATAAAGGCCGGGAATGCGGAGTCTTATAACCACTGGTATGATAATACTAAAAAAGTTGAGGTCACACCGCAGATGGTGCTCGACCAGTCTAAACGGTATAATAGGACGGATGAGGCAGCGGATGCACAAGGGCATCTCTATGGTGCAATAATTGCCGCACTTCGGGAATATGGAAAGAACTCCGCTTCAGGTAAATACGGCGAGTACCATATGGCCTATGCCGCTCACTATATTGGCGACCTGTCCAACCCGCTTCACAACATTCCCAATGATGAATTCAACACAAAACATCACCAGGCTAATGACGGTGTAGTGGAAAAGACCATACTCGACCACCCTGAAAAGATAAACAGGTACATGTATACCATCACCTTAAGGGATAATCGGTTCGAAGCCGACCTTGCACGAGAGATCGCAAGGATAGCAAACATAAGCCGCAAACTAGGGTATAAGCTGAGGGCGGATAATAGAGACATGACCCCGGATGAGGCCTATATCCAGCTAGGGCACAGTGCCTCACTTTTAAGGGCTGTGCTGAAGCACTTCAAGAAGGTCTGATTCTGATTTAAGATTCTTAGGCGGTATGGGCAAAACCGAAGGTTTGCCCATGGGTGAAATGAATGAAATAAGCATAGGCAAGACCTCATGCAAGAGAAAAGGGCGGGCCATGAAAGCCCGCCCTTTGTGAATGCGCAAAGTGTTGGTCGGGGGGGCTGGGTTGTGAGGGTCATTAAGTCAAACAGGCTTATTGAATCCAGCCCTCGAGAGACCCCACCACGTCTTGCCTTGCCGTGCCTGCCATGCCACGACTTGCTTTGCCCAGCCTTAACGCTGCCTGACCTCAGGACGATCTTTGCGCATCCGTACCATAGAATAATAATCTCCAGAAACGTTTTGTCAAGAACAGGGCAGTGGTGAAAGGCACCGTTGTCGATGAGGCAGCCGGAAATGCCTCTTGATTGTTCCAAAATGCGGGTTATCAAAGGAATAGAGGTAAGTACCATATGACGAGCAGAATAGTATCGCCCCAGGTCCTGTACGACCGTCTCAAGGAAGGGGAACGGATTGTCCTCATCGACGTTGTGGTGGACGATCATTTCAGGGTTGTCCATCTGCCTGGTGCCATAAACGTGTGCGTGTATGAGATAATCTTCCTTGACAACATTGCCAGGCTCATACCTGAAAAGGACTCTGAGATCGTCATTTACGGATCGAGCGACCAATCCCTGGAGGCAGCTACGGCAGCGGAAAAGCTCGTTGGTGCAGGCTACCGCGATGTGAGCGTACTGCAAGGCGGGCTCAAGGGCTGGAAGGCATCCGGCTACGAACTCGAGGGTGAAGATATCGGGATAGTCGACAGGGTGGAACCGGCCATTACGTCCGAAAACACGTGGTATTTAGTTGACACCGAGCAGAGTATTATTCACTGGTTCGGACGGAACAGGAATACAACGCATCACGGGACTCTCAGGTTGTATTCGGGTGAGATCGGCATCAGGGATGGCAAGATTGAGGGCGCTTTTGAGATAGATATGACATCCATAAAGGACATCGACCTTGACGGCGACCCTCTCCAGCCGAACCTGATCGCACATCTGATGTCGGAAGACTTCTTTTTTGTCAGGCTTTTCCCAAAAGCCTACTTCACGATCCGATCCGCAGATCAGATTGAAGAGGTGCCGTCAAGCCTCCCTAATTTCAGGGTGCATGGGATTTTCGAGATGCGGGGGCTTAAGAAACGACATTGAGTTCCTCGCAACAGCGAGCCCCCTGCAGGAAGGATTTATCAAGATCGAGGCACATTTCGACATCGACCGAACACGCTGGGGCGTGCTCTACGGCTCAAGCCGGTTTTTTGAACACCTCGGGTATCACCTGGTCTACAACCCCATAAGCCTCCAGATACTGCTTGTCGCCAGACCCAGGGCATAGAAACACGGCACATAGGCAGGTGCGGGCAGAGCAAAACCCTTATCTACCTACTGGCTATCCCCTTCGCGGCCGCCTTTCGCTTTTTGCTGAATCTGTACCGGATCTTCCCCGAGAGGTAGGAGAATTCCATCAGCACCTTTATCAGGCCGGTGTACGGAAGAAGCCAACGTCCCTTGGGGAGCCTTTCCCTGTTTATGCGGGGGTCTTCTATACGGACGAGTTCCACCTCTTCCACGAGAACGCCCGATCCTTGCCTCAATGATGCAAGGACGCGGCCGTTCCTGTCCACAATGGCCGAGCGGCCGACAAACTCCGCATTCGCCCGCAGCAGGGGCATACCGGGAACCGGCGACTCGAAAGTCCCGGTCTTGTTGGAGATGACCAAAGGCACCGGCAGGATGCCGGTGTAGATGGAGCCGTCTTTTCATACACATCAACCCAGTTTTTTCTGTGCCCCGGCAGGATGAACCAGGGGAGCCCGGGGCAGGAATAGGTGATGAGCAGGATCTCCGGCATGCCATCGATCAGGCTGGATACCGTATGGGTCTTGCTGGAGTCGAAGCAGATGGAGACGCCGACCCGGCCGATGGGGGTAGCAAAGACGTTCGGGTTCAGTCCCCCTCCTGCGAAGAAATATGCCTCGTAGCTTGCAGGCTCGATCTTGCGGTGCGACCAGAAATCATGCTCCCCGGGCCCGACCAGGATGAAGGTGTCATAAAAATCCTCATCTGATTTCTCCAGGATAGCAGGTGCCTATAAACACATCGTGGGCTTTGCACAGCCCCTTGAGCCACGTGAAGGTCCTCCCTTTCAGCGGTTCGGCCATGGTCCACAGCGAGTCGTCGAACACATAGCCGATGAGTGCCGCCTCGGGAAGGAGTATCAGCTTCGCCCCCTTTTTCACGGCCTCTTCGATGAGTACGAGCGCCCTGGAGACGTTTCCCTCATAATCATTGTTCTTGGAAACCATCTGTACGGATGCCACCTTGAGCCTTTTCATGGCCCCCTCCTTATCTCTTTTCCGGTTTTATTGGCACGATGGCCTCATTGTCTGTCGGGCTTGGCTGCCAGTTTGGGCAGAAGTGCCTGGGACCAGGCTTTGATAGCGTTCCATTGGCGGAAATCGCCCTCGGGCACCTTGACGAGGTGTTGAACAGCCATGCGTGCAAAAAAGCCCAGCTTCGAATAGTCCATTTTCCCTGCAAACAGCCCGACATCCACCGGAGCGACCTGCTCGCGCAGAGGTCCCAGATAGGCACCCGCGGTCTTCCGGTTCTCGGGTGTATCGTCCTTCATGGTCATACAGACTACAAAATAGGCCGTAGGGATTTTCCGGAGTTCCGTCCTGTGGTCCTTCACAAAATCCATCACATCCGGCTTCACCTTACCGGCCCTGATGGCACTGCCGATGACCACGGCATGGTACCCGGCCAGGGTCTTTACCGATTGCACGGGTTTGACATCCACCCTTGCGCCGCCTTCAGCAAAAGTCTTGCCGATGAAGTCCGCAACCTCTGCCGTTGAGCCTGCCCATGTGCCATAGACCACCAGGATGCTGTTCGACATGTTTTTATCCCCATAGCTGATATCGATGAGGTTAACATCTTTCGAACCGCAGCACGCGAGCAGGCTTAAGCCCAGCATGCACACCCACAGCCACCATGAATGTTCACGGGACATGAGAATCCCTCCCTGGACCTGTTTATCCATTACTACCTCGTAAATAGAAGGGAGGCAAGTCCTACCACCCGCCGGAGGCGGGGATTAATCGGGATAGTCTTCGATGGAGATCTTCTCTTCACTGCCATGGACGCACCTCCGGATGTTATCAGGCATGAGCCTTTACAAAATGTTCATGATATGCGCCAGGCTGCCGGCGACGAGGAGGGCAACGGTCGTGTTCAGGAGCATGGAGTACAGGGCGGTCTTCCAACCACCCTCCTTCCAGAGCGTGGATATGGTGGCTACGCAGGGGATATACAGGACCGTGAAGACCACGAGCACGAGGATCTGGCCGTGAGACAGGACGGACGAGACATCCGCCGTATGAAGCGCCTGGTTAAGCATCAACTAAGGTGAGCTCCTTGCGGAAGATGCCCAGGAACAGCGTGATGCCCGTCTGGTCGGGGAGGTTCAGGATTCCCGATGTGATGGGAGACAGGACTGCGTTCACCGGCTTGTCCATCCCGACATGCGTGATAAATGCCAAAGCCAGGCTCGAGATGACGATGACCGGCCAGGCAAGGGTGAGGAACTCGCGAAGCCTCCACCACACTTTCTTGGCCACCAGATGGAGATAGGGCCTCCTCAGCGGCGGCACATCCATGATGATGCCGGGAGCCATGTCGACCTGCAGCCGTGACAGGAGGAATGAAACACAAAGGGCGATGGCGATGTTGCCGAAGTAAATGGCAGTAGTGTAGGCGGCGCCCAGGTATTTGCCTGCAAGGGCCAGGATCACCACCGTCCTGGCCGAGCATGCGATGAACGGGATGATGAGCATGGTAAGGATGCGGTCGCGCTCGTATTCAAGTCCGCGGGTTGCCATGATGGCGGGCACACTGCACCCGTACCCCAGGATGAGGGGAACTGCCGACTTTCCGTGCAGACCGAACCGATGGAGGATTCCGTCCACCATGAAGGCGATCCTGGGCAGCAGGCCTGAATCCTCGAGGATGGCAAGCAGGACGAGCAGGGGGATGAGGTAAGGCAACACGATCCCTATGCCGGCTGCCATGCCGCTCAAGAGCCCTGATACGGCAACAGCGGCGAGCCCCGATGTCATATCTGCGAGTCTCTGCCCGAGCGCATCCAGGGGGTGCTCGATCATGCCCGAGATGAGGTCTCCCAGACTAAACGATGCATAGAACATGACGAACAGCAGGCTTAGGATCGCTACAAAGCCGCCTGCCGGGTTGATGATGAAATGATCGATCCTTTCCCTGAGTTCCATGCCGTCCCTGTGTTTTACGGTTGCGATCTGTTCGAACAGGTCGAACACGATGGCGTGGCGGTGCGACGCGAACACCCCCGCCTCGGGCCAGTTGTGCATGTCTGCCAGCTGCTGCCGCTTCTTGATGACATACTCAAGGAAACCTTTCTCCATCTTCCCGACCATGCGTTCGAAATCTTCATCCATCTCCAGGAGCCTGATGATCACGAACCGCTCGTCCATCTTCAGGCCGTCCTTAAGGCTTGAGGGATAGAGGGCCGCTATGGTGGAGATGCACTCCTCCACATCCCGGTCGTAAAGAGGCTTAACCTGTTTGGGTTCCCCTCGGGCGATCCCGGCCGCCGCCTCGAAAATCTCGCGTACCCCGGTGCCGTCCACTGCGATTACCGGAACGGCCTCTACACCGGTCAAGGTCTTGAGTTTTTCAAGGTCTATGTCGATGCCTTTTTTCTGGGCCTCGTCGAACATGTTCAGGCCGATCACCATGGGGATGTTCATCTCCATAAGCTGTATGGTGAGCTCCAGTGAGCGGGCCAGCAGCGATGTGTCGAGCACGTTGATGATGACATCCACCGTGCCCGAGAGCAGATAGTCACGGGCCACCTTTTCGGCTATGTCATGGGAGGAGATGGAGTAGGTCCCGGGCAGGTCGATGAGCCGAGCGGTCCTGCTTCCGATGAGCACCTTTGTCTCGGTGAAGGATACCGTTGTACCGGCGAAGTTTCCGGTATCCACCTTGAACCCGGCCACTGCATTGAATATGGTGGACTTGCCGCAGTTGGGCTGTCCGGCAAGGGCTATGACGAGCTGTTCATGAGGGCTTTTCAGGACTCACCTCTACGGCTTTGGCCATGCCCCGGCCGATCATGATCCGGGCGCCGGATGTGAGATCCTCCACGAGCAATGGGCCGTGGAATGGGGCGGTCCTGATGAGCCTGATGCGTTTCCCCTCGCGGATTCCGTAACCGTCCATGCGGGCCGTCATGTGTCTGCCGCCATTGATCCTCTTGATCACCGCTGTTTCACCTTGCTTCAGTTCCAGTAAGGTAAAAGGATTCTTCTCCTGGTTATATGTGTCCGAGGTTTTTTGCATCGCGGGGTGAGCCTTTCAATACCTTGTCGGTATCTGCACTCTGCAGAACAGAGGGCATGTTTGATGATAGGGAATGGGTGTGAAGGGGCATAAAAGGTTTCATGGCTTAGCCCCAGTGCCGGTTTTGTTCCGGCAGTCCGGGCATATGCCGATGAGCTCCAGATGATGGCCCTCGAGGGCGAACCCGTGTTCCCTGGCCACTGCCTCCTGGAGGACCTCAATGGCCTGGTAGGTGAACTCGACCTTTTTCCCGCAGCGTGAACAGACGAGGTGGTCGTGGTGTTCATGGTCCCAGATGTGCTCGTACCATACCCCGCCGGCAGCTGTTTCTTCCTGTATGGATGCCCTGCGGATTATGCCGGCCTGGACGAGCAATACCAGGTTCCGATACACCGTAGTCAGCGACAGGCTGTACCCCTGTGCCTTGAGGAGATCGAGCACATGGTAGGGGTGAAAGTGACCTTCAATATCGCAAACAGTTTTCAATAAAGAGAGCCGTTCTTTCGTCAGCCTCCCACCGGAAGAGACCAATAATGAGCTTAATTTATCAACACAATAGCCATTCGGAGAACAGCTCTTGCACCTTGGTTTCAGATACTCTTGTTGCATATTATTTTCAATAATAGCTTGCAGAGGATCTGTCAATATCCAATGATTCGGATCATAAAAACGACACCGACGGTTTATAGCCCATGATCATATCTTACAGGTGGAGAAATCCATATAAAGCCGCTCCCCAGAGCCCGTTATTTTCGTTTGTGTTCAAATATATCGGAAGCCGATCGAGAAAGGGGCTTTTCAGGGTTGAGGTTACAAATTCATTCCTGAAGGTATTGTTGTTCACCAAGAATGGATAGTTGCCTGCAAGGCCGCCTACTATGAATAACATGCCGGCGGAAGATAGTTTGGTGAGACAGTAGTTTCGACAGGAACGTGCATAAAATTTGGCAAACCATTTTGTCGTATCGTTTTCAGGGGTGATCTTTCTTGCAACCTGGTCAGGGGCCAGGTCTTCACCGGTAAGGAAATTATGCAGCAGCGCAAGACCGGGGCCCGAAACAACAGTATCGCCAGTGGGGTATGGTATATTCATTCTTTCCAGGATGAATGTCCTGAAATCCAACTCTTCTTGATTAATGAAAGGATACGGGATCTGGCCTGCTTCAGCCGGAATAGGTATGTACCCTCCTGATCCGTCGAATTTCAAATAACAATGTCCTAATCCTGTTCCGGCGCCGACAACAGTTATGTCACATGGCGTGCATGACTTGCCGTCTTTGATCTTTATCTGATCGGATGTTGCCCGGGATAAACAACCATAGCCCTGGGCCATGAAGTCATTGATAAAATATATGGGTAGATGATAACATTTTTTCAGCTGCCCGATGTCAATCGCCCAGGATACATTCACCATTTCCACCCTTTTCTCATCGAGAACAGGGCCGGGTACGGCAACTACCAATGCATCGCAATCGGATATGATAAGTTCGGGGCAGTTCATCTCTTGTTGTTTGATCAATTCTTCGAATGAACGGGCATCACCTGTCTTGAGCCAGATACTGTTTATCAAACTCATCGAGTATTGGGAATGGACTTCAAAGAGTGCAAACCTGCTGTTTGTCCCGCCGATATCGACAACAAATATCTTCTTCATCTTCTACTCCGGAAGGATTATCTGAACTTATCATCTTGGATAATAACACAGAGTATGGAATAGCGACAAATGCATAGATGTGCTGTACGCAGGTTGTTTTTGTAGGTGTATCAGGATCCGTGCCATGGAGATTGCGTGGCCGGGCATGTATCAGAAGATTACAGAAAAACACTTGACTAGAATAATATTCTAAAATAAAATTCTAAAATGAAACCCCGAAAGGGCAGACATGCCGGGACCGAGATGCGGCGCAATGCTATCATAGCCGCTGCACTCACATGCTTCTCGGAGATTGGATTTTCCGAGACAAGCATGGCTGACATACGCCGCCACTCAAAGGCGAGTACAGGGAGCATCTATCACCACTTCAAGAGCAAAGAGCAGCTGGCCTCAAGGGTTTATCTGGAGGGGATCCGGGATTATCAGGCAAGCCTGATTGCCGCATTGAAAGATCAGCAGGACGCAAAGCAAGGCATCAAAGCACTTATTGAACACCACTTGAAATGGGTAGAGGGCAATGCTGAATGGTCGCGATATTTATTTGAGAAACGCCACTGGGTTTTCATGGCTGATACGGAAGATGAGATCAAGAGCCTGAACAGGGAATTTATGAAGCATACTGCCGGTTGGTTTGCCAGGCACCTGCAGGAAGGTACACTCAGATCCTTAGGGCCTGATATCTATATTTCCCTTATCTTGGGTCCATCTATGGAGTTTACCCGGCAGTATCTTTCAGGTGAGGCCAGGACACCAATAAATCAGGCTGTCGAAGAGCTGTCCGATGCTGCCTGGCGGGCACTGGCATTGAAAAAGATATGAAGAATGAACCATCTGATAAGGAGTGAGCCGTGAAAACCTTGGAGCAGATCGGGGTACTACCGCTCAAGGAACATATCATCAAGAACTGGATGACGCACGATGCCATGTGGTTCTTCCACTGCCTGCAGTCACATGGGATCCAAGAGGCAAACCGGCTGAACAAGGCGGCAATCAAATCACTTGCAGCTGTCGAGCTGAAGCGAGCCTGTAGCCTCTTCGGCATCGACAAGGAGGGCATTGATACCTTTGATAAGCTCAAAGACGCCATCAATGCGGTCTTTTCCGTGAGCAAAGGGGATTTTATGAGGTTCACCTACCACTTCCCGGAGAACAACATCCTGCGCTGGGAGTGGGCCGGCCAGGACTGTTTTGCCTATTCCGGCATGCAGCGTCTGGGAGTCATTGACAACTATGAGTGCGGGGTTTTGTACCGCGTATCTGCTGGATTGAAAGCATGGGGGTCGAATGCAGTGTACCGGCAGGTCTTGATGGCTGCCTCATGCACACTTCAGGAAGATGCAGCGGCGAGGTCAGGTTCTTTTTCCCGTGATCCATAGGATGAAAAAGGATCTCTTTCACACAAAGGAGGAAACATGGCACATGAAAAAAAGATAATCGATGTCTGGATGCAGCACCCCACGCTCGCTTTTATCAATCATCCCATGTTTGAGACGCTGAGGCGATGGATGGGCATAGAAAAGGTCGCTGAAGATATCCCTGTGGAATTCACCATGAGCGCCATGGACCAGGGCGACGTGAAGACCGGCCTCATCTGTTCCTGGTGGGGGCCTCATGGACCGCTCATCACCAATGATGAGGTGTCTGCCATTGTACAGCGCTATCCTGACCGGTTCGTGGGCATAGGCTCAGTGGATCTGTACAGGCCTATGGAGGCAATCCGTGAGCTGCGCAGGTGTGTCAAGGGCCTGGGGTTCAAGGGCCTGCGGATCGTGCAGTGGTTGTGGAACCTGCCTCCCAATGACAGACGATATTATCCCCTCTATGCAGAGTGCATCGAGCTGGACATCCCGGTGGGCCTTCAGGTGGGGCATACGGGCCCGCTCTGTCCATCTGATCCGGGGCGGCCCATCCCCTATGTAGATGAGGTTGCCCTTGAGTTTCCCGAGCTGAGGCTTGTCTGCGGGCATATCGGATACCCCTGGACCATGGAAATGATCGCATTGGCTACGAAGTACAAGAATGTATACATCGACACCTCGGCATACACGGCAAAGCGTTTTCCCGAAGAGCTCATCGGCTACATGAGGAAACACGGCCGCAGAAAGGTCATGTTCGGTACGAACTATCCCATGATCACTCCATCGAAATGCCTGGAAGGGCTCGATGATCTGGGTCTCGATGAAGAGGCGAAAAGGCTGTTCCTCTTTGAAAATGCACAGCGGGTATACAGGCTCTAAGGAATGATGGATAAAGAACTGGCGTTTCTTTGGTACGATACATCCATGTATCGCACTCTTTGAGCGCACGTAAAGTGCGTCCAATTCAGCTGTCGCGGCTTAAAGCCGCTCCTACAACATACAGCATATTGCTGTAGGAGCGCCTTCAGGCGCGACCCATTTTCGGCCGTCATGCTGGATTATGACTCGGGGCATCCCTACTCAAGATACATTTCGTAGGATAAATAGAAGAGGAGTTCTGCAATTGCCTGGAGGATTGACAGGAACTATGCCCCTATCTCATTGAGAAGGGGTTGAAATACGGGGTAGAAACATTACCCGGATCAGCAGCTGCATGACCCTCCGGACGTATTCGCCGACGATTTGTTAGGTTCCGACGACACAGCAGCATGCAGAATCATGGCGTCCAAGCATGCCATTGATGACAGCAGCCGCACAACCCACCCCGGCCTGGACGGACACCGCACCGGCAGGACAGTTTCGGCTGCATGCACCGCACTCCATACAGGCATCCCTATGCTGGACATGCACCCTTTTGCCGTTCATCTTCAAAACCTCATGGGGACAGACCTCCAGGCACATCCCGCATCCGGTGCACTTGTTTTCATCGACCTGTACTGTTGCAACATTCTTAAGATAAACGAGCTTCTGCATAGTGTGCTCCTAAAAAACAAATCTTGATACAAACCACACGGCGAGTCCGGAAACCCCTGTCCCTATCTCCAGGGGCAGGGCCCAGCGCATTTCCTTCTTCACCCCGGATAGGGATGTGTACGTTGAAGCACCGGTAAAGTTCATTGCCAGGTACGCGGCAATGGCTGAAATCATCAGCAGCCAGGCTGCAACCCAGAGTAACCCCTTAAATGATCGAATAGAGTATCCCCACGTGTAGAGCAAAACCAAGGCCGTGAGGAAACCGAGGGTGAACCCCTTTGTTGTGAAGGCCCTGCCCGGCAGATACGGAAGGAGGATGGGATTGAGCACTGTCCCGGCAAAAATAGCCCCCAGAATGGCAATGATGAGAAAATACTACCATCTCCCTGGATATTTTGCATGAACCCCTCACGGCCGCTGAATCCGATGATGATCAGCATGACCGGGATGATTATCAGGGCGGCCTTGATGGCTTCAATAAGCTCTATCGGGATGAGTACCACTCGTTCTTTCAGGGGGAAGGTCTTCAGCCTCATCGCCGGTGTCGCCTTCATCCCGGCATCGAGATAGGCGGGGAGGTCACCGGCATGGATCGGTCCATAGTGAACCTTAAACCCTGAAAATTTCTTTACCAGATGGGCCGCTACACCAGGCGCGCCAAGTTGCGGCAGGATCAGGTCACGATGTTTGACCATGTCTTTCAAGCCGCTTGCAGAGATGCGGCGTAAGAGTTCCTCGGTTCCGAATGTCCCCTTGCCTGCTGCGCACCAGACATTGATCCCCTTGGTGTCCAGGACAAGAATCCATGCATTTCTACCCGGCAGAGATACCCGGAGGCTGTCGAAGCTCATCTTATAGTTGGCCGTCACCAGTACCGGGGAATCCTCATGGGGCTGTCCCAGGGCATAGAGTCCGGGATCGACGGTATAGTGCATCCTCCCCACACCGAATCGGGCCTTGATGGTGCCCCAGCGATCTTCCCGCTTCAAAGAAGCAGTCACCCGGGGGACCTTTCCTAAAGGCCCTTCCAACCAACCGCTCACACACGGCTGATCCAGGCGGGGTGGCTTTATCGCGGCCGCTCCATCTGCCGGATAGGGCGCCATGGGCAAAAGGACCTTTGTATCGGGCCGGCTTTCTGAACACTCTTTTTCAGTCATATCTTCACCTTTAAGAGAGAATTGATCCATGCACACCTTTCAAACTATTGCCGAGCACTTGCATCGGACCGTCCCGGCATCTCCCTCGCACCGTGTGGCGGAAACATTCTGCATTGCCGTGAGGAACATACGGACCCCTTCAAGGACTTCTTCCCTCTTCTCTTGGGGTATCTCATTCTGAACGGCCCGTATGAAGGACAAGAGGCATTGCCAGACCTTCCCATGAACCTCTCTGCCCTCCTCTGTCAGCTTCAATGTGGCAGCCCGCGAATCGTGATCCGCCTTATCCCGAACGATCAGGTTCCGCTTGATGAGCGGTGCGACAAGGCGTGTCGTGGTGCTCTTATCAACGGATAACGCATCATGCAGGCTTGCCATGTTCAATGTCCGGTTCCTCTCAACAGTATCCATGATGATGAACTGGGTATATGTCACATCTTCGCAGAAAACCTCGTCCTGACGGCAGCAGCGGACTACTTTCGACAGCTCAGCCATGATGGAGAGGATTTCCCGATCCTTAGATAATATCACATGCTTCATGGTTGTATTATACAACTAAAACACTTTTTGTCAAGGGTCTTGTGCCTATTCCATTTCCCAATCAAAGATTATATCGATGCGGCAACGAAGAGGCGACGCAGGCGTACATCAACAGTACGTCGAGGAGCCGATGACGAAGCCAACAAAGATAGCGCTTTGATTGAGAATTGGAATCAGATTAGAATATGAAGTTGAACAAATAGCCGACAGCAATGATCCCGGTTGCGACAACCCCGACAAAGACAGCGATGAGCTGCTTCTTGAGCACATTGCGCAGGATGATCATCTCAGGCAGAGAAAGTCCGATGACCGCCATCATGAACGCCAGCACGGTGCCGAGAGCCGCCCCTTTTTCAAGCAGGGCATGCACTATGGGGATGATGCCGGCTGCATTCGAGTACATGGGAACTCCCAGGAGAACCGCTGCAGGCACCGCCCACCATGCGCCCTTTCCCATGAAGGAGGCCATGAACCCCTCGGGGACATAACCGTGAATCCCTGCCCCTACGGCGATGCCTGCCAGGACATAGGGCCACACCTTCCCGACGATCTCGATGAGCGCGGCCTTGCCCATCATGATGCGCTCGGTAAAGACAAGGCCGGGCATATCCGCATCCACCTGTGCCGCCTGCATCTCGTACACCCAGTCCTCAACAAACCGTTCGAGCTTGAGCCTGCCGATGACAAACCCGGACAGGATGGCGATGATGAGCCCTGTTGTTATGTACACAAAAGCTACCTTCCACCCGAACATGCCGAACAGGAGGACTACTGCGATCTCATTGATCATGGGTGCTGCGATGAGGAAGGAAAGGGTCACCCCCAGGGGCACGCCTGCCTGCACGAAGCCCATGAAAAGCGGCACTGCCGAGCACGAACAGAACGGCGTCACGATGCCCAGCATAGCCGCCAGGACGTTTCCTGCGGATTCACGCTTGCCAGCCAGGATCTGCCTGGTGCGCTCCGGTGTGAAGTACGAGCGGATGATACCCACTATAAAGACGATAAGCGTCAGAAGCATGAGCACCTTGGGCGCCTCAAAGGCGAAGAAGAATAGGGCGCTGCCGATGCGGCTGGTCCGGGACAGGCCGAACACGGTATAGGTGATCCAATCCGCAAAGGGCTGCAGCGATCGGTATACTACCCACCATAACACACCGAGGAGCGCGGCCCACATGATCCACTTCATGAAAGGTGTTTTCATCGGCCCAGCCCCGTTGATGATTCTTGTTATGTTCTCTTCAGCCTGCATCGATCATTCCTCATCACATATTGTAGATTGTCTCTTAAAATAACAAGATGGTGATGTCTCAAGAATCACTTTATATGGCTCTTTATCAGCGCCTTCACCTTTTCCAGATCCGGCAGGGGTTTGCCCTTGTGGGCGACCTGTTCATCGATAACCAGACCCGGCGTGCTCATGATGTACTTCGCGATCTCCTTCATGTCGGTCACATAATCGATTGAGGCATCCACATTCAGCTCCTTCACCGCCTGTTTGGTGGTCTCCAGAAGATTTTTGCAGTTCATGCAGCCAGGACCCAAGACCTTGATGTTCATGCCTGCCATCGTTTTCTCCTTTCTAAATAATTATTTTTCTCAATGACTCAAATAAAAGTATTTCTTCTTAAAGTAGAGCGAGAGGTTCACCATCATGATGAGCACGGGCACTTCGACGAGCGGGCCGATGACCGTGGCGAAGGCCACCTGGGACTGGATGCCGAACACGGCTACTGCAACGGCGATGGCCAGCTCGAAGTCATTGGATGATCCGGTCAGGCCGACTGTAGCGCACTGCGGGTAATTGCCCCCAAGCCTTTTACCCAGGAAGAAGGTCACCAGGAACATGAAGACAAAATAGAACAGCAGCGGGATGGCGATGCGCACCACATCCAGCGGAATCTCAACGATATACTTGCCCTTGAGCGAGAACATGACCACAATGGTAAAGAGCAATGCTACAAGAGTTATGGGGCTGATCCTGGGTATGAAGCGTTCATGGTACCAGGTCTTGTCCTTGACCCGGATCAGTATATAGCGGGTGAACATCCCCCCGAAAAAGGGTATCCCCAGGTAGATAAACACGCTTTTCGCGATCTCGCTGATGGTTACCTTTACGATCTGGCCCGAGAGCCCGAAGAGCGGCGGCAGGACCGTGATGAAGATCCATGCATAGACGGAGTAGAAGAGCACCTGGAACACGGCGTTGAGCGCCACCAGGCCTGCGGCATATTCCGGGTCGCCCTCTGCCAGATCGTTCCACACGAGCACCATGGCTATGCATCGGGCAAGACCTGTCAGGATAACACCCACCATGTAGCCGGGATAGTTATGCAGGAAGATGATGGCCAAAAAGAACATGACAACAGGCCCCACGATCCAGTTCTGGATAAGGCTTAAAGACAGGACCCGGTAGTTCCTGAAGACCTTGTTAAAATCCTCATAGCGCACCTTGGCCAGGGGTGGGTACATCATGAGGATGAGCCCGATGGCTATGGGGATGTTGGTCGTACCCACGCTGAAGCGGTCCCAGAACCATGCAACTCCCGGCACGAAATACCCCAGCAGGACCCCAAAGGCCATGGCCAGGAAGATCCAGAGCGTGAGATATCGGTCAAGAAACGAAAGTCTCTTCATGATTCCCGGGTTCGATGAACTACTCATAAGAAACCTCCTGCATGTGTCTTAGGATAATATCTGTTGTTTACTTCCTGACGCAGGATGCGATCTTCATGTGCTCGTCCGCGATGGTGCATATTGCCTGGTCCACACAGGAAAGCATGGAGATCAGGCATGGCATCTTGTTGGAGTAGTAGACATTCAGGCCTTCCTTCCTCGTGGCTACCAGGCCTGCTGTTCTGAGCACCGCAAGGTGGCGGGAGGTATTGGCGTCTTTTTCCTGAACGATCTGAACGATATCACCCACTGTTTTTTCTCCACCCGCAAGGGCCTCGAAGATCCTGACCCTCACCGGGTGTGCAAGCGCCTTGAGGATTGTTGCCTTGTTTATGGCGGCATCCGATTTTATTTCTTGCACCCTTTTCATGGTCAGCCGTCTCCATTCCAGTCATTACTAAATTACTAGATAGTAAATTAGTAATAATTATTTACTAAGCCCGGGCCGAATTTGCAACATTTTTATCCTGCCCGAGGAACAATCACTTTTTCATTTGCCTGCAGTCCGATATAAAATCCTAATCCATTCGGGCAGGGATTTTATAGGGTATGATCATGGGCACCATTTTCTGATATTCCCGGTACTGCTGGCCGAACTCACGGACAAGGTCGCGCTCTTCCAGGACCGTCCCTGTAATGATCCAGGTAGTCCACATGAGGTTGAAGAGCAGCCTGTCGGCAGTGATTATGGGGCAGGACCAGAGCATGATCAGTGAAAAGAAGTAGAGGGGATGCCTCACCCATTGGTAGGCGCCCTGGACTTTCAGCGGCATCTGCACGGATATCTTTCCCCGCATGTGTCGACTTATGACCTTTACCCCCAATGGATCGAATGACCCCAGCGACCTGTTTCCCCAGAAAAATCCTGCTATACACAGGAAAAACAGCATGCGAAGGAGCCAGTAGGATGCACCCTCTGCTGTAAAAAGAGGTGTTGGGGTCTTCTGCCAGAGGAGCATCACTACGAGCAGGGCCATGCCTGATGTAAGGGCATAGAAGGCGCTGTAGAATGTGTCAGGGATGATCCTGGTGAGCCGCTTCCGGACGAGCTGCCTGACCATGATGCTGTGCTGGAGAAAGAAGAGCAGGGAAAGGAGCGCATCAGCCGCCAGGTCCTTTGATCTGTCCAGCCCAAGATCGATCAGGGTGAACGAGCCCAGGAAGAGGAACAGGGAAAACATGATCAGTGAACCAAGACCGAAAGACATGGTTGCATAGATCAGCATAGTGGCTTTAATCCTGCTCATAGTGACCTCACCGGCCATCGCTGCACATCAGGCCTTTGCCTTTTCACTGCCTTCTCCGCCACAGCATCCTTTCGTGAATTCAGAGAAGTCCATCTGACCGCAGCATGCCTTGAATCCCTCGGGCATGCCCTTGCACATGTCCTTGAATTGAGACATCATGGATGCCATGTTTTTGCAGCATGCCTCCATCTGTTCCTTCATCTTCGACCTATCCTCTTCGGACATGCCCTTGCAGCACATGTCCATCATGAGGCCGAACATCTTTTCCTTTCCTGCCTTGTCCATCATAATACACCTCCTTGGTTAATTTGTATGGAAGCCTCCATGCATGATCTTGCCCCACCCTGATCAATACCCTTCTCTGAGTCTCCCGACATGCATCGCGGCCTACTCCTTTTCACCCATGGGTGGCAGGTAGTTGATATTAGATATATCGAAACATATCGAAATATCTAATAATCTCTCGGTACGTGATTGTCAATACTTTTTGTGGAAAAATTTTAGTGCAGGGCTATATTGGCATTAGCTCTGTTAAGAGGCCCGATCCCGATCAGGGTTTGTCCTCGCCGGTGAGGTATCGGACCATCGACCTGATGGTCTCTTCATTCGCTGTTCAGAGGATTGATTGGCCTTGCCTCTCGCAGCGGATCAGGTGTGCCCGCCTGAGCTCCTTGATGTGATGCGAGATGGTCGAGGGGACGATATTCACGGCGTTTGCCACGGTGCATACAGCCAGACGGTTATCACCATCGAGCCTGGCCTTGCCGCAGCCCATCCTTATCTGCTCGAAGATGATCAGACGGTTCTTGTTGGAAAGTGCCTTGAATGCCTCAACAAGAGCCTCCTTGTCAAACTGCTTGTCTGTAGACTTTGCCCTCGGCATCTCATCTCCTCAATGGTGCGGATCGTGTGCATATTTCGATTATCATCGATATGTCGATTGACTAGCCCCTTTCTTTGTTTATGTCAAGGCACCCAGGTAATTATGCGTATATATCCGGGTGATTAAGATAAAGGCGCTCCTACCTGACCGCAGACACTATATCAGCGATAAACCGGCCCTGGTCCCAGTTCTCATCGGGATCGCTCAACCCGAGGCGGACGATGACGAGTTTTTTCGAAGGCACCATGGATACATACTGTCCCTCAAAGCCAGCCATGGAGTACATGTCAGGTGGTGCCTCGGGCATCCACCTTTCATCCGGTTTACCCGGATCACCTGTATTCAGCCAGAACTGGGCGCCATACTTGCGCTTGGGGGCCTTGGGTGTGGGGGTTGTGCTGTACTTCATCCACCCCTCGGGCAGGATGCGCTCTGCATGCCATACACCGTCGTCGAGACAGAGCAGGCCGAAGCGCGCCCAGTCGCGTGCGGTTGCATACATGAAAGAAGAGCCCACGAAGGTGCCGGAGGGGTCGGGCTCCATGACGGCACTTGCCATACCGATCTTATCGAACAGTGCATGGTGGGGAAAGGCGAAATAATCGCGCAGAGGGCCGCCTAGAGTTTGACGGATAATGCGCGATATGATGTTCGCGGTCCCGCTCGAGTATTGCCAGCGGGAATCAGGCGCGACCTCCAGGGGCATCGAGGCGGCGAAGGCCCCGGCATCGGACCGTAAAAAGAGCATCCGAACCACGTCCGAGAACGGGTCTTTGTAGTCTTCCTTGAACTTGAGCCCGCTGCTCATGCGCATGAGCTCGTCTAAGGTTATGGAGCCGCGGGGGTCGCCGGGGGAGCGCCATTGACGCACAGGAGCCGGGTCTTTCAGCCTGAGCCTACCTTGCTTGACGAGGATGCCCACCAGGGCGTTCGTTACGCTCTTGGTCATGGACCAGCCAAGCTGCGGGGTGTCTCTGGTAAACCCTGGGGCGTAACGCTCGGCAACGATCCTGCCGTCATAGAGCACGATCACGGCCCGGGTCCTGCGGAGCCTTGCAGGGTCAGGCTCACTGAAGGCCGCCTCTACGACCTTTTTGAGCTTCGAGCCCTCGATGATCTTGGGCAGAGGTTCGTCCCGAATCAAGTCACCGTCGGGCCAGGGGATATTTTCCCTATCCTTTTGGACAGTCGTAAACCCGGCACGTTGTTTTCTGAGAGCCTCAACACTCGTACCCACGGCAAGGGTGCAGCCGAGCCCATCCCGGTATAAGGCCGTTCGCTTTGCCATGCCGAGTATGGAACCGGTCACGGTCTTGATTTTGTAGTCTATGTCCGTACCGATGTAGCCATACTTGCCGAGCTCCTCACGGAGCACCGAGGAAGGGTCGCGATGCGCCACAAAGACACAGGAGCACATGCGCTTGGCCGTATAGGCCGTGCCCACGGGCGCCACCTCGAGCATCAGGAAGGTGAATGCACCACAGCCAAGGACAACGAGCACGCCAAGGACCCCGAGCAGCCATCGCAATGATCTCTTCATGCCATCCTCCCCTTGAAAACGATCAGATCCGAATAATAAACAACGACATGCTTTTACGTAAAAGGCTAACAGCATGCACGGAAAATGCAAGGACTTTGCAGAGGATCATGCCCGTTCCGTCGCCGGATGCCGGCCTTGGCAATGGATAAGTGGAAGTGTTTTCAGCGAGGTAGATCTGAGAAGAATCAAGGGGGCTGCATAGCCCGTGGATATGTGAAGATCAACCAACGAAATATTCAAGAGAGCCTTAGTGTCACTCTTGGCACGAACTCTATGATTTTAGATTATAGTTGTATCTGTATCAATAAGGAACATTTCTTCCAAACAATTTTTTATATTTCCGTGTCGGTTTAACGTCTAAATCTCTCAAACCTAAGCATCCAAATTCTTCATTACTGACATTGTAAAAATAGTATGCTGAGACATTCTCAGCATACTTCTGCTCAAACTTTATATCTGATTTACTATCTGAACTACATTCCATATACCTTGATAATAAAGTAGTCGATGCTTTGTTCTTGTCAGAGAATACATATATACTAATAGTGGCATAATTACCCAATGTGCCTCCAGAAGTAGTTGGGGGGAAATACTTGTTTAGATAATTTCCCTCTCTAGCTTTTTTTAAGATCATAGATTAAATTTATCAATTGCTGATCAGAAGTATCCTTTGGAACAACTATTGAGAATGTGCTCCTCTTATATATCCCAACAATTTCAAAAGGCTGATGGATAATGTCTTGAGAAGATTGTTCTGGGACTTTCATTTTGATTTCGTCTGGCACAGGGTTCTTTGAGTCTTTGATGTTTCCAATAATTGGGCCATAAATTAATATTAAAATAAACAACATCAATATTACGCCCAGTAAAGACCATAAGCTGTAATATTTTCTTGCAACCCCCTTGCTATTTGCAGAGCCAATTTATTTTCTACAGGAAGGACAAACGCTGGCCCTCGAATCCATTTCAGTGAAACAGTAAGGACATTTTTTAATTTCCATACTGCAGTACCTCCCCATTCTCATTGAACTAGATTATCTAATTTCATAATGTGGTATCGTAAGCGTATAACCTCTTATTTTATATCATGAACTTTGTATCAAATCTATATCAGAGTGCAGATTATGCCGGGCGGGTGGCAGGGATAGAAAGTAGACCTGCTTGGGTGGCACGGGCAAAGCCTGAAAGGCTTGCCCGTGGGACAGGAGAATTCAACACCAGCACACAATCTTCACCCATATGGTATGTTTTCAGGAAAGAAGTTAGGCATTTGAATCTGCTCGTTAACACCCCAAAATTGACCTTCTCTTGCTGCCGAAACCTAGACACGCTTATTTAGATGATCGATTATATCCTTCAGAATCCTGTGAGGAAAGTACTGGTTGAGTAGGTCATTGACCGGAAGTAGTCGAGTCCTTCATGGCATAAAAAAGGTATGTGTGAAATCAGGATAGGTCCTTTTCTTTTATAATCACGCCCCACGGGCAAGCTCTTTGAGCTTTGCCCGTGGCACCCATATTTCTCAAAGTTGGGTTATCCGTGGTAGTCCTTGACCATGATTCCAACTGAATATCTCTTCGATTTCTTCTCGGTTTTAGGATGACAGAAAACTGAAGATCTTGGGTTGATACATAAGAAGCCGCTCACTTCATACCAGAGCGTGTCCTCCGGCACGATATCAATACTTTTCGCAGATTGATTTTAGGAGAAAATAGGGTCAGAGTGAATTATTTTTCATCAAGAAAAAATGAACTCTGGCCTCATTTTTAATTTGAAATTAATTCAGTGAGCACACCATGCTCTGTGTTTTATATATCCATGTATTAGTTTCATGGAAGGAGGGCTTATGGCTTCAAGGGGAATATCTATTCCAGGAATAATGCTTATTCTTTTACTGGCCCTTCCCGGCTGTAGCCTAAAGGTCATGACCGTATGATCCATGTACCCTATCATGGATGACATGAGAACCGCGGTGAACATGAACCCGGATGTCGATTTGATGCGGGATGCAATGCCCGCAAGCCTTGTCCAACTCGACGGTTTCATCATGGCAGTACCGGATGACACATTGATTCTACGGGCGGCTGAAAGCTACTTCGGATACGCAAATGCCTTTGTGGAGGATACGGACAAGGAGCGGGCCGGACTCCTCTACCTCAGGGCCAGGGATTATGGGTTCCGCGTCTTGAAGGGATATTCAAATTTCTCCAAGGCCCTTGATGGGCCGGAGCCCGCCTTCAAGCAGATGCTCTATAGTTTCGGCGCAGGTGACGTGCCTGCGCTCTTCTGGACCGCCAACAGCTGGCTTGCCTGGATCGGGCTGAATCCCAATGACCCACAGGCCATGATGGACTTACCCAAGGCTGTAGACATGCTGCAACGGGTGGTCGAGGTTGACGAGACATTTTACTATGGGAGCGCCCATGCCGCACTCGGGGCATACTATGCCTCCCTGCCGAAGATGCTTGGTGACAACACGTTAAAGGCTAAGCAGCATTTCGATAAGGCATTTGAAATCTCGGGGGGAAAGATGCTGCTCATGTATTACTTTTATGCAAAGTTTTATGCCTATCAGGTCCAGGACCGCGACCTGTTCGTCAAGACCCTTGAGAAGATCATCCAGACTCCGAGCGATACATATCCGGACATGGCCTTTGCCAACGAACTGGCCAAGAGGAAGGCAAAGGTCCTTTTGGGCAATATTGATACGTATTTCTAGGTTACAGGAGCATAATGGGGGCGTCGATGATGAAAAGATTGGGAATGATACTTACTGTTGGAATAGTTTTCTTCACTGCAGCGGGCATCTGTTTTGCTGCCGATGAGCCCAAGGTCGTCATCAAGATGGCGTCCATTGCGCCAAAAGGCAGCAATATTGCAAATTACTTTGATGAGATCGGAAAACAGATCAAGGAGAAGACCAATAATGAGGTGGCATTCAAGATGTACTGGGGTGGTGTCCAGGGTGATGAAAAGGACATGCTCAGGAAGATCAAGCTCGGCCAACTCCACGGCGGCGGTTTCATGGGGCCGGGTCTGGGACTTATTGTCCCTGAGGTGAGGATTACGGAGGTCCCCTACCTCTTCAGGAATTATGGAGAAGTGGGGTATGTCAGGGCAAAGCTGCAGCCCTCCATGGAGAAGCTTTTTGAAGAGAAGGGTTTCAAGGTTCTCGGATGGATGGATCTCGGGTTTCTCTATACCTTCTCGAAAGAACCTTTGCTTTCACTGGAGATAGCACGTAAGCAAAAGTGGTGGACCATGGAGGGAGAACCCATCGGACAGGCCATGTTTGCCGCCCTTGGCATATCACCTGCGTCCCTGTCCATATCTGATGTTGCTACATCGCTCTCCACGAACATGATCGACTGCGCGAACAGCACCCCGTTCGGTGCCGTTGCATTTCAGTGGTATTCGCGGTTCAAGTACATGTCGAGCTACCCCACGGGCAACCTTCTGGGGGCTACGATTATCAGCAAAAGCGTATGGGACAAAATAACGCCTGCCAGCCAGAAGATCATGCTGGATATTGCCAAGAATGAACAGGACAAGCTCATCAGGGTCACAAGGGAAGAAGATGCAAAATCCTTAGCGCTCCTGAAGAAGTCAGGGATCATCATTGTTCCCATTGACCCCAAGAACAAGGATATGCAGTTTGTCTTCGAGGCCTCAAAGAAGGTCCGAGAGGGGCTTGTAGGCAAGCTCTATTCCAGGGAGTTGCAGGATCGAACCATGGCGCTTGTGGATGACTACCGCCGCAGCCACCCTAACGACACCGTAGTTATGCAGGTTGAATAGGGGTATCGATGCGCTGTCCCTTGTGTGGAACCGGACTTGCCGGGAATATCTGTGAGACATGCCCTCTGGGAACATTATCAAAGAGTTGGGAAAATTTGCATAATTATGAGGTTGCAATTCAAAATAAACCAAGCAATAATGACCAATTACAGAGCGCATAATTTCTGAAGGAGGAGGATAACTTATGGGTTTCGTAAAATCGCTTCAGGAAATCATGGCCAATATAAGGGCAACTACCGACTTTTACGATGCCGAGATGCTCACCGTCTTCTGGGAGACTAAGCCTGAGATTATCGCCAGGCTGCTGCCGGCTCCATTAAAGCCTACCGGAGAGCCTGTTGCCATGGCATTCGTCGCAAACTATCCGAGGACCAATTTCGATGTCGTATACAAGGAGAGCGCCCTGTTCATACGTGCCGCTTATAATGGCGAGGAAGGGAATTACTGCCTGGCCATGCCGGTGACCAATGACATTGCCATGGCGGGTGGACGAGAAGTTTACGGATTCCCCAAGAAGATAGCGGATATCGACATTACACGGCAGGGAGAGACGGTAAGCGGTTGGACTGAGCGCCGCGGGGTCAGATTCATGGAAGTACGGGCGAGGCTGACCGGAAAGTTTAATGATGTCCAGGCTCAGGAGAGACTCATGAGCATGGCTGCAGGCGATGACGGATCGATAAAGGGGATTTCGTACAATTTCAAGTACTTCCCGGCTCCGGAAGGCGGCTCGTTCGATTATAACCCACGCCTCGTCAGGCAGGAAACGGTCCTCAGGCCCAAGCAGATGCTGTTCGGAGAAGCAGAGATCATCCTGAAGCCGTCAGATTACGACCCCTGGGCTGAGGTCGAGGTCGTGAAGATGCTCGGCGCGCTGTATACTGTGGGTGACAATTCCATGCTCGGAGGGAAGGTGGTAGCCGAGGCTGACTTCATGCAGTTCGCCCCCTATGCCTTCCTGAAATGGGACATGAAATAACATATGTAGAGGTGCTGCATCATATCCCGCAGATGATCATCATGCCTCCGCCCTCTCTATCTCCCGATCCCCGAGGAGAGGGAAGAGACTTTTGGCATGAATGGATGAGAGACCGGTCGTAGCACAATATTATCCTGTCCCTTATTGCAATTTATTTCATGGGACGCGGCGGGCATGTGAGCGGATAGGAGGGTGTTCAATGACATACCGTGAAATCGATATCAATGTGAGCAGCGAGATGAAGACTATGTTGAACCAGGTGGAGAAGTTCAGCATGGAGGTCATGCGGCCGGCAGGTATTGCCCTGGACAAGCTCCCGAATCCTGAGGATGTGATCGCGAAAGGCTCGGTGCTGTGGGATGTCATGAAGGGCTTCAGGGAGTTGGGCCTTCACACGATGCAGATACCCAGGGCCTGCGGCGGCATGGCGGAAGACAGGGACCCTATGGCGGGCATCCTGATCGCAGAGCAACTCGGCTATGGAGATGCCGGTCTGGCCATTAGCATGGGAGTAGCATGCATGCCGTTTAACTATGCTGCCATGTTTCCTATGCCCGAAATGCAGCAGCTTGCCCAGGATTTCTGTAATGACAAGGAAGGCAGGATGATCGGATGCTGGGCCATTACAGAACCGGATCACGGCACTGACTGGAGTCTCGGGGGTAATAACCCGAAGTCCGGCCCTTCGGTAAAAGCAGTATTGAAGGGAGATGAATATATCGTGAACGGTGAAAAATCCGCATGGGTTTCCAATGGAACCATTGCCACCCATGCACTTCTCCATGTGGCACTTGACCCATCAAGAGGCATGCAGGGCCAGGGCCTGGCTATCATCCCCCTGGACCTGCCTGGGATTTCCCGTGGTAAGCCCCTGGACAAGATGGGCCAGAGGCCGTTGAATCAGGGGTCGATTATATTTGAGGATGCCAGGATCCCGAAGCACTATATGGTCATCCCTTATCCGGATTTCATCAATGCCTCGGGCGGGCAAGGGCTGGCCAATGTCAATGGCGGTATGGCCATAGTCTTTGCCGGGCTTGCCAAGGCAGTGTTCGACGAGGCGTTCAGGTATTCAAAGCAGAGGATTCAAGGCGGCAGGCCCATCTGCGAGCACCCCACCATCAAGCTCAAACTCATGAAGATGTTTACCATGGTGGAGGCTGCCAGGGCAAACGCCCGCAGGATGGCCCTGTACAACCAGCTGAATCCGTTTGCCCCGGCAGTTGCCCATGCAGTCGCTGCCAAGTGCCTTTCCACTGAAACAGCTACATGTGTTGCGAGCGATGCCATGCAGATATTCGGTGGTTACGGCCTGGCCAAGGAATATCCCATCGAGAAGATGTACCGGGATGCAAGGGCAAGCATGATAGAAGACGGTGTCAACGAAGCCCTGTCCATAAAGGCCATGGACTTTATGTAAATAACCACACGAAAAGAGTTTTGCACCATATTCCAAGCCCCCGGGGACAAATAGTAGGATCAGAGATTATTTTCTTAGAGAGTAGGTTGATGTGATAACTTCTTGGTTTTCAATACCTGAAAACTTATGATCTCCAGATGATATCTGCACAATTACCTGTTCATCTCAAATTCCATAGATTGGCTGTTAAACTATCAAAAACAACCTCTTCCCAGAGTAATGATTCATGCAAAATCATCGCTTTGCCCATAGTGAATATTTCTTCGATTTCTTCTCGGTTTTAGGATGACAGAAAACTGAAGATCTTGGGTTGATACATAAGAAGCCGCTCACTTCATACCAGAGCGTGTCCTCTGGCACGATATCAATACTTTTTGCAGATTGATTTTAGGTAAAATTCTATTTACCAGACTCCCTTTGGAGGGCTCCAGCTTTTTCACCTCGGGGTGTTAAAGCTGCCAGCACAATAGCTATTAGAAAAAGTGCGGGTACATCACCCAAGAGGTGGCCATGATTCTGATG